>NZ_CP147737.1:1200000-1517500 GCF_037265215.1 Xenorhabdus griffiniae | reverse complement strand
TTTACCAGAGAGAATTTGCTGGGCCAGTGGATTTTCAATCTCTTGCTGGATGGCTCGTTTCAATGGACGAGCGCCATATACAGGATCAAAACCAGCTTCGCTTAGTTTTTCCAACGCTGGAGGTGTTATCTCCACTTGATAACCATGATCTTCCAAACGCTGATATAAACGCTGCAATTGAATATTCGTAATAGATTTCAGATGTTCTTTCCCTAATGGGTGGAACACCACAACTTCATCAACTCGGTTAATAAACTCAGGCCTGAAATGACGACCAACCACTTCCATCACCATATTTTTCATACCTATATAATCCAATGTACCAAAGCGTTCTTGAATCATATCGGAGCCTAAGTTAGAGGTCATAATCACAACGGTGTTACGAAAATCAACTGTTCTTCCTTGACCATCAGTCAAACGGCCATCATCCAATACCTGCAACAAGATATTGAAAACATCTGAGTGGGCTTTCTCTACTTCATCCAGCAGAATGACAGAATAAGGACGACGGCGCACCGCTTCTGTCAAATACCCACCTTCTTCATATCCAACGTAGCCGGGAGGCGCTCCCACCAACCTTGAAACGGCGTGTTTTTCCATAAACTCTGACATATCAATGCGTACCATAGCATCATCACTGTCAAACAAGAAATTAGCCAACGCCTTACACAATTCTGTTTTTCCCACCCCTGTCGGCCCCAGGAACATGAAGGAACCGATTGGACGATTAGGATCAGATAATCCTGCTCTGCTACGACGAATTGCATTCGATACAGCATCAACTGCTTCATTCTGCCCTATCACGCGTTTATGCAATTCTTGCTCCATACGCAGTAACTTATCTTTTTCGCTTTCCAGCATTCTGGATACAGGGATCCCTGTCCAGCGCGCGAGTATTTCAGCAATTTCAGCATCCGTGACTTTGTTACGCAGCAACTTCATATGACGATTTTCTGCTGTTGTTGCTGTTGCCAGACGTTTTTCCAATTCTGGAATTTTTCCGTACTGAATTTCAGACATTTTAGCCAGGTCACCACTACGGCGAGCTTTTTCTAATTCAATACGGACATTTTCTAATTCAGCCTTGATATTCTGGGTGCCACTCAGTTCAGCTTTCTCCGCTTTCCACTCTTCTTCCAATTCAGAATATTCACGTTCTTTTTCTGCCAGTTCTTCGTTCAGCATCTCTAAACGTTTTTTACTGGCATCATCAGACTCTTTTTTCAGCGCTTGCTGCTCAAGTTTTAATTGAATAACACGACGCTCAAGGCGATCCAATGCTTCTGGTTTAGAATCCATCTGCATACGCAGACTTGCCCCTGCTTCATCAATCAAATCAATTGCTTTATCAGGCAGCATACGATCAGAAATGTAGCGATGAGATAATGTTGCAGCCGCCACTATAGCCGGATCAGTAATTTGGACGTGATGATGCAACTCATATCGCTCTTTCAATCCACGTAAAATAGCAATCGTGTCCTCAACCGTAGGTTCTGCCACATAAACTTTCTGGAAACGACGTTCTAAAGCCGCATCTTTTTCTATATATTGACGATATTCATCAAGTGTTGTGGCTCCAACACAATGCAGTTCCCCACGAGCCAGAGCGGGTTTTAGCATATTACCAGCATCCATTGCGCCTTCGGCTTTGCCAGCGCCTACCATAGTGTGCAACTCATCAATAAACAGAATGACTGAACCTTCCTGTTTGGCAAGATCGTTCAAAACACCTTTCAAACGCTCTTCAAATTCACCACGATATTTAGCACCGGCTAATAACGCTCCCATATCAAGAGACAGAACACGTTTGTTTTTCAGCCCTTCTGGAACTTCACCATTGACAATACGCTGTGCCAAACCTTCAACAATCGCGGTCTTCCCAACCCCTGGCTCACCAATAAGGACAGGGTTATTTTTGGTTCTACGTTGCAATACCTGAATAGTTCGACGAATTTCTTCATCACGCCCAATCACAGGATCTAATTTGCCTTGTTCAGCACGTTCAGTCAGATCAATAGTATATTTCTTTAATGCCTGGCGCTGATCTTCTGCGCCTTGCTCATTCACTTTTTCACCACCACGCATTTGTTCTATTGCCTTAGTGATTTTATCCTTAGTTGCTCCCGCCGCTTTCAACATGTCACTTAATGTTCCACGTTCTTCTATCGCTGCCAGAACAAAGAGTTCAGAAGAAATGAAGTTATCACCTGATTTTTGTGCAAGTTTGTCACACAGGTTTAAATAACGTCCCAGTTCGTTGGATACCTGCACATCTCCACCATTGCCTTCTACTTTCGGCAATCGGTTCAGAGCCTGATTCAGTTGATCATTGAAATTTCCTGTATCCACCCCTGCCGAGGCCAATAAAGGACGTACTGAACCGCCTTCTTGATTAATTAATGCACTCATCAAGTGGATTGGTTCGATGAATTGATTATCACGCCCTAACGCGAGGGATTGGGCGTCAGCGAGAGCAAGCTGGAATTTATTGGTAAGACGATCCAGACGCATAACACCTCCAATACTGGTCAGAATTTGCTACTGGAGACTAGATAAGGTCATTCCTTAAATATTCAAGGTTTTCTGAAAAGTTAATTGGAAACTTACCGCTATACGCCAAAGATCGTCCTGTAAAGTAGGTTATCGCAACCAGATTAAAGTTGCCATTCGCCCTGTGTTGCCATCACGACGATAGGAGAAAAAGTTCTTTTCCTCCGTGACAGTACATGCGGTTCCACCAAAAATCTCCGTTATTCCTACTGACTGCAACTTTAATTTAGCCAGTAAGTAAATATTTGCCAGAAACTTATTACCATAAGATGTAAAAGCTTGTTTCAGATCAGGATTGGTTGCGATGAAAGCGTCCCTAACTTCACTTCCCACTTCAAATTTTTCAGGGCCAATAGCAGGCCCCAACCACGCACGGATCATGTCAGGTTTTGCGCTAAATCGAGACACAGTATTCTCCAACACTCCGGCACATAATCCGCGCCATCCAGCATGAGCCGCCGCAACCTCATCACCAGAAATACTGCAAAAAAGAACGGGTAAGCAATCTGCTGTCATCACAGCACAAACCTGATCAGGGATATTCGTATAAACAGCATCGGCCTGATTATTCACAAAGGGCTGGCCATCAAGTGTGATAACACGTGTTCCGTGTACTTGTTCCAACCATGTCGGTTGCTGCGGTAATTGGGCATATTCAACCAATAGTGTCCTATTCCGTTCCACGTATTCTGGAATATCCCCAACATGATTACCTAGATTTAAACTGTCATATGGGGATTGGCTTACTCCGCCTAAACGGGTAGTGCTGCAAGCGCCAACATTATCAGGCTGTGGCCAATCAGGAAAAATCAGTGATGTCATTGACTACCTACCAATCCATCTCATCTTTGAAAGTCTCGGCATCCACTTTCATGACTTCAATTAATTTAACCATGTCGTCCGGTAATGGAGCGTGCCATTCCATCTCAATTCCAGTGATCGGATGGTAAAGACGTAACATGGTTGCATGCAATGCCTGGCGATCAAAATTGCGCATCACTTCGCGAAATTCATCAGAAGCCCCCTTTAAGGGACGAGGCCGACCGCCGTACAGAGGATCACCCACCAACGGGTGTTTTATATGTGCCATGTGCACACGAATTTGGTGGGTTCTGCCTGTTTCCAAGCGCAAGCGCAAACGAGTATGTGCCCGGAAATGCTCCATAACACGATAATGGGTAACAGCAGGTTTTCCCATAGGATGTACCGCCATGTGTGTCCGTTTTGTTGGATGGCGAGAGATAGGTTCTTCCACCGTTCCTCCAGCCGTCATACATCCCAAAGCAACCGCTTCATATTCACGAGTTATTTCACGTAGTTGCAAAGATTCCACCAAACGAGTTTGTGCCGGAACGCTTTTTGCTACAACCATTAGCCCTGTCGTATCTTTGTCAAGGCGATGAACAATACCTGCACGGGGAACATCTGCAATTTCAGGATAATGATATAGCAAAGCATTCAATACGGTACCATCAGGATTACCGGCGCCCGGATGAACAACCAAATCACGTGGTTTGTTGATGACCAAAATATCGTCATCTTCATAGACAATATTCAGTTCGATATCCTGAGGCTCCCAACGTGCATCTTCTTCAATGATGGCGTCAACGGAAATTTCTTCACCGCCCAGAACTTTTTCTTTTGGTTTACTAATTAATTTGCCATTGACTTGAACTTTATTATCCAAGATCCACTCTTTTATACGTGACCTGGAGTAATCAGGGAACAATTCAGCCAAAGCTTGATCTAAACGTTGACCAAGCTGAGATTCAGCGACTATTGCATTAAGTCGGATTTGTTGAGCCATATATAACTTCTATATTTTACGTTGAGTTTTGACGGCGAGGCCGTTTCATTTAAAATAGTGTGCTATTGTAACCCCATATTTTGCCGGGAGCTTCACGGACAGTCTCCCAGAAAACACTCAGAGGATAATCAACACGTGATGATTCGCATGAAATATCTGGTGGCAGCGACCACATTGAGCCTGGTTCTATCTGGATGCTCCAGCAATAAGGATGCTGTTCCTGATATCCCGCCATCTCAAATTTATTCAATTGGGCAAGAAAAGCTGCAAGAAGGTAACTATAAAGCGGCTATCAAGCAATTGGAATCCCTTGATAACCGATATCCTTTTGGCCCGTACTCCCAGCAAGTTCAACTCGATCTAATCTACGCCTATTACAAATCAGCGGAATACCCATTGGCTCTCGCATCCATTGACCGTTTCATGCGCCTGAATCCAACCCATCCTAATATCGACTATGTACTCTATATGCGTGGTTTGGTTTCGCAAGCGCTGGATGACAGTCTATTACAAGGTCTTTTCGGCATTGATCGATCAAATCGTGATCCTGAACATGCCCGTGCTGCATTCCGTGATCTCAACCAACTGGTGCGCTATTACCCAAACAGTCAATATTCGACTGATGCTACTAAGCGATTAGTTTTCCTCAAAGAGCGTTTAGCCAAACATGAACTTGCCGTTGTTCAATATTACACAAAACGAAGTGCTTACGTAGCGGTTGTCAATCGGGTAGAACAGATGCTACGAGACTACCCTGATGCTAATGCAACTCGGAAAGCACTCCCTTATATGGAGTCAGCTTATAAAGAATTAGGATTGACGGCTGAGGCCGATAAAGTGGCACAGCTGATCGCTGCTAACCCTGTATAAAATCTTATCCCATTAAATTTGAATACGTAATCAAAAACAGTAGCTCAATGGCTACTGTTTTTTTATCTAATTAATGAAGTTACCAAGAATATCACGGCTGGGAATGTGATTTTGTAGGACTTGCCTTTTGTTCTGTTTCACCAACAAACCAAACGCATCAGCACATTTGGTCATATTTTATTTGGCTATATCTTGATTATTTTCACCTTGAAAATAATTCAATTTTTGTAATTATAACGCTATTTAACAATCCCATAACTGATTAATAATGACGCATAACTGCTTCCTTCGCAACAAATATTCTTCATATCTTCCTTGGCTATCACAATTCTGTTAATTACTGCCAAAATCACTCAATAAAAGTGATTTAGATCATTCTTTTTATGCAAAATGGCGCTATGCTGAGCACATCAGAGACGGAGCAACATCTTAAAGAGGTAACTATATGTTAGTGAACATTACCAGCAAACAAATGGAAATTACCCCCGCAATTCGTAGCCATGTAGAAGACCGTCTAAATAAGTTGAGCAAATGGCAAGTTAATCTAATCAATCCACATATTGTACTATCAAAAGAACCGCAAGGGTTTTTGGTTGATGCCACAATCGGTACACCGAATGGTACGTTAGTAGCCAGCGCTAAACATGAAGATATGTATGCTGCAATCAATGATCTGCTGACAAAATTAGAGCGTCAACTCAATAAAGTACAGCATAAAGCAGAAGCTCGCCGTACAGACAATAGTGTTAAAGAGTCCAATCTCAACTTAGAAGTATAATCCTCCCTGATCCTTTCTCTAACGCGCTCAATGAGCGCGTTTTTTACTGCCTGTTGACACTCCATGCTAAATAGGTTAATTAAACTACATTATTGAAACTATAAAGTAGCAGGCTAACAGGCCAAATGATTATCAAACCGTCTTTGTTATTTTTCTTTTTTTTCACCTTCACATCAGGAGGTTGATTCGTTTCAAAGAAAATTTAAGAAGACGAATAAAAGCCTCCCATCGTCAGGGAGGTTTTTTTGTTTTACTGATCCCAAACATATTTACGATACACAGACTACACTCATAATAAGAATATCAGGAACATACTATGGAACGAGACTTAGTGAGTTTACGAGAAGAAATTAGTCATATTGATGCAGAACTGCTGGATCTACTTGCTAAACGCCGACAATTAGCCAGTGACATCGCCCAGACAAAACTGCTCGATCATCGCCCTATCCGAGATAAAAACCGTGAACGACAGTTATTGAATGTATTGATTGATAAAGGAAAATCACGTGGATTAGATGGATTTTACATTACACGATTATTCCAGATGATCATTGAGGATTCTGTTCTTACCCAACAGGCTTTATTACAACAATATCTGAATCAGACACCTTACGATTCTGCCCGTATTACTTTTTTAGGGCCAAAAGGCTCATATTCTCATATTGCCGCTCGACAATTTGCTGCTCGTCACTTTAATCAGTTGGTTGAGTGCAGTTGCCACAAATTCTCAGATATTTTCTCACTGGTTGAGATTGGTCAAGCTGATTATGGCATCCTGCCACTGGAAAATACCAGTTCAGGGGCAATTAATGAGGTTTATGATTTATTGCAACATACCCCTCTATCCCTTGTTGGAGAGATAACTTTGCCAATCAACCACTGTCTGTTGATTGCTGGGCAAACTGATATCTCAAGGATAAAAACCGTTTATAGCCATTCCCAACCGTTTCAACAATGCAGCCAATATCTCAATAAATATCCTGACTGGAATATTGTCTACTGTGAAAGCACTGCTGCTGCTATGCAAAAAGTGGCTGAACTCAACTCGCCAGAAATAGCGGCATTAGGCAGTGAGGCTGGCGGCACTCTTTATGGATTACATGTGTTAGAAAACAACCTGGCAAATCAGCAAGAGAATAGCACTCGCTTTATTGTTGTTTCCCGTAAATCTATTGACGTATCCGAGCAAGTTCCAGCCAAAACTACGTTTATTATGTCAACCGGGCAGCAAGCAGGAGCACTGGTTGATGCTCTCATTATCCTAAAGAAACATGATATCCCCATGAGTAAATTAGAGTCTCGCCCAATAAATGGCAAACCGTGGGAAGAGATGTTTTATATTGATGTACAAGTCAATCTGCGTTCTATGAAAATGCAACAAGCATTGAAAGAATTGACGGAAATTACGCGTTTTCTGAAAGTGTTAGGATCTTACCCATCAGAAAATATTATTCCTATTGATCCAGCTTAAGGTAAAAAGACAAAACCGGATGTTTCTATCCGGTTTTAAAATAAGACCTATACTCGGTTGTCACTAGCCTGCTGCAAAAGCACTCGGCTTTCCTTCATAAATCGAGCGGCTTCATCACCAAACCAACTACTCACTTGGTTAAAATTCTCAATAAAGGCTGACTTATCTTGGTGTTCCAAGATTTCCAGCACCTGCCCGAAACTTTGGTAATACCGACGTATTAGTGCAATATTTTCAGGACTAGACATAATAATATCAGCATACAGTTGGGCATCTTGTGCAAATAATCGACCTACCATCGCTAGCTCCAATCGATATATCGGTGAAGATAATGAAAGCAATTGTTGTAAGTCGATATTTTCCTTTGCAAGATGCCGTCCGTAAGAGAAGGTAGTGAAATGACGTAACGCCTGAACGAAACTCATATTTTTATCATGCTTCTCCGCAGTAATTTGATGCAACCTCGCTCCCCATACTGATATTTGTTCCAAAAACCATTGATACGACTCTGGATAACGTCCATCGCAATACACAACTACTTGTTTAGCAAAGCTACCTACATCTGGCCCAAACATCGGATGCAACCCTAAAACCGGTCCTTTATGTACTTCAAGCATCGCATTTAGCGGTTTTTGCTTGATTGAAGCTAAGTCAACTAAAATGCATTGTTCTGGCAAAGGAGGTAATCGACGGATAATCTTCTCTGTCAAGTGAATGGGAACACTAACGATCACCATCCCTGCTCCGGCTAATATATGTTCGGCATTATCCCAATCGTCAGCTTCGAGCACCCTGACTTCATAGCCAGACAGCGTCAACAATTGGCTGAATAGTCGCCCCATTTTGCCTGAACCACCTACAATGACTACAGGTCCCAAATGAGTGCTGAGTTTTTTAAAGCCTTTGTTATTTTCACTGACATAAGATTCTCGCATAATTCGGCGCAAGATATCTTCAATCAAATCAGGAGGAATTCCCATATTTTCCGCCTCCTGACGGCGGGAAGCCAACATAGCAGCTTCCCTGTCAGGATCATAAATCGGTAAACCGAGTTGACTTTTAACTTCCCCCACTTGCGTCACTAAATTCATTCTTTTTGCTAGCAACGATAATAAGGTTTTATCTGCCTCATCAATTTGAGCTCTCAACTGTGACAATTCTGTCGCCATATTGATTATCCTGCTTTTTCCATAATTATGTTTCGATTAACCAAATGTGGAGCGATTTGTTGGTGCAGTTTTTTCAATATTTGCTCCGTAGTCTGCCAGCTAATGCAGGCGTCTGTCACCGAAACACCATATTTCATCTCAGAACGAGGTTGTTCGGAGGATTGATTTCCCTCATTAATATGGCTTTCCAACATAATCCCTGTGATGGATTGATTTCCAAACATAATCTGTTCAGCAACAGAATCCACAACAATACTCTGGCGACGAAAATCTTTACTGGAATTACCGTGACTACAATCTATCATCAGCGATGGTATTAACCCTGCTTTAATCATCTGGCGTTCACAATCAGCAACGTGTTCTGCACTGTAATTCGGCGCTGCGCCACCACGCAATATCACATGTCCATTCGGATTACCCTGAGTTTGTAGCAAACAAACTTGACCTGATTGATTTATCCCCATAAAGCGATGAGGCATTGCTGCTGCTTTCATGGCATTAATTGCCGTATTCAAACTACCATCTGTGCCATTTTTAAATCCGGCGGGGACAGACAATCCAGATGCCATTTCACGATGAGTTTGAGATTCTGTTGTTCTGGCACCAATTGCTGACCAGCTAAATAGATCCCCTAAATATTGGGGATTATTGGGATCAAGAGCCTCATTAGCCAATGGCAATCCCATTTCTACCAGGTTCAACAACAAACGGCGGGCAATATGCAGCCCCGCATCCATATCAAATGAACCATCCATATAGGGATCACTAATTAGCCCTTTCCAACCAACAGTTGTACGAGGCTTTTCAAAATAGACACGCATAACAATATACAGACAATCACTCAATTCAGCAGAAAGCACTTTCAAACGACGGGCATAGTCCAAGGCTGCATCCACATCATGAATTGAACATGGACCACATACCACTAATAACCGAGGATCGCGATGCTGAATTATGTCAGCGATAGTATTACGCGCGTTTGTGATGGCATATCGATCATGGCTATTTAGCGGATATTTCAGTTTCAACTCCTTTGGTGTGATGAGGACTTGCTCATCAAGGATATGAACGTTATTCAGAGTGTCTTTTTGCATGATCATTTCTACCTGCCTTGTCTGTTTAGTGTTTGTCTAAGTGTCTGCTGGATAACATACCATGAGCCGTAAAGATTACAATCCAAAAACGTAAATATTTTCCTTACAACGTAAACATTAATTTACAAAAAATACGAAGACCATTGGTACATGAACATGCTAACAAGCTGTTGAATTTTATTTTCATATCAAAATATATAAACAATTATTAAAGTTAATTCATTGTAAACAACGCATCACAATCACATCAAAATAGAAATAATTTATTAACCGATTACATCCAGTTTATTACAAAAATAAATATTTTTATAAATCAAACACTAAAAACAAGATCTCAATCTCATTTTTATATAAATATTCTAATAATATTAATATGTGTTTTTAATGTTTACTTGAAACTATAAAACAATATTTATAAACAATAGTTATATACCAATCTAACTTCAAGATGTGTGTGATTTCTCCCCGCTTTGCGGGGAGAAATCAGGCTTCATATCGTGTTGTAAATTGCAATTTGAAGTTTGATGCGTATATCCAATAGATCTGAAGTTACGACTAACAGCTTGTAAATGAAGTTATAAGTTATGCAGATGCAAGAGTCTGTATTACCAACTTTTATTTATTTTTCAAACACTTGTTAAGGACAGATATGATAACGCTGCAATTTACCATAATAATCATATGCTTATTGATAGGTACGCGTTATGCGGGAATGGGATTGGGACTGATCAGTGGTATTGGGCTCTTTATACTGACATTTGTCTTTGGCTTGGAACCAGGTAACCCCCCTGTTGATGTAATGCTGACTATTCTTGCTGTAATCGGTTGTGCTTCCGTTTTACAAACAGCAGGTGGGCTAAATGTTATGATGCAATTTGCAGAACGCTTACTGCGCCGTCATCCACAACACATCACCATTTTGGCACCACTGACCACTTGGATGCTCACTTTTCTTTGCGGTACTGGTCATGTGGTTTATACCATGTTTCCAATCATTGGCGATATTGCATTGAAAAAAGGTATTCGCCCTGAACGGCCAATGGCTGTTGCTTCTGTCGCTTCCCAAATGGCAATTACCGCTTCTCCTGTATCTGTCGCCGTTGTTTCTTTGGTGTCAATTATTGCTGCCAGCCATGGTATTGGGCAAGCATATGGGATCTTGGACATTTTGGCTGTTTCAATACCAGCATCACTCACTGGAGTAATACTTGCTGCATTATGGAGCTTACGTCGAGGAAAAGATCTTGATCAGGACGAAGAATTCCAGGCGAAAATCAAAGATCCAAAGCAGCGTGAGTTTATTTATGGTGGTTCTGACACGCTATTAGATCAAGTCTTTCCTAAGCAAGCTTATTGGGCAACCTGGATTTTCTTTTCCGCAATTGCTGTCGTAGTCTTATTTGGTGCATTCACCGACTTACGCCCTGCTTTTGAAGTAAAAGGTACACTAAAACCCCTTTCTATGAATCTGGTGATCCAGATGATGATGTTAATTGCAGGCTCCATTATATTGATGGCCTGTAAAGTCAAAACCAGTGAAATCGCCAACAGTGCCGTGTTCAAAGCAGGTATGGTTGCGATTTTTTCTGTCTTTGGTGTGGCATGGATGAGTGACACCTTCTTCCACTCACATTTAGGTGAATTAAAACTCGTCCTGGAAGATGTGGTTCAGGCACAACCGTGGACTTATGCCCTTGTACTGTTTTTGGTATCAAAACTGGTTAACAGCCAAGCTGCCGCCTTAACAGCTATTGCGCCAATGGGATTACAACTTGGCGTTGATCCTAAGCTTCTTATCGCTTTCTTCCCTGCTGCCTATGGCTATTTTGTTTTACCTACTTATCCAAGCGATTTGGCTTGCATTGGTTTTGATCGTTCAGGTACAACAAAAATCGGGAAATTCATTATTAACCACAGTTTTCTGTTACCAGGATTGATTGGCGTCAGTAGCGCCTGTACAGTAGGATATATTTTAGCCAGTGCGTTTATGTAGCTTACTCCCCCTTATCTGACTTACCACTGAAAAAATCAGTTGTCTGATTTAGAATGTAAAAAGGCCAGCATGTGCGCTGGCCTTAAAACTTTCGGATGTAGCGAAAGCGTATTATTTTGCGTTCAGACGCTCTTTAATACGAGCTGCCTTACCAGAACGCTCACGCAGGTAGTACAGTTTAGCTCTGCGAACAGCACCACGACGTTTCACAGCGATGCTGTCTACGACTGGGGAATGAGTCTGGAATACACGCTCAACACCTTCGCCGTTAGAAATCTTACGAACAGTGAATGCAGAGTGCAGACCGCGGTTACGAATCGCAATAACCACGCCCTCGAATGTCTGCAGACGCTTTTTAGAACCTTCAACGACCCATACCTTAACTTCCACGGTGTCACCCGGACGGAATGAAGGTACGTCTTGCTTCATCTGCTCTTGTTCAAGTTGTTTAATAATGTTGCTCATAATAACTCTCTTACCCTAGGTAAACTGATATATCAAAGACATCCCTTCAACGGGATATGTCTGGATTAATTCGTTGCCTGATCTCGATATTCCCGTTGGAACTCAGATAGCAACATCCTTTGCTCGTCAGTCAGAGCTAGGTTTTCTAGAAGTTCGGGCCTTCTTAACCAGGTTCGGCCAAGCGACTGTTTCATTCGCCAGCGATTAATTTCTGCATGGTTTCCCGACAGCAAAACTGAGGGAACTTCCATACTATCTAACACTTCAGGGCGAGTATAATGTGGGCAATCCAACAATCCATCAGCGAATGAGTCTTCTTCTGCCGATGCTTGACGCCCCAATACTCCCGGAATAAACCGTGATATCGAGTCAATCATCGTCATTGCAGGAAGCTCTCCCCCGCTAAGAACGTAATCACCGATAGACCATTCTTCGTCAATTTCGGTTTGGATGATACGCTCATCAATACCTTCATAACGTCCGCAAACCAGAATTAATTTCTCATTTGCTGCCAGTTCACAAACTCCCTGTTGATCGAGTTTGCGTCCCTGAGGTGAAAGATAAATCACCTTTGCACCATCACCTGCCGAAGCTTTAGCTGCATGAATGGCTTCCCGTAATGGTTGCACCATCATCAGCATGCCTGGACCACCGCCATAAGGGCGATCATCAACAGTACGATGCCGGTCGTAGGTAAAATCCCTGGGATTCCAGCATTCGATACTCAACAGGCCATTTTTTACTGCCCGACCAGTTACCCCGTAATCGGTTATTGCGCGGAACATTTCAGGAAACAGGCTAATAACCCCAATCCACATACTGCGTCCCACTCACTTAAACCGTTTTTACCGGAGATTAAAAACCAGGATCCCAATCTACCTCAATGGTTTTGGTAGCGAGATCGACTTTCTTGATAACCTGCCCATCAAGAAACGGAATCAACCGCTCCTTGATACCGAATGCATCTTTCAGGTTTGCTTTGATTACCATCACATCATTAGAACCCGTTTCCATCATGTCATGAATGGTCCCAAGGTTATAACCGGCGGTATTTATTACTTGGCAACCAATAAGGTCTTTCCAGTAATAATCACCCGCTTCCAGTTCTGGTAATTGGCTACAATCCACCACAACTTGACAGTTAGTGAGTAAATTCGCCGCATCCCGATCGTCAATACCTTTAATTTTGACAATAATATCTTGGTTATGGTATTTCCAGGCTTCCAGTTCAATATGTTGCCACTGGCCTAAGCGTTGAATAAACCACGGTTGATATTCAAAAATGTCTTCGGCGTGTTCGGTGGAAGAAAAAACTCTGAGCCAACCACGAATGCCATATGCAGATCCTAATTTCCCCAATACAATTGGCTCAACAGGGTGCTTCAGGCCAGATTGTTTGCTCATTGTTACCACCGCGACAGATTAAGCTGCTTTCTTAGCGTCTTTGATCAGTGTAGCAACACGATCAGACACAGATGCACCCAGACCAATCCAATGTTCGATACGGTCCAGATCTAAACGCAGAGTTTCTGCTTTTCCTGAAGCGATTGGGTTGAAGAAACCAACACGCTCAATAAAACGACCATCACGCGCATTGCGGCTATCGGTCACGACTACTTGATAAAACGGACGCTTTTTTGCGCCGCCACGAGCTAAACGAATTGTTACCATAACATCCTCATTAGTTAGCAAAACAACCAGACGCCATCGAGGAATGGCGTCCGGCTGTCCATTTAAAAGCCCGAAAATTTTACTCACTTTGGCGCAAAAAGCAATCCAAAGAACATTTTCTTTCGCAACTTTATTGATTATCGCCCCATAAATCCTGGTGGCAGCATACCTTTCATGCCTCGCATCATTTTTGCCAACCCACCTTTCTTCATCTTTTTCATCATACGCTGCATTTCATCAAACTGTTTCAATAAACGGTTGACATCCTGCACTTGTGTGCCCGATCCCATCGCAATACGACGCTTACGGGAACCTTTGATGATTTCTGGTTTTTCACGCTCTTTACGCGTCATGGAATTAATGATAGCTTCCATTTTGACCAGAATTTTGTCATCCATTTGAGATTTGACCGCATCAGGGATCTGCGACATTCCCGGAATTTTGCTCAACATGCTAGCCATTCCGCCCATATTACGCATTTGTTTAAGCTGTTCTAGAAAATCGCTTAAATCAAAACCGTCACCTTTTTTCAGTTTGGACGCCAATTTTTCCGCTTGGGTACGGTCAACTTTGCTTTCAAGTTCTTCAATCAGTGAAAGCACATCTCCCATGCCTAAAATACGAGATGCAATGCGATCAGGATGGAAAGGTTCTAATGCATCCGTTTTTTCACCAACACCGAGAAATTTGATGGGCTTACCCGTAATATGGCGGATGGAAAGCGCAGCACCGCCACGTGCATCACCATCGACTTTTGTCAAAACAACCCCAGTTAAGGGCAATGCTTCATTGAATGCTTTTGCTGTATTTGCCGCATCTTGACCTGTCATTGCATCAACAACAAACAGGGTTTCAACAGGATTGATAGCTGCATGAACCGCTTTGATTTCATCCATCATAGCTTCATCAACATGCAGACGACCTGCTGTATCGACTAACAGTACATCATAGAATTTCAACTTAGCATGTTGGAGCGCTTTATTGACAATATCAACAGGCTTTTCCTGTGGATCAGAAGGGAAAAAGTCAACGCCAACTGTTTCAGACAAAGTTTCAAGCTGTTTGATCGCCGCGGGTCGGTATACGTCAGCAGAAACAACCAAGACTTTTTTCTTGTTTTTCTCTTTCAGCAACTTACCTAGTTTAGCCACGCTGGTCGTTTTACCTGCACCTTGCAAACCAGCCATAAGAACCACCGCGGGAGGTTGTGTAGAGAGGTTCAGTTCACTGTTAACCTCTCCCATCGCCTTAACCAATTCATTTTGAACGATTTTGACGAATTCCTGACCTGGTGTCAGACTTTTGTTAACCTCATGCCCCACAGCGCTTTCTTTGACTCGTGCAATAAAATCACGCACAACAGGTAATGCAACATCCGCTTCGAGCAAAGCCATACGAACTTCGCGCAGCGTATCTTTAATATTATCTTCAGTCAGTCGTCCACGACCGCTGATATTGCGCAATGTGCGCGATAGTCTGTCAGTTAAATTATCAAACATGGTCTCAGCTCAGATATCTACAAATGGGTCTACCTGTAAGGCAAATTTTGCAAATTATAGCACGATGATTATGTGATCTCTGCAAAGAGATTCCCAAGTATGATTAACAACGGTTGGAGGCTACTCCTGCTAGCGGTATACTTAAATTTCAGGTTCAATCCATACCCGGATTCCATTGCGAAAACGATACACGTTATGCTGATATTTTCAATTATTGCTCTACTTGCCTATCTCATTAGCCTGACGCTCATCGTGCCAGGTTTATTGCGCCAACAAAACAGTTATCAAAAACTGGCACTTTCTTTTGCCATTGTTGCGTTAATCGCTCACGCGATTGCATTAAAATATCAAGTGTTTCATGTTAGCAGCGGGCAAAATCTCACTTTATTGAATTTAGGCTCAATTGTTAGCTTACTTATGTGCATCATCATGACAGTCGTCGCTTTCCGTGGGCGTGCATGGTTTTTACTGCCGATTGTTTACAGTTTCTCCATGATCAATTTGATACTGGCGAGCATGATGCCGGGAGAATTTATTACTCATCTTGAAGACAGTATCGAGTTATTTATTCACATTGGGCTGGCATTACTTGGTTATGCTACGTTACTCATTGCAGCGCTTTATGCATTGCAACTTGGTTGGTTGGATCATCAACTTAAAAAGAAAAAACTCACATTTGCCGCTGGTATTCCCCCATTGATGACAATTGAGCGAAAAATGTTTCACATTACTCAAGTTGGTGTAATTTTACTAACATTGACGCTCTGTACTGGCATCATGTACATGGATGATATTTTCAGTAAAGAAAATATCCATAAATCTATTTTATCTATCATTGCATGGTTTACTTACGTTATTTTGCTTTGGGGGCATTATCATGAAGGATGGCGTGGCAAGCGTGTTATTTGGTTCAATTTGATTGGCGCATTTATTCTCACGCTGGCCTTTTTCGGTAGCAGGCTATTACAGGAACTGATGGTTTATTAATAAGTTATTTATCATCGCCAATTTGTATAATTATTAGGAAGGAATTCTGTTTTGGAGAGTATCTCAACAAGTACACTGATTATTATTCTTGTTGTTATGGTTATTGTTTCGGCTTATTTCTCTGCCTCTGAAACTAGCATGATGACAATCAACCGATATCGCTTACGCCATTTGGCTAAACAAGGGAGCAATCCCGCACGCAGGGTGGAATCTCTGCTACGTCATCCAGACAGACTCATTAGCCTGATACTTATCGGTAATAATCTTGTCAATATTTTGGCGTCTTCTCTTGCTACTATCGTTGGTATGCGACTCTATGGTGATGCCGGTGTTGCTATTGCAACAGGTGTACTCACATTCATTATTCTTATTTTTTCTGAAGTGATGCCAAAGACCATTGCAGCGCTTTACCCTGAAAGGATTGCATTCCCAAGTAGCTTCCTGTTACGCCCCCTAGAAAAAATTATGCTGCCTCTTGTCTGGTCATTTAATAAGATCAGTTTGCTGTTTATGCGCTGTTTGGGTATCAAAACCTCTAATATCCGCAGTGATGCCGTCAGTAAAGACGAGCTACGCACAATTGTAAATGAATCAAACGGCAATCTATCACGCCGCAATCAAGACATGCTGCTCTCAATATTAGATCTTGAGAAAGTTACCGTTGGTGACATTATGATCCCACGTAATGAAATTGTCGGCATTGATATTAACAATGATTGGAAGTGCGTTATCAGGCAACTGACACACTCCCCACATGGACGTATTGTGTTATATCGAGACTCCCTTGATGATGCCATCGGTATGCTCCGAGTGCGTGAAGCCTACCGACTGATGATGGAGAAAAAAGAATTTACAAAAAGAAATTTACTCAAAGCCGCAGATAAAATCTATTTCATCCCAGTTAGCACACCATTAAATATCCAACTTGTTAATTTCCAACGTAACAAACAAAAAGCTGGCCTAATCGTTGATGAATATGGCGATATTCAAGGACTAGTGACTGTCGAGGATATTTTAGAGGAAATTGTCGGTGATTTTACCACTTCTATGTCGCCAACTCTGGCAGAAGAAGTTCTTCCGCAAAGTGATGGCACCGTTCTGGTTGATGGCACAGCTAATATCCGTGAATTAAATAAAGCTTTCGGTTGGGCGCTTCCCGAAGATGGCCCAAGGACAATGAATGGAATGATTCTGGAAGAACTAGGTGAAATTCCTGAATTAAACGCTAACGTGCAAATTAATAAATACAATTTTGAGGTTCTTGCGGTGCAAGATAATGTTATCAAGCAAGTTCGTGTAACACCGATAAACCAAAATACAAAATAAAGTATAAATTTAATTCAGTGAATCATCAGTTAACCGCTATACCAATCCAACTTGCAAATCAATGTGATTGTTTATATCTCCCCGCTACGCGGGGAGATATCACACGCATCTTGAAGTTAGATTGGTATATGTAACCAAATAAAAATAATTAATGAAATTAATGATTTTAAAAATATAGAGAGAAAAGAACACGAATGTAGGTATAAGGGCTAGCGGAATAAGCTAGCCCCTCAATAACATAAAGCCGATCTGATTACTTAACCACAAGCTCCATCACCAAATGTAATAGTCGTTATCATATACAATATCTAACAAACTAAACTTGAAGCTCCACCAGTTTTTCTTCAGGCAGTGCCAATTCATCGTTATAATTGACACGAACACCAGAATCGAGGATACGCTGAGCAATATCTTGGGCTTCTTTCAATGAGTGCATTTCATATGTACCGCACTGATAAATGTTTAATTCCGGAATCTGACTCTGATCTTGAACTTTTAGCACATCTTCCATTGCCGCTTTCCAAGCCTCAGCCACTCTCAATTCTTCCGGAGCACCAATTAAGCTCATATAAAAACCAGTACGACATCCCATTGGGGAAATATCAACGATTTCAACACCATCACCATTCAAATGATTGCGCATAAAACCCGCAAACAAATGCTCAAGTGTGTGAATTCCCCGTTCTGGCATCACTGCTTTATTAGGAACACAAAAACGTAAATCAAATACTGTGATAGTATCGCCGTGAGGCGTTTTCATTGTCTTGGCAATTCTAACAGCAGGTGCAGCCATACGAGTATGGTCAACTGTAAAACTATCCAATAAAGGCATAATACTACCTCCTAAGGTATCAGATTTTTTACGAAGATTTTTTCAGATAAGTGAAACCTTTTCATTTGCGGCTGGTCATAAGATATGAAGACGCGCAAAATTGTTATCATCCCTATTCTCTAAGATATTTTATTTGGCCACCACTGGTGGCCGTTTTCTTTTTTAACGCTCAGCATGAAGCTTTAAATACTCTTCAAAGCTCATATTATCTTGCTGTTCAAGATCATACTGACGTGATACAGAAACTTCACGTTCAACAGAAAAATTTTCATCACTCAAAATTGAATAATGTTCTTCAATCAATTCGTTATGATACTGGTCTGCCAGTTCCAATCCAAAACCCACTATCCCCTGAGATTTCATTTTGTCCAGGACACGTGCAGAAAACGTTAGTGATGGATCTTCAAACATATTAACTAATTCTTTACAGACTGACTGATATTGCGTCCCTGAACAGGCATCCAGGACTTCGGCAACCCGCTCTAAATCCCTGAATAACTCTTGTCCCACAATCTTAAGCGGTTGTTGCTCAATCCCACAACCAAGACCAATAGACAACCCTGGTTTACGCCCTTCTAAGATAACTTTATTCCAGTTTCCACGGCAACAGGCAAGTTCCTCATTTCCCATTTCAGGGGCATCAGCCAAAGCACACCATATCAAAAATAAGTCAAGAAAACGAATTTGCGTCTCATCAACCCCAACGGAGGAAAAAGGATTGATATCTAAAGAACGCACTTCAATATATTCTATACCACCTCTTAACAAAGCATCTGAAGGTGACTCGCCCTCTTTCGTGACGCGTTTGGGACGAATTGGTGCGTACAACTCATTTTCAATTTGAAGGACATTAGTATTGAGCTGTAAGTATTTATCTCCTTTTTTGATACCGATTGCCGCAAATTCTTCAGATGGCTTATGAATGGCTTTCTTAAGTCCCTCTACATAGGTATGAAGATGATTAAAAGTAATATTCAGATCACTTTGCGATTTATTGGTATACCCCAGGTCACTCATCCTCAACGAAGTTGCATAAGGCAGGTAACAAGTCCCTCTTTCGGTTTTCTCGAAAGATAATGCGGTATTTCGTCCACGTAAGAATGAAGAACAAATTGCCGGTGATGCACCAAATAAATAAGGGATCACCCAGCCAAAGCGGTAATAATTGCGGATCAAACGAAGGTAGCCATCTGAAATCTGCTCTTTTCCTGTTTCAGCGTCTTTAATACCTAACCATGCCTGCCAAAAACTCATCGGCAGAGAAAAATTATAATGCACACCAGAAATTGTTTGCATGAGTGCGCTATAACGGTTCTTTAATCCTTCACGGTACAAAGTCTTAAAGCGGCCCAAGTTAGACGTACCATATTGAGCCAAAGTGATATTTTCTTCTTTATCGATAAAACATGGCATACTTAAAGGCCACATTTTCTCATTGTGCAGATTCCGGGCAGTATAGATATGCAAATCTTTAAGGAAAGCAATGGTTCTATCTATATTACTATCAACAGGGGTAATAAACTCTAGTAGAGATTCAGCAAAATCAGTTGTAATCCATTTATGCGTTAAAGAAGCACCAAGTGATTTTGGATGCCCCGTCTTAGCTAAATGACCGTCTGGAGTAACACGCAATGTTTCACGTTCAATGCCACGACAAATGCCGTTTAATATGGTTGGGTTTGCCTCTAACCATGACAATGCTTTTGATACGTCCGGGATCAATTTGTCCTCCCGTGGAGTTTAAAAGATTATTACTAAAAGTTTACTTTATATGAAACAACTCAAGTTGTCGCTGCTTACATAGAGGTAGCAATGCACTTCCGCCCAAATTATAAACAGAATTAATAAAACAAATGTTATATTTAAACGGAAATAAAAGAAAAACCCCTGCCTTGATAAGGCAGGGGGTTCAAGCTGGCGCATCCAGGAGGATTCGAACCTCCGACCGCTCGGTTCGTAGCCGAGTACTCTATCCAGCTGAGCTATGGATGCATTGTCAGTTTTCTATTTCTTTTCAGGCACTATTTATTGCCTGAATCGATACAATCTTGATCTCCCAAAATCGGGACATCTAAAAATGGTGCATCCAGGAGGATTCGAACCTCCGACCGCTCGGTTCGTAGCCGAGTACTCTATCCAGCTGAGCTATGGATGCGTTGTCGGTTTTCTATTTCTGTTCAGGCGCTATTGATTTCCTGATCTGATAGAATTGTGATCTCCCAGAATCGGGATCATCTAAAATGGTGCATCCAGGAGGATTCGAACCTCCGACCGCTCGGTTCGTAGCCGAGTACTCTATCCAGCTGAGCTATGGATGCGTTGTCGGTTTTCTATTTCTGCTCAGGCGCTATTGATTGCCTGACTAGAATTGAGATACCTAAAAAATCGCGGTATTTAAATGGTGCATCCAAGAGGATTCGAACCTCCGACCGCTCGGTTCGTAGCCGAGTACTCTATCCAGCTGAGCTATGGATGCATATTAATGGCGGTGAGGGAGGGATTCGAACCCTCGATGCAGCTCTTAACCACATACTCCCTTAGCAGGGGAGCGCCTTCAGCCTCTCGGCCACCTCACCATTTTCAAAACCTGCGACTTAGAAGTTTTCACTCCGTAGCTTTTAAAATCTTTACTTCTGGTATTTACCCCGAAGCTTTCCTTCAAGCTCTTCGTCGCTGCGATGGCGCACATATTACTTTCCCTGCCTGATAAGTCAAACAATTTTTCGAAACTTTTTTTCGTTTGAACACTTAGCACGCAAAATGCTTGGTTTAGCATCTAAAAGATTGTTTTACCAACAATGAAATTATCTAAAAGCTGTTAAAATTTATGAAAATGATTATTCATCTCTATAGCCTCATGAACGAGGCTTTTTCAACAGATAGAAAATAAGAAGACATGAGAGAATAGAAACAAGGTATCAAAAAGAGATAAACATAGTAGGAGTGACAAAACAGGGAAGTAGAAAGAAGCAGAGAAAAGAGTAGAGTAGCGCCCAAGTCTTATAAAAGCGTGGACGCCATTCTTGAATTAAAAAGTTGTAGGCTGAGATTTCTCCGCCTGAATCCGTTGATAAATTTCTTCACGGTGAACAGAAACTTCCTTGGGCGCATTTACACCAATGCGAACTTGGTTGCCTTTAACTCCCAGTACTGTGACTGTTACCTCATCGCCTATCATGAGCGTTTCACCAACTCGACGAGTCAGAATAAGCATTCTTTGCTCCTTGAAAATTTAAAAGAGTCGGGTCTCTAGGTTTCCCCGCTATTATCCATCAAACACCGTGAAAACGTAAAGCAATGATATCTACTTAAAGTATAAGCAGTTTTGAACACATTTCCTATATCTATAGGATAGCTAAAATATAAGTATGTGCCCAACATTTCAACAATTTCACAACAAAAAACATTCGGCACCATAAAAAAATGCTTTCATGGTGCCACTGCTGTCACGGCAATACCAACTATAACCGCAATGTTACCCACTCTTCTACACTAGCTAATGCGGAAGGAAGAGCGGTTACATCGGTCCCACCAGCCTGAGCCAGATCAGGACGACCTCCTCCTTTACCTCCAACTTGTTGGGCGACAAAAGAGATTAAATCACCTGCTTTTATTCTAGCAGTCAAATCCTTCGTTATACCAACAATTAGACTGACTTTATCACCAGTCACTGTAGAAAGCACAATAATTGCTGATCCTAACTGATTTTTTAGATCATCAACCATCGTCCTAAGCATTTTGGGCTCTATATCACCTAATTGTGTCACCAGCAGACGAACACCTTGGATTTCCTTGGCTTGGTTTGCCAGGGAAGAACTTTCCTGAGCGGCTTGCTGAGATTTCAACTGTTGCAACTCTTTTTCCAACTGTTTCGTTCTGTCCAGTGTCGTTTTCACTTTCTCATTCAGGCTACTGATATCACCTTTCACCAGATGAGCGATGTCTTGCAGTAAATCAGCCTGCTGATAGATAGCGTTTAGTGCAGTTTGCCCCGTAATAGCTTCAATACGGCGAATTCCTGCTGCTGTACCCGATTCACTAGATATACGGAACAACCCTATATCACCTGTGCGACTCGCATGAGTACCACCACATAATTCGGTAGAAAAGCCACCCATACTGAGTACACGTACTTTTTCGTCATACTTCTCGCCAAACAATGCCATAGCACCTTTAGCTTTTGCTTCTTCCAGCTCCATTAATTCTGTAACAATTGGTGAATTTTTGCGAATCTCTTCATTCACCAAGTTTTCGACTTGACGGATCTGTTCTGGCTTCATGGCCTCAAAGTGAGAAAAGTCAAAGCGCAGATACTTATCATTTACCAAAGAACCTTTTTGGGCAACGTGTTCTCCCAAAATTTGCCGTAATGCCGCATGTAATAAATGGGTCGCTGAGTGATTCAAACGAATCGCATCTCTGTGTACCACATCAATTTCAGCATTAACTGTCTGATTAACGCTCAAACTACCACTTATCAACTTACCAATGTGACCGATTGCCTGAGCATATTTTTGTGTATCGACAACGTCGAATACACCATTGCCGTTCGACAATTTACCCGTATCACCAACCTGTCCACCAGATTCAGCGTAGAATGCAGTTTTATCAAGTATAATGATCGCTTCTTCACCAGCGTGAATTTGCTCAACGGCTTGACCATTGCGGAAGATAGCGATAACAGCAGCTTGCTGTGAATTATGTTCATAACCACAAAAATCACTGCGTCCATCAACTTTGATCAGCTCATTGTAATCAGTACCAAAGCCACTGGATTCACGAGCACGACGACGCTGGTTTTCCATCGCTGCATCAAAACCAGCTTCATCTACTTTGATATTACGTTCGCGGCAAACATCCGCAGTCAGATCAACAGGGAAACCATAGGTATCATACAAACGGAAAGCGGTTTCACCATCGAGCGTATCACCCGATAATTTAGCCAGCTCTTCATCCAGCAACTGTAAACCACGCTCTAAAGTACGAGCAAACTGTTCTTCTTCGGTTTTTAATACCTGTTCAACCAAAGTTTGCTGTTGTTTCAGCTCTTCACCAGCCGCCCCCATGAATTTAATCAATGGTGCAACGAGCTTGTAGAAGAAGGCTTCTCTTGCCCCCAGCATGTTGCCATGACGAACAGCACGGCGAATGATACGGCGAAGTACATAGCCACGGTTTTCATTGGATGGAATAACCCCATCACAGATCAGGAACGCACATGCACGGATATGGTCTGCGACAACACGCAGAGATTTATTGGTAAGATCTGTCGCTCCGGTCACTTCTGCAACCGAAGCAATTAAGCTTTGGAATAGGTCAATCTCGTAGTTGGAGTTGACGTGTTGCAAGACAGCTGTGATACGCTCCAGCCCCATGCCGGTATCAACGGACGGTTTTGGCAACGGCTCCATAGTGCCATCGGCATGACGGTTGAATTGCATGAAAACGATGTTCCAAATTTCAATATATCGGTCACCGTCTTCTTCTGGGCTGCCTGGAGGACCACCCCAAATATGTTCGCCGTGGTCGTAGAAAATTTCCGTACAAGGACCGCATGGGCCAGTATCCCCCATTTGCCAGAAATTATCTGACGCATATGGAGCACCTTTGTTATCACCTATACGAATGATTCTTTCTGCTGGAACTCCGACTTCTTTATGCCAAATGTCATAAGCTTCATCGTCTGTCTCATAGACAGTAACCCACAGTTTTTCTTTCGGCAGGTTAAACCACTCTTCGCTGGTCAGTAACTCCCATGCATATTTAATTGCATCTTGTTTAAAATAATCGCCAAAACTGAAGTTACCCAACATTTCGAAGAAAGTGTGGTGACGGGCTGTATAACCCACATTTTCTAAATCGTTATGTTTACCGCCAGCACGAACGCAGCGCTGAGCCGTTGTTGCTCTAGAATAAGGTCTATTATCCAATCCTAAAAAGACATCTTTAAACTGGTTCATCCCTGCGTTGGTGAACAACAATGTTGGATCATTGGTTGGCACCAACGAGCTGCTTGGTACTATCTGGTGCCCTTTAGTATGAAAAAAGTCAAGAAACGCTTGACGGATCTCAGCGGTGCTTTTGCTCATAATTGTCCCGAAATCAAGCTGAAAAAACAGATCTATGAATGGTTGAGGTGGTATATCGCGTCACCATTTCAACTCACGAATAAATTAAAGTGGGGTTAAGATAGAGAGTCTTCCATAAGAAGTAAAATCCCATATAAATCCATTCGCCTTCCAGCATTGTAATTCGTCTAAAGATTTTCTGAAAGTCTGTTCATTACACCTGTTTCAATACGCCTATTTCAAGGATGTTTATTTCCGCCAGAGAAACGGGCGTAAAAATAAAAAACCACACCCGATATGGATGTGGTTTTTAAAAGCCAGATTAGCTCTTTATTATGACTGAATTGGAAGACAAATACGTATTAAAACTCTTCGTGATTCACTTCTTCGCCGTTGTCTTCATAATCTGTCACGTAATCCGTCGCTGCACTACTGAACTCACCTGTATTATTCAACAGTAAATCGCGCAGTTTTTTATCCAACTCGGATGCAATTTCTGGGTGTTCTTTCAGATACATAGTAGCATTGGCTTTACCTTGTCCAATTTTTTCGCCATTGTAGCTATACCATGCACCTGCTTTTTCTACCATTTTGTGTTTAACACCCAGATCGACCAACTCACCAAAAGTGTTGATACCTTCACCATAGAGAATTTGGAATTCGGCCTGTTTAAATGGTGCAGCAACCTTGTTCTTGACTACTTTCACACGTGTTTCGCTACCAACCACTTCGTCGCCATTTTTCACCGAACCAGTGCGGCGAATATCCAAACGGACAGATGCGTAGAACTTCAGTGCATTACCACCTGTGGTCGTTTCTGGGTTACCAAACATCACACCAATTTTCATGCGGATCTGGTTGATAAAAATCAACAGGGTATTCGAGTTTTTCAAATTTCCCGCTAATTTACGCATCGCTTGGCTCATCATACGTGCAGCCAGGCCCATATGAGAGTCGCCGATTTCACCTTCAATTTCTGCTTTTGGTGTTAATGCTGCAACAGAGTCAACAATAATCACATCAACAGCACCAGAACGTGATAGGGCATCACAGATTTCCAATGCCTGTTCGCCAGTATCAGGCTGAGAACACAACAGATTATCAATATCTACACCCAGTTTTTTCGCATAAACCGGATCAAGAGCATGTTCGGCATCAATAAAAGCACAAGTTCTGCCTTCGCGCTGGGCAGCGGCAATAACTTGCAAGGTCAGCGTTGTTTTACCGGAAGATTCTGGTCCGTATATTTCCACAATCCGGCCCATTGGCAAACCACCCGCACCCAATGCAATATCCAGTGACAGGGAACCGGTAGAGATGGTTTCAACATCCATTGAGCGATTTTCACCCAAACGCATGATGGAACCTTTACCAAATTGTTTCTCAATTTGGCCCAGCGCTGCTGCTAGTGCTTTTTGTTTGTTTTCATCGTTAGCCATGTTGACTCCTTCGCAAGCAATGAAGGGGCTGCCTCACTGCTGATAAACTGTTTCTGATACCAAAGTGCCGTATGATTATACTGTATAATCATACAGCATCAAGCTAATTTTTTATGATTTCATCCAATAAAGTTTTCAAAGAAAAAATGACGGCTTGTAGACGCACAGCATTGCGATCACCTGAAAAATGCTGGCGATATGTTACAGTCTGGATGTTTTCATCAACGTAAAAGGCAAACCCAAACCAAACTGTGCCAGTCGGTTTTTCCTCACTCCCTCCTTCTGGCCCAGCAATGCCGCTAACTGCAACAGAAACGTCTGCCTTAGCGACGATTAATGCCCCTTTAGCCATCTCTTTTACGATCTGCTCACTGACCGCTCCAAATTGCGCCAATGATTCTGGTAAAACGCCCAGCATTTCATGCTTAGCATCGTTGCTGTAAGTCACAAAACCACGATTAAAGTAGGCTGAACTTCCCGCAATATCTGTGATCACTTTAGCTATCCAACCCCCTGTGCAAGATTCTGCACAGGTCACAGATAATTCTTTTCGTTTTAATCTCTTTCCAAGTTCAATACTAAGCTGATTCAGGATTTTTTCATCCATAACAGACCTTCAATTTTATAAGAAATTAATTTTTCCGAAGCAGATCCCAAATCCACAGCCCCCCAATTGCCAAAGAAAGTAAGATACCAAAACCAATGCCAACAGCAACGACCGAAACGCCCGCCATAACGGAAACCGAATACAGTCCTAACATTATCAGCATAGCACTATTTTCGCCCAGGTTTTGCACAGCAACGGCTTTGCCTGCCCCCATCGAATGCTTGCCATGTTCTTGCAATAACGCATTTAATGGAACAACAAAAAGGCCACCAAATACGCCAAGGACGGTCAAAATTAAGTAGGAAAATACTATTGATTGCTGAGTCGCAAAAAGAATGACCATGAATCCAATTAATATCCCTGCAGGCATACAACGACGCACGGTTTTCAATGTAATAAACCGCGCAGCTAAACCTGCTCCAACAATGATACCAATCGCAACTATTGCATTCATCAATGTAGGGGTTGTATTGCCATCAATCCCCAGCACAGCAGGCACCCATGCGACTAACAGGAAGCGTAGCGTGATACCCGCTCCCCAAAATAGGCTAGTCCCTACCAGTGAGAAGCGCGTTTCCTGATGACGCCAAAGTGTCACACAAACCGTCATGAAATCCACCAACATTTTTGGGGGATTCCAACCCTTGCCTTCACGAGCCGCCGCCAGACGAGGTATAAAGAAATTCGATACGACTGCGGCACCATACAATAAGGCACAAAGTCCTAATGCCAGCACCAGGCTAATATCAGAGAGGAAACCGCCAGCAACTGAGCCAATCAAAATAGCTGCAATAGTAGAAGCCTCCATCATGCCATTGGCTTTTACCAAACGCCCACCATCTGTTAGTTCCCCCAAGATCCCATATTTAGCAGGAGAATAGGCCGCTGCCCCAATTCCCACTAAGGTATATCCCAGAAAAGGATTTATATCGATACAGATGCTGATAGCCCCAAGCAATTTGACGCCATTAGAAAAGAGCATGACACGCCCTTTTGAAAACCGATCAGCAATTTGCCCGACAAAAGGGGCAAGTATGATATAAGCCAGAACAAAAACAATTTGTAGTGCTGGCCAACTCCATTCAGGGTAAGATTCTGCCTTTAATTGGGCTAAGATGGCAAAGAACAGCGCATTATCAGCAAAAGCAGAAAGAAATTGTGACAGCAATACTGCTTTCATTCCACGGTTCAGTAGCGGTTGTGTCTCCATTTCCTTACTCCTGTTCGGCCATTTCTCTTAGGGTGACAAAATCCGGTTTGCCACAGCCGAGCAAAGGAAGTTGCTTCACATAACGAATATCTCGTGGAACCGACAACTCAGGCATACCCATTTCACGTGCCACTCCTAGCATTCTGTTTCTATTTAGATTCGCATCTGTAGTGAACAATACCAGTGCTTCACCTTTGCTTCGATCACTTCTGGTTATAGCCGCATGTAGCCCATCAGTAGAAACATGAGAAGCGATTTGTTCTACCGCGTCGAGAGAAACCATTTCCCCTGCAAGTTTGGCAAATCGTTTCACACGTCCTTTGATCGTACAGAAACCCTCTTCATCAATAGAAACAATATCTCCGGTATCATACCAACCAATTTGATTATTTCCTTCTGAGTCTTTCGCAGCGGGTGGCTCTAAACGATCAGGCGCTTCAACTCGCAGATATCCTTTCATAACATTTGGCCCGCGTAGCTGTAACCGCCCCCCTCTCTCAATACCCTGTATAGGCAGCAAGCGCGCTTCCATACCTGGTAAAATCCGCCCAACTGTTCCTGCTTTTGCCGCCATCGGTACGTTGATTGCAACTATCGATGCACATTCCGTTATCCCATAACCTTCTAAGATACGGATACCAAATTTATCTTGCCAAATTCGCTTCGTGTTTTCTGACAGTTTCTCACCCCCAGCCACGACATAACGCAGACGGGCAAAATCATAAGGGTGGGCAAAACGAGCATAATTCCCCAAGAAAGTTGACGTTGCGAACAACACAGTACAATTTTGATCATAGACCAATTCAGGCACAACACGATAGTGCAAAGGGTTTGGATAAAGGAATACCCGACTACCTGTCATTAATGGAGTAAATAGACCCATTGTTAGACCAAAAGCATGGAATAGAGGTAAAGAAGACATAAAACGATCTAGTGGAGTAAAATCAGCGATTGTTTTTATCTGCTCAACGTTTGCCAACAAACTGGTATGGCTATGAACAACGCCTTTGGGTACACCTTCTGAGCCTGACGTAAACAGGATCAATGCATCATCATCCGGTTTTTGCGCAGCAAAAATAGCTTTGGAAGGGAAAATCAAATACCACAATATCCAAAATTTATCTTCCGGCGTGAGCATGCCCTTTAAATCTTCGAGATATACCCAATTAGCTTCGGTTACTTGTTCTGGTAGATGAGCTAACTGCTCGTTTTCCAGGAATTGGCGGGAGGTTACAATAGTTTTAATGGATGCCGCTTGCATAGCAAGTTTAATGCCACGGCTTCCTGCCATATAATTCAAAAGGGCTGGCACCCGTCCTTTTAACGAAGCACCATATACGGCAGCTGCCATCACAGTTGCATTTGGAAACAGCAGACCAATTCGCTCACCTTCTTGTGTAAAGTGTTCTAAGCTCCGACTGATACTCAATATTTTTTTCAGTAATGAATGATAGCTATCTTCTTTAAAGTTCACATCTTCAATGCAGGGCTTAAAACGGCCAAAACGTTTTTGCGCAGTAAGGTAAGCATTGAATAACGTCTCCTTTGGGCGCGTCTGCATTCTCACTTCCATCATAATGGCATGGAGGTGTTCTCCTACCAAACGACGACATGTTGCTGAATCGGGTGCATCAGGCATTGGCAGGTCAATGGCAGGTAAAATCTTGAGAGTGATTTTCGGGAACCAATGCAATTTCATAATTCCTTTTAACCGACCAAAAACCGTTTGCTCTGCACCATCAATTCGGATTGGTATTTCTTTCGCACCTGATTTTGCGGCAATAAAAGCGGCACCATCATAAATTTTCATAAGGGAGCCTGTTACAGTGATCCTTCCTTCAGGAAAAATCACAATCGGACGCCCTTTGTCCACTTCTTTAACCAATGTCCTAACTGCCATTGAGTTAGTAGGATCTAAAGGTACAATATCTGCATAAGGCTTGATAAATTTGAAAAAACTGCGGGTTGCAATATTAGAATAAATAGCAAATACAGGCTTTATTGGCAGGAATAACCCAATTAACAGACCATCCAGAAACGAAATATGGTTGGGAGTAATAATGCATTTAGGGTATTGTTGTAACTGTTTGGTATCACCTTCGATTGTAATCCTAAAGAGTACACGAACAAGTAACCGAATAAAATTTAAGAGCATGTCCATATCTCAAATATAATTAATAAAATTAAAGTGAGTAAATAGGGTGATACTATAAGTTATACGGGCAATTTGTTATATAAAGCTTCCCTAAAAAATACACTTAAATGCCTTTATCCATCAAATTAATTTATTTTTCTGGTTTAGAATGTAAGACTTAATGTGAGATACGATCTCTTCTGTTGCAAGATTGGCATCGACAATAAAATGGGCACACTCCTGGTATAATGGCTCTCTTTCAACCAATATTCCTTCCATTTCTTCTATGATAGATTTCCCTGTTAGACTAGGACGTTGCGTATTTTCTGGATTGAGAGATAATCGATTACTCAAAACGCTTGCCGTTGCCTGTAAATAAATAACAATACCATTGTGTTGCATATATTGGCGATTCTCAAGCGACAACACCATTCCGCCACCTGTTGAAATGACATGTTCATTCTGGCTAACCGTTTTCAACGTTTGGCTTTCTAATTTTCTAAAATGTTCCCAGCCATATTGTTCAACAAGATCGGCTATCGTCATTTTATTCATGGTCTGAATACTTTCATCGGTGTCAATAAATTTATACGACAGCGCATCAGACAGTAACTTACCTATTGTTGTCTTTCCTGCACCCCGTGCACCTACGATGAATAGCGTTTTTTTCATTTCATTGTTTCCCCGAAGAGTCTATAAAATTAAACCTAAACATAACGTTTAGAAACCAAACGATTACACTATGTAAAAAAGCATTTTTAATGGTTCAAAAAGTCACACTTAGAATTAAGTGTGACCCAACATAGTTCAATAAAGTCTAATCAAAATAAGAGATGGTCAACTCCGCGGTAAATAATCACCATAACCAATCCACTTATATGTTGTCAGTGCATCAAGCCCCATTGGGCCACGGGAGTGTAATTTCTGGGTACTGACAGCCACTTCCGCTCCCAAACCAAATTGTCCACCATCAGTAAAACGCGTGCTGGCATTCACATATACCGCAGCTGAATCCACATGGCGCACAAAGTACTCAGCCTGTTGCAAAGATTCCGTCAATATCGCATCAGAATGGGCTGTACCATAAGTACGAATATGCTCAATAGCCAGATCGATATCACTGACAATGTCCACATTCATATCTAAAGATAACCATTCATCACAGTAATCTTCCTCTGCCACTTCAACGACAGTTGCAGGGCCATCTTTCAGCAATGTCATCGCTGATTTGCTAGCGTGTAATGTCACGCCCTGCTCTTTCATTTTGATACTCAAAACTGGCAAGAAATCGGCTGCTATTTTTTCATGCACCAATAATGTTTCCAGTGAATTACAAGCGCTTGGACGCTGGACTTTCGCATTAGTAATGATTTCCAACGCTTTTTCGATATTGATGGTTTCATCCACAAATGTATGACAAACACCAATACCGCCAGTAATTACAGGGATTGTCGATTGCTCCCGGCACAATTTATGTAACCCCGCACCGCCTCTTGGGATCAGCATATCGACATAACGATCCATTTTCAGCAATTCAGCCACCAACTCACGATCAGGTTTATTGATAGCCTGAACCGCGGCGGCCGGCAATCCACTTTGTTCCAATGCCTGCTGGATAACCTTAACCATCGCTTGATTAGTGTGGTGAGTCTCTTTACCCCCACGCAATATCACTGCATTACCGGTTTTCAGACATAACGATGCCACATCAATAGTGACATTGGGCCGGGCTTCATATATCACGCCAATCACGCCCAACGGAACTCGGCGACGGCTCAATTGCAATCCATTATCCAATAATTGCCCGTCAATAACTTGCCCGACAGGATCAGCCAAACGGCAGACTTGGCGCACATCATTGGCAATGGCATTCAGCCGTTCAGGTGTCAGTAATAACCGATCGAGTAGTGCTGCACTCATTCCCTGTTCGTGGGCTTGCTTCACATCTTGCTGGTTAGCAGCAAGAATCACTTCAATCTCCGTCTCCAACAAATCAGCAATGTGATTCAACGCTTGGTTTTTCTGACTGGTACTCAATTGTGCCAATTGCCACGATGCGGCTTTGGCTGCTTTTCCCATCTGCTCTAGCATGGTGAAATCCTTAATTCACGATCAATTCATTAAATTACGATCAAATCATCACGGTGAACCGCAACTGCGCCATATTCATAACCTAATATCTGGCTAATTTGCTGTGAATGATGGCCTGCTATCAGGCGTAGTGCATCACTGTTGTAACGGCAAACACCATGAGCCAAATCTTTACCCGATAAGCTACGGATGCAAATAACCTCACCGCGGGAAAAATCACCTTTAACGTTTTTGATCCCTTTTGGTAGCAACGAACTACCTTTCCCTATAATCGCCGCTTCTGCACCATGATCGACAATAATTTCCCCTGCCGGAGGTGCCCCAAAAATCCAACGTTTACGGTTTTCCATTGGGCTAGCCAGGCCATGAAAACGTGTTCCAACCGATTTCCCTGAGATTACATCAGCAATCACATCCGGCCTATTACCCGCGGCAATAATGACATCAATGCCAGCACGTCCAGCTACACCTGCCGCCTGAAGTTTTGTTGCCATTCCCCCCGTGCCTAACCCCGAAACGCTGTCCCCTGCCATCATTTTCAGTTCATCACTAATGTCATACACTTCAGGGATCAAGGTTGCATCAGGGTTACTACGAGGATCTGCGGTATAAAGCCCTGCTATATCTGTCAGAAGCAACAGCTTATCTGCACTTCCCAAAATAGCAGCCAGTGCAGAAAGGTTATCATTGTCACCCACTTTAATCTCTGCTGTCGCAACAGCATCATTTTCATTAATAATGGGAACGATGTGATTATCAAGCAAAGCCTGAAGGGTATCCCTTGCGTTTAAGAAGCGCTCACGATCTTCCAAATCTGCACGGGTCAAGAGCATTTGCCCGACGTGAATACCATAAATAGAGAAAAGCTGTTCCCACAATTGGATCAGGCGACTTTGCCCAACAGCTGCCAGCAATTGTTTTGAAGCAATAGTTGCTGGAAGATCAGGATATCCTAAATGTTCACGTCCAGCGGCAATCGCACCAGAAGTCACAATGATAATGCGGTGACCTTTTTCATGCTGTTTAGCACATTGACGAACCAGTTCCACAATATGGGCACGATTCAAACGACGAGAGCCACCGGTCAATACACTCGTCCCCAGTTTCACAACCAATGTTTGGCTGCCATTCATCATATTTCTGCCATTACAGTTAATTTGAAAAAACAGTGCTCAGTTTTAACAGGAGAGAGGCGTTATGCCAACTGACATAACGCAAAATTTAGCAAAAGCAGGTTAAAAACAAATTACGCTATCAATTGCGTCTGCAGGGTGACGGTGTTTTCAGATGGGATCAATGTGAGTTTGAGCGTTTCACAAGAATCAACCAAACGTTTGTGAAATGCCTGTAGCATTGATTCAAGGTACTCAAGATCGGCTTTTTTTTTGATCTTCATGACACGCCATTCACCCTGTTTATCGAATAAGCCTATCTGATAGTTATAAACAAAACCTTGATCCTGCTCTTCTAACTCCAACCACCATCCCCAAAATTCGCGTTTTTCTGGCGCTACTTTGGCACTGACACAAACAGCTAAACAGTCAAAGAAAAAATAACCATTTTGGCACTTTAATTCACGTACATACGGCCCTAATGCAGAAAAGCGCTTTAACAACCTATTTTTAGAATAACTGACAGGTAAAGTCATACAAAGGTCTCCTTATATACAGAATACCTTTGTATCAAACGATTAAAAAATATCAAGTGATAAATTTAATTTTATAAAACTTTATCTTTCAACCATACACTTATCTCGTGTAATGCCTTATTGAAACCACTATAAACTGAGGTTGCAGGAATAGCTCGTACTAAACCTTCCATTGATGACATCGCAATCAACGTTGAGTCTTTCCTTGGGCTGAAAATATCATCTTCCCAATACACTGAAAACATGGGCACAGTACAACGACGGCCCAATAGCCCTTGATTCTTCAACGAATAACACGCTAATTCTGAACGTAATCTCTTTTCATCAACGTGATAAATACCTAAACGACTGGCCAAGACGTCAATATACATTGACGGGATTTTCTGCTGTAATTTTTCATCATGCAGTAATTCATGCACAATCGGGCCTACCACCGATACGCCTTTAATCAGTTTCGGTTCCAGATAAGCAAGCCGAACAGCGATATTCGCCCCAAAACGAAAACCAAATACGCCTACACGGGTATGATCAATCCATGGCACGCTATCTAGTTGTTGTAAAACTTGTTGATGAAGTACGCAGGTATCCTGCGTTAACGTAAATTTAGCGGAATAACCAACAGAAGGCATATCCAGTGTTAACATGGCAAAGCCAAGAGGCGATAAGTATTCACGAAACAACCGCCAGCAATCACTCTGGACATTATCAAGGCTGGCACAAACTAATATCGTCGGACAAGGTCCTGGTACATGGGAAGGCAGGTGTAATAACCCGGTAACGCTTTTGCCCCCTTCCAACTGGAATTCCAGCTTTTTTAATTCGTAGTCAGAAAAACGCGCCGCGTTTTCATAGGCTTTATTAGCCAACACAATGGCCTGATCGGCCAGTTCATCACCGCGCAAATGAGGATAAGCTGCAATACTATATAGCGTTGCAGCCTTTAACCAACATGACCCGGCTTTTTCCGTATCTTCAGTATGCAACGCTTCCTGTTGCCAGTACATTGCCTGCTGAGACCACTCAAATGCCCAGTTTCCTTTACGATAGCCGACCACAGTATCCAACAAATGTTCAGTACTGCGTTCGGCATCCGTCACGGCAATCCGGCTGAGGACATCTTGAATTTCTAGCGGATTTACCCCCCTCCAGATCCAAGCGAGCCAATTAATCATGCGATACCACCGCTCGCGGCGCTCCCCACCAAGCATACTATCACTGGTAGTTACGGACTGTGGGCGAGTATATTTTACCAGTGTAGAGGTCTCCCGATGTTTAAACCGAGGCTTAAACAGCGATTCTGAAAGGTTTTGTTTCGTCATGGCAAAAGAAAAATCTTACTACTTTTCACAAACGGGTGGAACGAACACGACTCCCATATCCCAAGGCTGCTCAATCCATGTGTTTTGGGGAATGTCAATAACATAATCATCCACAAGAGGGCGCCCGGCGGGTTTGGCAAAAATCGTTACAAAATGCGCTTTCGGATACATGTCACGGATTGCCTGGGCTGTACCCCCAGTATCAACCAGATCATCAACAACAATGAACCCTTCACCGTCACCTTCCGCTTTTTTTAATACTTTCAACTCGCGCTGGTTATCGTGATCATAGCTGGAAATACAAACCGTATCGACATGGCGAATTCCCAACTCACGAGCCAGTAACGCTCCCGGAACCAGACCACCACGGCTAACGGCAATAATGCCTTTCCACTGTTCTACGGGAAGTAAACGTTGCGCCAATTGACGGGCATGCATTTGCAACATATCCCACGTTACAACATATTTTTCACTCATAAAATTAGATCCTGGAAACTAAAGAATATTTCAGAAAAGCGTTTTTTGCGGAAAAAAGGTTGCGCGAGATTATAGTGATTTGAACCAACAAAAACCAGTAAAAACAGGGGAAGCCCTCATTCTCACAGCCCATTGCTGACAATAAAATGATATTCTCAAGCCTAGGGTCAATGCAGATGATAAAAACTCCCTGATGCACCAAACATTACCATTTTTCTCACCAAGATTCAGTTATAGGAGATTCGCCGTGTCCGAATTATCAACGCTATCCCCACAACCCTTATGGGATATTTTTGCCCAGATCTGTTCCATTCCTCATCCCTCTTATCATGAAGAAGCTCTCGCATCCCATATTATTGCGTGGGCAAAAAGCAAAAGATTCCATGTAGAGCGGGATGAAGTGGGTAATATTTTGATCAGAAAGCCAGCGTCAAAAGGTATGGAAAATCGCAAGGCGGTTGTCCTTCAAGCACACCTTGATATGGTTCCACAGAAAAATAACGATACTCAACACGATTTCACAAAAGATCCTATTCGCCCTTATATCGATGGTGACTGGGTTACGGCTGATGGTACAACTTTAGGCGCAGATAACGGTATTGGTATGGCTTCTGCTCTGGCCGTTTTGGCGGACGAATCCGTTAAACATGGACCATTGGAAGTTTTGCTGACCATGACCGAAGAGGCCGGCATGGATGGTGCATTCGGCATGAAATCTGGCTGGCTGCAAGCTGACGTTCTGATCAATACAGATTCAGAAGAAGAAGGCGAAATCTACATGGGTTGTGCAGGCGGCATTGATTTTTTCACAACCTTACACCTGTCCCGTGAAGCGCTGCCAGCTAACTATAAGACACTACAATTGACGATTAAGGGATTAAAAGGCGGTCACTCTGGCGGTGATATTCATCTGGGGTTAGGTAACGCCAACAAATTACTGGCTCGTTTCCTGGCCACGTATTCCGACGAGTTGGAACTGAAATTAATTCATCTGCAAGGTGGAACCCTGCGTAATGCTATTCCTCGTGAAGGTTCTACCGTGATTGCGGTTCCTGCTGACAAAGTTGAAAAACTCCATCAATTGAAAGATAACTATCTGGAGACATTGAAAAACGAATATTCGTCGTTGAAAACAATCTCACTTTCTTGTTGGATGAAACCAAAGCATCATCACACGCATTAACCACGGATTGCCAGACACGCTTCATATCCATGCTCAATAGTATGCCGAATGGTGTTATTCGTATGAGCGATGTTGCCAAAGGTGTGGTAGAAACTTCGCTAAACGTAGGCGTTATAACCATGGACGAAGAGAAAGCCGAGGTTATTTGCCTGATCCGTTCACTTATCGAAAGTGGCAAGGTTTATGTTGTTGAAATGCTGCATTCTCTGGCAAAACTGTCTGGAGCAGAAACCGTAGCAAGTGGCAGCTATCCGGGCTGGCAACCTGACGCCAATTCGCCCATCATGCATTTGGTGCGTGAAACTTATCACCAACTCTTCGATAAGACACCGAATATCATGGTGATCCACGCGGGTTTGGAGTGTGGCCTGTTCAAAAAACCGTATCCTGATATGGACATGGTTTCTATTGGACCAACTATTCGGGGTGCTCACTCCCCTGATGAGAAAGTACACATTAAGAGTGTCGGTCAATATTGGCAGCTACTCACCGCAATTCTCAAGGCTATTCCGGCTAAAGAATAATAGAAAATTATATTGCCGCTCCCCTGCCATCTTGTTTGTGGGGGAGATTGCGTCCTTTACACCTTACCATTCCAATAAAAGCTGCCGCTCCAGTTGTGGGTTTTGTAACGTCACCTGCAACCCAACCAGCCTGACTCCCCGCCCTTCCCTGCGTGTTTCCCAAGCCTGCTTTGCTATTTGGATCAGATCGCGTTTATCCAATATAGGATGGACATGTTCCTGTGTTGTCAATTGAAAATCGTCAAACTTTAATTTGATACCTTGACGAGCTATGCGGAGATCGGGTTTTACCTTTTCCAATCGTTTTTTCAGTTCAGGATAAAGTTTTTCAATGAGTTCAACACATTCATGCCATTCATGGATATCCTGTGCCAAAGTTTCCTCCACCCCAACGGACTTACGCAAACGTTCTGGCGTGATCTGTCGTTCATCAATACCATGACAACGCTGCCAAAGCGTCAAACCAAACTTACCTAAACTTTTTATTAGTGCCAGCTTGTCATAACGCTGCACGTCAGAACAGGTCGCTAACCCCATGTCTGACAACCGTTTAGCGGTGACCTTTCCAACACCGGGAATTTTGCATAATGCCAGCGACTTAATAAAAGTTTCAACTTGTTCAGGAGAGATAACATACTGCCCATTGGGTTTATTGATATCAGACGCTATCTTGGCTAAAAACCTCACTGGTGCTACACCAGCCGAGGCCGTTAACTGCAATTCATCAAAAATGACCTGACGGATTTCTTGAGCAATCAACGTGGCGGAACCGTGACAATAATGGCAATCCGTCACATCCAGATAGGCCTCATCTAAAGAAAGTGGTTCGATCAACTCAGTATAATGGGAAAAAATTCGACGAATATGTTGAGACACTTCTTTATAATGCGCCATTCTGCCAGGGATGACTTTCAATTGAGGACAAAGTCTTAATGCCGTAGCCGTAGACATCGCACTATGCACCCCAAAACGGCGGGCAGGATAATTTGCCGTACTAATGACGCCCCTTCGATCAGCGCTTCCCCCGACAGCAATGGGAATATTACGGAGTGATGGATTATCCCGCATTTCAACGGCAGCAAAAAAGCAATCCATATCAATATGAATAATTTTGCGCATCTGATCTCCTCACATCAAAATACTGTATAAATATACAGAAAGAGATCATGAAACTCTAGTCAATTTTTCAGCAAAACTTCAACGAACGGATTTCTTCGAATGTAAACAGGCATTCGACTCCCGCCAGGATGAAATAAAATCATTCTCTGTTTTAATAAAAAATCGCCTGTCATTTCAGATAACACAGGCGATTTTTTTATCCTTTACTCTATTTCGCTTATCTTCCTGCCAATTAACCTCCACTAGGAAAAATCAATGTCTGTCCCGGTGCTTCTCGGTTTAAGTGAATAAAATTCAGATGTTTTTCATAGTGGTCAAGAATATCGCTAATGATTTGCTCTTTGGTATAGTCCATCAAATCATTACCCTGTGTTCCTTCCATCAGAAAAGTCTCCAACCGATAATAGTGAGACTTACCCGCTCTCGCCCGATAGGTAAATCCAGGTACAGAATAGCGTTGCGGCCAGATTTGATAGATAAAATTCTGTTCATCCCCTAAATCAACAATTAATTCTAGTGGATTCAGCCACTTGTTCTCCTTAGCTGGCAGTGCATTAAACTGCACTTTCGCACCACGTACAACTAACTCTTTAGCCACTTCTAACATCGCGGGACGGCACACCATATCCAGCATTCGCTGAGTATTTTTCGTACCAGGAAAGTGCATCATACGGCTCAAACGCTGTTTCCAATTCAATGAGCCATTGTCATGCATAAGAGTGGGGGAGGTATTTTGCAGCGAGCTGGCTTTACGAAAATCCTCTACCCGCAAAGACTTATATAGCCCCGCCATGACAAAGAAGATCACAAAACTAAAAGGTAGTCCCATGATAACCGTGGTATTTTGCAAAGCAGGAATACCATCCGTCATGAGGATACCCAGCGTTAATACACCGATTGCCACCGACCAAAAGATACGCAACCAATTTGGTGCATCATTATTGATATCACTTAGATTAGAGGTGAAATTTCCCAGCACTAACGAACCAGAATCCGCCGACGTGACATAAAACAGCAATCCGGTAATGGTGCCCACAGAAGCACTGAACGTGAATGCCGGATAAAGTGCCAGCAAACGATAAAAACCTTGTTCTGGGTGTTGTAACACGGTTTCCGCCAACTGGCGATTACCATGCAGAATTTCATACAACACACTGTTACCAAAAATCGATAGCCACAGCAGTGTAAAAACAAATGGAATGACTAATGTTCCCATAACAAACTGGCGAATCGTTCTGCCACGGGAAATGCGCGCCAGAAACAGCCCTACAAACGGCGACCAGGCCACCCACCATGCCCAGAAAAACAGAGTCCAGTTATTCATCCATTCAGTGGGGCGTTCAAAGGCAAAACTGTTCAGCGTCATACTCATAAAACGGCTGATATAATCCCCGACGTTCTGCACTAATCCGTTAAGCAGGAATTCGGTATCGCCCATAAACAAAATGAATAAAACCAAGCCAAGAGCCAGCAGGACATTCAATTCAGACAAAAACCGAATGCCTTTGTTTACGCCGGAAGTTACGGAGATAATGGCTATCACCACAGATAATAGTATCAATCCTCCCTGGATCCCCAATCCTTGCGGTAAGTCGAAAAGAACTTTCAGACCATAATTCAACTGCACAACCCCAATTCCCAGCGTCGTTGCAATACCAAAAATGGTCCCTATTACTGCCGCAATATCCACCGTATGACCGATTAATCCTTTAATGCGATCACCAAAAATAGGATAAAGTGCCGAGCGGATAGTCAAAGGCAAATTATAACGATAACTAAAATATCCCAGTGCAATTCCCATCAAGGCGTACATAGACCAGCCCGTCAGGCCATAATGGAACAGCGTCCACACCATCGCCTGACGAGCTGCTTCAATAGTTTCCCCTTGACCCGTTGGTGGCTGCATATATTGCGTGACAGGTTCAGCCACCGAGAAAAACATCAAATCAATGCCGATCCCAGCGGCAAACAGCATCGCCGCCCAACTCAGCAAACTGAATTCCGGCTTAGATTGTTCCGGTCCCAATTTGATTGAACCAAAACGGGAAGCCGCGATAAAAACAACAAACACAATGTAAAGCGTCGCAGCCAGTAAATAATACCAACCGAAAGTTTTAGACACCCAATTCAGTGTATTTTTTATCCAAATACTGGTTGCATCTGTGAAAAAAATAGTGAACAGAGAAAATGCAATAATCAGTCCGGCAGAGGTAAAAAAAACGACAGAATTCAGGGTGTCCTTCTGGGTGTTTTTTGGACTGTCTTGTGTATTCATAGGCAGTTCCTGAAATTAATAGCATTAAAACAGATGAAAAACATAATTCATATAACAGTTTGAATTAAATATAAAATTTAAGATACCTTAAACAAATTCACTCCCTCATTGTAAAATTATTGTGATAAAACATATTTAATTTTGATTGAACATTCAATTAAAAAAAAGTTTAATACTGCCCGAATAATTGATTTTCTGAGCATAAAATCATGCCAAAAATTGGAATGCAGTCGATAAGAAAACAACAACTCATTGATGCAACATTAATCGTTGTGAATGAAGTGGGAATGCAGGAAGCAACTATTGCACAAATAGCCCGAAAAGCGGGGGTTTCCAACGGAATTATCAGCCACTATTTCAAGGACAAGAACGGCCTATTAGAAGCGACCATGCGTTATCTATTGCATCAGTTAAAAATAGCTGTCGCACGCCGATTACGCTTGCTAGATAACGCAACGCCCACGCAAAGGTTGAAAGCCATTGTCGAAGGGAATTTTGATACCAGCCAGATCAACAGTGCAGCAATGAAAACCTGGTTGGCATTCTGGGCAAGTAGCATGCATCAACCAAAGCTGTATCGGTTACAACAAATCAATGAGCGCCGTTTGCATTCCAATCTTTGTGTTGAATTTAAACGTGCCATGCCAAAAGCAGAAGCGCGGCTAGCTGCACAAGGTCTTGCTGCATTGATTGACGGCATTTGGCTGCGAAGTGCATTAAGCAAGAAGCCTTTTGATATAGCAGGGACATTCAAAATTACTATCGATTACATCGAACAGAAACTCGGAGCATCTGATAAGTTCTGACTTGGATAGACGCTTAAGGAGAATCTATGACCTATTTTGGATTACAAAAACTTTATATCCACGGTGCTTATGTTGATAGTACCAATCCTAATAATACAATTTTTGACGCAATTAACCCAGCTAATGGTGACGTTATTGCTCAATTTCAGTCTGCAACAAAACAAGATGTTGATTTAGCAGTCGAAAGCGCCCATAAAGGACAGCAAATCTGGGCAGCCATGACCGCGGTGGAACGTTCACGGATCTTACACAAGGCGGTGAATATCTTGCGTGAACGCAATGATGAACTGGCTGAATTGGAAACACTGGATACCGGTAAACCCCTTGCTGAAACCCGGCAGGTTGATATCGTCACAGGTGCCGATGTACTGGAATACTATGCGGGATTAATTCCAGCCCTTGAAGGCCAGCAGATCCCATTACGTGAATCTTCTTTTGTGTATACACGCCGTGAACCATTGGGTATCGTAGCAGGCATCGGCGCATGGAACTACCCTATCCAAATTGCCCTGTGGAAATCAGCACCCGCACTGGCTGCCGGTAATGCCATGATTTTTAAACCAAGTGAAGTCACCTCTCTTACCGCTTTGAAGTTGGCTGAAATCTACACCGAAGCCGGTTTGCCTGATGGTGTTTTCAATGTGTTGACCGGAGCCGGCCATGAAGTCGGACATTATCTGACTGTTCACCCTAAAATCGCCAAAATGTCTTTCACCGGCGGTATTGTGACCGGCAAAAAGGTGATGGCAAATGCTTCCGCTTCTACCCTAAAAGAAGTCACGATGGAATTGGGTGGTAAATCTCCACTAATCATTTTTGATGATGCCGATCTGGATCGCGCTGCTGATATTGCCATGATAGCCAACTTTTTCAGTTCAGGTCAGGTTTGTACGAATGGGACACGGGTCTTTGTCCCCAAGGCACTGCTTCCACCGTTTGAAGCAAAAATTCTTGAGCGTGTTAAGCGCATTCGAATTGGCTCACCTCTTGATCCCAACACTAACTTTGGTCCGCTGGTAAGTTTTCCACACATGGAGTCCGTTTTACGCTATATCGAAAACGGTAAAAACAGCCATGCCCGCCTGCTGTGTGGTGGTGAGCGTCTGCTGGAAGGCGAATTAGCAAAAGGGGCATTTGTTGCACCGACAGTATTCAGTGACTGTACCGATGATATGTTGATCACACAGGAGGAAATCTTTGGGCCTGTGATGTCTATCCTGACCTATGAAACGGAAGATGAAGTCATTACCCGAGCCAATAATACCCATTATGGCCTGGGTGCAGGATTAGTCACCAAAGATCTCTCCCGCGCACATCGTGTGATCCACCGGCTAGAAGCTGGGATCTGCTGGATCAATACCTGGGGAGAATCCCCGGCAGCCATGCCTGTCGGTGGCTATAAACATTCTGGTGTTGGCCGGGAAAATGGACTGGCTACACTACAAAATTACACACAAACCAAATCAATACAGGTGGAATTAGGCAATTTTGAATCCCTATTTTAATCCACGCCTGAAACAGAGGAGATAACAATGGTTTTTGATTACATTATTATCGGTGCTGGTTCAGCGGGTAACGTGCTTGCAACTCGTTTAACGGAAGATACCAATGTGACGGTCCTGCTGCTGGAAGCCGGTGGACCTGATTACCGGTTCGACTTTCGTACTCAAATGCCAGCGGCGCTGGCATACCCCTTGCAGGGAACCCGTTATAACTGGGCTTATGAAACCGATCCCGAACCCCATATGAATAACCGACGCATGGAATGTGGGCGCGGTAAAGGGTTGGGGGGATCTTCACTTATCAATGGCATGTGTTACATCCGTGGCAATGCACTGGATTTTGATCATTGGGCAACCCAGGCAGGGCTGGAAGACTGGACTTACCTTGATTGCCTTCCCTATTTTCGCAAAGCGGAATCAAGGGATATTGGCGCAAATGACTATCATGGTGCAGACGGGCCTGTCAGTGTCACGACACCCAAAGCAGGAAATAATGAACTCTTTCATGCAATGGTAGAAGCAGGTGTTCAGGCGGGTTATCCCGTTACTGACGATCTGAATGGCTACCAGCAAGAAGGTTTTGGCCCTATGGATCGTACCGTTACCCCTCAAGGACGCCGCTCCAGCACAGCCCGTGGCTATCTGGATCAAGCTCGTTCACGCGCCAATCTCACCATCATGACTCATGCGTTAACGGATACCCTCGTCTTTGAAGGCAAGACAGCTGTTGGCGTCAATTTTTATCAAGGCCATAGCTCAACGTTAACCCAGGCAAAAGCACGTAAAGAAGTTTTACTCTGCGCTGGTGCCATTGCATCGCCACAGATTTTGCAACGTTCAGGTATTGGTCCCGAAGAAGTATTGAACGAGCTTGGTATTTCTGCTGTGCATGTCTTGCCTGGTGTTGGACAAAACCTGCAAGATCACCTTGAAATGTACTTGCAGTATGAATGCCTCAAACCCATTTCCCTTTATCCCGCATTGAAATGGTACAACCAACCTCAAATTGGCGCTGAATGGCTATTCAAAGGAACAGGTATTGGTGCCAGCAATCAATTTGAAGCCGGTGGCTTTATTCGCACCGATGAAAAATTTGCCTGGCCAAATATTCAGTTTCATTTCCTGCCTGTTGCTATTAATTACAATGGCAGTAATGCCATCAACCAACATGGTTTTCAGGCTCATGTTGGCTCTATGCGTTCCCCAAGCCGTGGTCGGGTGAAAATTAAGTCGCGAAACCCACGTCAGCATCCCAGTATTTTATTTAACTACATGTCAACAGAACAGGACTGGCAAGAGTTCCGCGCGGCTATTCGCATTACGCGGGAAATCATGGCACAACCTGCGCTGGCGCCTTATTGTGGACGTGAAATCAGTCCAGGTGTTGAAAATCAGTCAGATGAACAGTTGGATGCCTTTATTCGTCAACATGCTGAAACCGCATTTCACCCCTCATGCAGTTGCAAAATGGGGACAGACGAAATGGCAGTTGTGGATGGTCAAGGAAGAGTACATGGCATTGAAAACCTACGTGTTATTGATGCTTCTATTATGCCAACCATTATTACCGGTAATTTAAATGCCACAACAATCATGATGGCTGAGAAAATAGCTGATAACATCAGGGGAATCTCTCCTCTGCCACGCAGTCAGGCAAAATATTATGTTGCCAATAATTCCCCTGTCCGCCAATCGGTCAAAAATAGTTAATCAATTCATTCTCACAAAAAGTAGATAAATCACTAATACGGGAAATTGAGATATTCAAGGAATACTCATTTTTCCCGTATTTATATTACTCATAGTGATTATTATCTTATTACGATATTAAATTCAAAGTCATAAAGATATGTTCTGCACCTTCTTCCAAATAAATCTCACCCTGAGCTTGATAACCAAGGCTTTCATAAAATGGTTGAGCATGGCATTGTGCAGATAGAATGATAGTCTCAATGTTATTTTTTCTGCCGTAATCTTTAATAAATTCCATAACCTTACGACCTATTCCTTGACCACGATAATGTCTCAATACTGCAACCCGCCCAACTTTGAGCATGTTATTATCTTTCTGAATTGCCCGTAATACGCCTATTGGCTTTTCACTATCAAATACCACCACATGCAAAGCGATATCATCATATTCATCAATATCAATCTCTGCATCAAATCCCTGTTCATCCGTAAATACTTGTTTGCGAATGGCAAATGCTTGCTGAATTAATTCGGGGTTCTGTCTTCCTATGCTGTACTTTATTTTCATTATTATATCCTGTTTATACACGTTACCTTTCACGTTGCTCATTATAAGACAACATAACTCATTGTTTCTCCCCGCTTCGCGGGGAGAAAAATATGCATATTGAAGTGAGATGGGTATATACGCATTAAACTTCAATTTACAACACACCATGAAACCTGATTTCTCTCCGCTTCGCGAGGAGAAATCACCCGCATCTTGAAGTAAGTCAAGCCAGAATAATAAACCAAGACTTGGTTTAAATTGAAAATAATAAGGGCGACCGTTGTTAGATCACCCTTATGATGCAATCCACTTTATACTAACAATAGATTGAAGTAAGAAGATAAATTACTTTTCCTCTTTTTTATCACTGTCATCTTTAACATCATGACCTTTAAGACGATTGATTAAGTCATCTGCCTTTTTATCAGCCTCAGACTTTATTTCTTCCGTCTTCGATTTCATCGTATCTGAAAGCTGATCGAGTTTATCATTAGCCTGATGCCGGATATCATCCGTTTTCGCTTTCATCACCTCCATCACATCATTCGCTGTTTTAGTCGCTTGACTCTGTATATCCGTCGCAGCTTCCTTTGACTTATCAATCAAACTATGGCCTTCGCGCGAAGCATTTTCCTTTATCTCCTGTGCACTTTTTTTCGCATTATCCATTATGCCCGTGGCCGTTTTTTCAGCATCAGTTGTCTTTTGTGCTGCGCTTTCTTCAGTTTTCTGAACCGGATCTTCCGCTTTTTTAGATGCGTCATCACAGCCAGCGATCAAGGCTACGATAGCAGCCAAGATCAGAGAACCAAGGATCTTTTTTTTCATTGACGAACCCCTTTGTACGTAAGGAAATTGAACTTAAATTTCAATGCCAAAAATCACCCAATCCATGGGATAAATCTCATTATCGTATGGTATGCTTCCCAAGATCACACACAAACAAAAATAATTCTCATTTTTATTTACCTTTTTTAATTTCTCAGGTGACTTATTACTTTGAAAATATTTCACTTGATCACATTTCAGGAAATTTATGGCAAATAATAGTCAAAAATTAGAAAAACGCCCAATCGCTACCACAGTTCAGAAAATTTTAACCGGTACATTAGTATTGGGAGCGGCATTCTCCAGCGCTGTTTACGCAACTGAAGATCCCAAAGAACAAAAGTCAGAAAAGAAAAATGAGGTGATAAAATTACCCACACTTTCCGTTGTTGAAAGTTTGCGCAACAGCACCAGTGCGGGAAGTTCTGTGCTCAAAAAAGCGGATATTGACCGTACCCAAGCCGATAATATTGCCCAGTTACTCGACCAGCTTCCTGGTGTTTCAATGTCAGGCTCTCCACGCCCTGGTGGGCAAACACTGAATATCTGGGGAATGGGCGACCAGGAAGATATCAAAATCACGTTGGACGATGCGCCAAAAGGATTTGAAAAATATATGCAGGGTTCCGTCTTTATTGAGCCTGAATTAATCAAACGAGTCGAGGTTGATAAAGGGCCACACAATTTACTTAACGGCAATGGTGGATTTGGTGGTTCGGTCAAACTGGTGACAAAAGAAGCGAACGATTTACTGCGCCCCGATGAAGATTGGGGGGGTTTTGTCAAACAAAGCTACCACACAAATGACAGACAGTGGATCAATAGTGGCGCACTATACGGCAGGGATCCCGATGGCTTTGCCGATGGGTTGCTCTATGTGAGCAAGCGAGATGGGCACAATATTAAACGCCCTGATGGCACACATTTTGAGTATTCACAAAATAACCAAATATCTTATTTATTGAAAACCAACTTTTATCCCAGTGACGCTCATACGATTAGCCTATCTGCCATGCGATCTGAATCGGATGGCTGGCAACCCTGGGCGGCTAACCGTGATAAGATGACCGCTCCATCACCCAAAGATGTAGAAAAATACGGTTGGGATGGCGCCTGGAAGAGAAAATTGGTCTTTCGTGATCAACTTGATCAGAACTACACTGCCAAATGGAATATCGCACCAGAAAATAACCCGTGGTTAAACCTGACGATGCTCTATGCCTATTCCAAAACCAAGCAAGACGATACTCGCCCAGAAAATGCTTCCCCTTATTTTAGTAGCTCAATGGGTAATAAAAGCTGGGTTGATTACACCGATAATCTGATTGATATCAACAACAAAAGCGTATTCTCAACCGGTATGATTAAACACGAATTACTGGTGGGAACCCGTTGGCATAAAAATGAACGCAATGTGCTGATGTTCAATAAGGACAAAATAAAAAACAAAAACTATAACTATGGTTATTATCAACCAGGCTATATGCCTGCTGGCGATCAATTCGCTTACAGCTTCTATCTGCAAGATTCCCTGAAGATAGGCAGCGTCACCGTCACACCGAGTGTTCGTTATGATCATGTCAAAAATAGGGGTAAAAAAAATAACGCGCCACTGTATAACGATACATCGCCAGAATCTAATCATGACTATAGCAGTGTAACCTATACCGGCTGGTCACCCCATTTAGGCATTCTGTGGCAAACAAATAAAAACCTTTCATTGTTTGCAGATATCAGCCGTACATGGCGTGCACCAATAGTTGATGAACAATATGAGGTACAAGGGAACATTAGTAGCCTTAGAGGTTCCAGCCGCGATCTTGCCGTCGAAAGAATGGCAGGAATACGTCTTGGTGCAATTCTCGATTTCGATAACTTGATACTTGAAGATGATAGCCTGCAAATCCGTACCACCTTATTCCGTAACCGTGGTAAAGATGAGATCTTTAGAAGACGCGGTATTTACTGTAAAGCCCAACTTGATAGTGGATCAAGTAATTCATGTAGAACATCATTGGGAAATTACCGCAACTTGCCGGGATATACGATTGAAGGCTTAGAAATAGAAACGTTCTACGACAGCTCCACACTGTTTGGAAAATTATCGTTCTCTACTATGCGTGGGCAACGTGACGCTTCTCCACGTGATCCGTGGTTAGGGCATAAAACCTGGATTGCGGAAATACCGCCAACTTCTGCCCATGCCATGTTAGGGTTTAAAATTCCGCAATGGCAGATGGCAATGGGATGGAAAGGTGATTTTATCCGCAAACAAGATCGCTCCCCTATAGATGGAGATCCAAATGCAGATTCTTGGTCACTACCTAAAAGTAAGGGCTACGCCCTGCACGGCCTGTTTGCAAGCTGGCGTCCTTCTTTTATAAAAGGATTTGAAGCACGGGTCACTGTCGATAATCTGTTCAACCGTGATTACTATCCGTACCTGGGAGCGCCAGGAGAGACGATTTCAGGTATCGGCCGGAATTACAAATTCAGTATCTCACAGCAATTCTAACTGACACGTTCCTAACCCTCTTAACCTAAAGAGGGTTAGACTACATTGACTTCCGCCCAGCAAATACAAATAATAACTATTATCAGTTATATCCCATCAGGCAATATCATTATGGCGGTGCAAAAAAGCACATTTAAGCACAATCAAATCACCCAGAAACTCTATACCGATTATCATCACTGGTTACGCAACTGGATCAGACAAAACAGTGCTTGTCCCTATCAGGCTGAAGATCTCGTCCATGAGGTTTTCATCAAATTGATGCAATCTTCGGATCTTGAAAATATCCACCAGCCAAGAGCCTTTTTAATGACGATAGCGCGCAGAACCCTCTCCAATTACTGGCGCAGGAAAAAACTGGAAGACCATTATCTGGAATATGTCAGTGAACAACCTGAAATCTCAGCAAACTCTTCTGAGAATCAACTTATGCTGTTAGAACAGCTAGAAAAAATAGATGAAACATTGGATGAACTTCCGGCAAAAGTCCGACAAACATTTCTGCTTATCCAACTCCAGGGCTTACGTTATCAAGAAGTTGCGGAAAATTTGGGTATCTCAATAAGCTCGGTGAAAAACTATTTACACCAAGCCCACAGGAAATGTCATTTTTTTAATACACATTGAGCAGTCATATCTCTAAACAAACAACCCCGCTGTTTATCTGGCAGCAGGGCACTTGTTTTAACTACAAATTTACTTGACGGAAAAACAGTGTCAAAGAATACGATTCTTCTCTAACTGTGCCTGACGGGCGGTTTCCCTCGCCATGCGTTTTTTACGGGCATCGCAAGGTTCAGGACAATCACACACTTTTTCTACGCCGATGCTTCCCAAACCACCACAGCTTCCCTGAATGCTTTTGCGCTTAAAAATATAACCCAGCGCCATGCCAGCAAAAGCCAGCAAGAAAAAGATAAAAGTAGCAATAAAGATTTCCATCGCCTTTTCCCCCTTTCTTATTTCTTCTGTAAGTATGCCTTAAAGGCGGTATTATAACGCTCTTCAAAACCGTCTTTGGTTTTGACGATCATAAAGACCGGAATATTCAGCTTCTCAGCCACTTCCATGCCTTTCTCTGGTCCCAATACATCCAGGCCAGTAGAAAAACCATCAGCGCTCATACAAGTTGGTGCTATCACGGTAATTGAAACCAAATTATGCGTTATTGGCTTGCCGGTTTTCGGATTAATGGTGTGAGAATAACGCACGCCATTCTGTTCAAAATAGTTGCGGTAATCACCCGATGTTGCCACAGACATATTGCCCGGCTCAATAATCTCCTGAGCGCTCTGTGCCATGCCACTATCCGATGGTTTTTCAATCGCTATCCGCCATGGATTTCCTTTGCCATTGTTGCCCGATGTGCGAACTTCACCACCAATATCAACCATGTAATTTTTGATATTTTGGGATTCCAGATACTCAGCAACAACATCAACGCCATAACCTTTGGCGATGGAAGAGAGATCAACATAAAGCTCAGGGATGGATTTAACCAAATTATTGCCTTCAACAGACAAATTATCGATCCCCGTCCAGGTACGGCGCATCGCTAATTCTTCATCCGTCGGTGCCTTGGTAATGCGCCCTTCCGGCCCAAATCCCCACAGATTTACCAGTGGACCAACAGTCACATCCAGTGCACCTTCTGTCAGTTTATTGATACGAATAGCTTCCTTGACAACTTTTGCTGTAGCGGCAGATACCGGAAATGGTTTATTCACTTCACGGCTTTGATTAAAACGACTCAATTCAGAATTTGGCCGATAAGTAGACATCTGATCGTTCACTTCTTCCAGCAGGCGATCGATCTCTTTTTGCAGGTTTTCTGGGGCAGGTGTCGATGAATCAGCAACATATTTGACGGAGTAATAAGTCCCCATCGTCTGCCCATTCAGGTTTTGCTGTTTAGGGCCACCACATGCCGCCAGCATCATCATTGCAAACAGCAATGCTCCCCAGTTGATCATTTTTTTACTCAGCATAACTTACTCTTTCTGGCTTATTTTGGCTGTTTCTAAATCACAGCGCCCACAAAATGTGGGCGCTTGTCGTTAAATCATGTTAGCTGCAACCCAAAATTTATTGGGTATACCATCAGCCGCCGAAATCATCCAACATGATGTTTTCATCTTCTACGCCAAGATCTTTCAACATCTTAATGACCGCAGCGTTCATGACTGGAGGTCCACACATATAGAATTCACAGTCTTCGGGCGCTGGATGATCTTTCAGGTAGTTCTCATACAGAACATTGTGGATAAAACCCGTATAGCCATCCCAATTATCTTCCGGCAGAGCATCTGACAATGCCACGTGCCATGTGAAGTTCTCATTCTCCGCTGCCAGCTTATCAAAATCTTCGGTATAGAACATTTCACGCTTAGAACGCGCACCATACCAGAAGGAGATTTTACGTTTGGAGTTTAAACGGTTAAGTTGGTCGAAGATGTGAGAACGCATTGGTGCCATACCTGCACCCCCGCCGATGAAGATCATTTCTGCATCAGTATCTTTTGCAAAGAATTCACCAAACGGGCCAGAGATCGTCACCTTATCGCCTGGTTTCAGTGACCAAATATAAGAAGACATGATACCCGGAGCAACATCTGGATTTCTTGGTGGAGGCGTTGCAATACGGACGTTCAGCATGATAATGCCATGCTCTTCTGGATAGTTCGCCATTGAATATGCACGAACCGTCGGCTCTTTGACTTCAGAGACATAACGGAACAGATTAAATTTATCCCAATCTTCACGATATTCTTGTGGAACATCATAATCCGCATAACGGGCAACGTGGGGCGGACATTCAATCTGAATGTAGCCACCAGCACGGAATGGCACCACTTCCCCATCTGGAATTTTCAGCTTCAATTCTTTAATGAAAGTCGCCTTGTTATCGTTGGAGATAACTTCACATTCCCACTTCTTAACACCGAAAATTTCCTCTGGCAGTTCGATTTTCAGGTCCTGTTTAACATTAACCTGACATGCCAATCGGCAGCCCTCTTTTGCTTCGCGCTTGTTGATGTGGGAAAGTTCCGTTGGCAGGATATCACCACCGCCTTCCTTAATTTTCACCCGGCACTGGCCACAAGAACCACCGCCACCACACGCAGAAGAAACGAAAATCCCCTGATTGGAAAGCATACCCAATAATTTATCGCCGGCAGGAGCAGAGAAACTTTTATCCTCATCGCCATTGATTTCAACTTTTATATCCCCTGTGTTCACTAACTTAGATTTTGCGAACAAAATCATGGCCGTTAGTACCAACACAATCAGGGTAAACATGACTACGCCTAGAATAATTATATCCATGAATTCTTCTCGCCTTTAGAGCTGCACACCGGAAAAGGACATGAAGCCCAATGCCATCAAGCCGGTGGTGACAAAGGTGATCCCCAATCCTTTCAGACCTGCTGGAACATCCGCATATTTCATTTTTTCACGGATAGCAGCCATCAGAACAATTGCCAGCATCCAGCCCATACCTGAACCAAAACCATATACGATGGACTCACTGAAGTTATAGTCACGCTGTGCCATAAATGAAACGCCACCGAAAATCGCACAGTTCACCGTAATCAACGGCAGGAAAATTCCCAACGCGTTGTAGAGTGTCGGCACATAACGGTCTAAGATCATTTCCAAGATCTGTACCAGTGCAGCAATGACACCAATAAAGGTAATGAAGTTCAGGAAGCTCAAATCCACCCCATCCATCAGCGCTCCATCACGGAGAACCAGATTGTAAACGAGGTTATTGGCAGGAACGGAAATTCCCAATACGACGGTTACAGCCACACCGAGGCCAAAGGCCGTCTTAACGTTCTTTGATACCGCCAAAAACGTACACATACCGAGAAAGAAAGATAACGCCATGTTCTCGATAAAGACTGCGCGGACAAACAAACTAATATAATGCTCCATTTTGTTTGTTACTCCTTCTCAACCTGCGCAGGCTTCAGAGTCCGTAAACCCCAAATCAGCATACCAATAATGAAGAATGCGCTCGGTGCCAGCAGGAACAAGCCATTGGGTTGATACCAACCACCATTCTTGACAGATTCCAGCACCGTAACACCGAACAATTTTCCTGAACCAAACAGTTCACGCAAGAAACCAACCAGCAACAGAATGACGCCATAGCCCAAACCATTGCCGATACCATCCATAAAACTTTCAACCGGTGGTGCTTTCATAGCATAGGCTTCAGCACGTCCCATAACAATACAGTTCGTGATGATAAGGCCCACAAACACCGATAGCTGTTTGGAAATTTCGTAGGCATAAGCCCGCAAGATCTGGTCTACGACGATAACCAAAGATGCAATGATCGCCATCTGTACGATAATTCGCACACTGCCAGGAATATAGTTACGAATTAATGAAATAAAAAAGCTAGAAAACGCGGTTACCAGGGTAACTGCAATGGTCATGACTAACGCCGTTTCCAATTTGGTAGTCACAGCCAGCGCTGAACACACCCCTAAAACCTGCAATGCAATGGGGTTATTATCAAACAACGGCCCAAGCAGGACTCGTTTTATTTCTTTACTATCAGCCATCTTTCAAGGCTCCCTCACGTACTTTTTTCAGGAACGGGCCAAAACCGTTATCACCCAGCCAGAAATCAAACATATGCTGAACACCGTTAGAAGTCAGGGTTGCTCCGGACAGCCCATCTACACCGTAAGGGTTATCACCGGCACCACCACGGACGATCTTAAGTGCCGGCATACCTTGCGGGTTATAGAGTTTTTTACCTACCCACTGCTTGCGCCACTGTGGGTTATCAACTTCACCACCCAAACCAGGGGTTTCACCATGAGAGTAGTAAGTGATGCCGTGAGATGTGACACCATCGATATCAATGGAAATAAAGGCATACATCATTGACCACAGGCCAGAGCCGTATATTGGCAAAACCAGCTCCGTCGTTTTACCGCTCTCATCCTTAACCAGATAGATTTCCGCCATATTGGCGCGGCGGCGGATCTTCGCCAGATCTTGCTCTGGTAACAAAGCAACACTGGTTTCGTCACTGCGCAAAGCATTATTCAGGTCAAAATTACCCGCGCTTTCTTGCAACGTTGCTGTTTTCAAATCGAGCAATTCAGGCTGAATGCGGCTGTTATAGATTGCTTTGATTTCCGCCGCTGTCATGTCCGGTTTTAGCAAGCCCGCGACATCCAGAATATTACGCTGCTTATCCAGCAGCTTTTGCTCCTGCTGCTGCGCTTTCAACCCTACAGCTGAACCGGCAACCACAATCGAACAGACAAGGCACAGCACAAAAACAACGAGGAATGTTCTGCCGATGCTATCATTATTTTTTGGTTTATCATTAGCCACGGGCTTTTCTCCGCTTAATATTGGCCTGTACGACCAGATAATCGAACAGTGGCGCGAACAGGTTAGCGAACAAAATCGCCAACATCATTCCTTCTGGGTACGCTGGGTTTACCACCCTGATCAAAATACACATAGCCCCGATCAGAATGCCATAGGCCCATTTTCCTTTATCCGTAAACGCTGCGGAGACAGGATCAGTCGCCATAAAGATCATACCGAAAGCGAAGCCTCCCAGAACCATATGCCAGTACCACGGCATAGCGAACATGGGGTTAGTGCCAGAACCAATTGCATTAAACAGATAAGACGTCGCGATCATACCGAGCATCACACCAGCAACAATGCGCCATGAAGCAATACGAGCAAACAGGATGATGGCACCACCAATAAAAATCATCAAAGTGGATACTTCACCGATTGAACCAGGAATGTTGCCCAGGAAAGCATCCATCCAGGTGATTGGCTGTCCAGTAATGGTATTGATCAGGCCGTGACTACCCGCAGTAGCCCATTGGGATAACGGCGTTGCGCCAGAAAAACCATCAGCCGCAGTCCAAACCAAATCACCTGAAATCTGTGCCGGATAAGCAAAGAACAGGAAAGCACGTCCCGCCAAGGCTGGGTTCAGGAAGTTACGCCCCGTACCACCAAAGATCTCTTTCGCAATCACCACACCGAAAGTAATCCCCAAAGCCGCCTGCCACAATGGTAGTGTTGGTGGAACAATCAATGCGAACAGAATGGAGCTAACAAAGAAACCTTCATTGATTTCATGTTTGCGGATAATGGCAAACAAAACTTCCCAGAAACCCCCTACGACGAACACAACCGCATAAATTGGCAGGAAGTAAGCCGCTCCCAATAGCATTTTACTGCCCCATCCTGCATCTGGTGTTAATGACGCACCAAGATACTGAGCCAGCATGTAATGCCAATCAGAAGCCAAAACCTGCTGTAAGGCATCTCCGTTATATAAATGAGTCAGAGCAGGTATTGCCTGATTTCCGACGTTATACATGCCCCAAAACATCGCAGGGAAAACTGACAGCCACACCAGGATCATCATGCGTTTGAGATCGATGGCATCACGGACATGGGCATTCCCTTTTGTCACGGTGCCCGGCGTATAGAAAACGGTGCTTACTGCCTCATAGAGAGGATAATACTTCTCCAGTTTGCCACCGGCCTCAAAGTGGTGCTCTACTTTTTCAAATAAATTTTTCAGGCCCATGAATTACCCTTCCAGCTCAATCTTAGTCAGCACTTCACGCAGTACTGGACCGTACTCATATTTGCCTGGACAAACATAGGTACACAATGCCAAATCTTCTTCATCCAGCTCCAGACAACCCAGCGCCTGAGCGCTATCAGTATCACCTGCAAGCAAATCACGCAGCAGATGAGTTGCCATGATATCCAGTGGCATGACACGCTCATAGTTGCCAATGGGCACCATAGAACGTTCTCCACCGTTTGTTGTGGTTGAGAAAGCAAAACGTTTCTTTTTCAGGAAGTGGCCGATTGTGGTACGGGTAATCGAGAACTTATTCGCGCCCGGCGCAATCCAACCAAACAGCTCCTTTTCCCGCCCTTCAGCAAGTACAGAAACTAACGTATGGAAGCGGCCAAGATAATGGCGAACGTCATCGGATTTTGTACCATAGAGTACGGAACCAGAAACAATACGGTTTTCGCCCTCTTGCAACTGATTTTGCGTCAATTCCAGCAAATCAGCCCCCAACCGAGTACGTATCAAGCGCGGTGATTTAACCTGTGGCCCTGCCAGGGATACCACACGATCAGTATAAAGCTCACCCGTGGTAAACAATTTGCCGATAGCAATGACATCCTGATAACCCAGATGCCAAACCGTTTTTTGAGCACTAACAGGTTCAATAAAATGAATATGCGTACCTGCCAAACCCGCTGGATGGGGGCCAGAAAACTGGTTATAGGTGATTTGAGCGTTATTTCCCACTGTTGGAATATTTCCAGCGCCGTGGCAAACGTGGATTTTCCCCTCTGTCAATCTTGACAGAACATTCAGACCATCAACAAAAGCCTCTTCCTGAGTTGCGATAACGACGAGTGGATCAGCAGCCAGTGGCTGGGTGTCCATTGCCGTAATAAAGATTGCCTTTGGTGTGGAACCGGGAACAGGGGTACGGCTGAAAGGACGTGTACGCAACGCTGTCCATAATCCTGACGCCAGCAGATTTTTCTCTACTTGTTCACGGCTTAAGCCAGTAAGTTCAGCACGTTCATAGCGATCAAATGTGACTTTCTCATCGCCATTCACTTCAATAACAACGGATTGCAAAACACGACGTTCACCACGTCCAATAGTGACAACTCTCCCGCTTGCGGGACTAGTGAAAACAACCCCTGGATTCTTCTTATCTTCAAAAAGAATTTGCCCTTTTTTGACATGCTCACCTTCCTTAACCAGCATAGAAGGACGCATTCCAACATATTCTTCACCGAGTAAAGCAACATGGCGAATTGCCGGACCATCTTCTATAACTTGGGCAGGCGCTCCTGCTATTGGGAGGTCGAGTCCTTTTTTAATTTTAATCATAAGATTTGCACAAGTTTATCAGTTAAATCATATACTACAGATTACCTTGCGGTATTGCCGTTAGGTAATGCAGCGACTCTAATAATACAAAAAACCTTGAGCAATATATGTCTCAAGTTATTCACTCCGATAATCGTTACAAAGTTTCTCTGAATTTTCGCCGGGGTAATTCTAACACCTCCCCCACTGACTGTCTGATTAATCAAGTGACACAGTTCAAGCAAATAAAAATAATTTCTCTGCTAAACCGTCAACCATTCGATAAAGACGAATGTTTCTATCACTTTTCTCTACGTCAGGGCGGTTTTCAATCAAAAATTAATTACCGCGCCATTAATTTGAGTTTTTCCAACGAGTTCGATAAATCAAAAGGATATGCGGGCAGGAATTGATGAAAGCGGCACCATCAAAGAACGACGATGGCTTGTTTTGGCAACAATAACAGCCCGCCTATATGCGTAATTTGCTCAAAATAGCATTCCTGCCACAGTTAACGTAATAGGCGGGCCATATGTTATTAATGTAAAAACAGAAAACCAATCACCCTTTTGGAACCGCAAATCAAATTATTCTCTCTCCAAGATGAAATAGCGCATAGTCACCTGATTCAATACGGTGCCAAACTTCATTTTCGGTTAAAGGTTGGGTAGCAATCACGGATACGACATCCCCTGGCTGGGTGTGCTGCTGGAAATCGATTTCAACATCCTGATCGAGTAATTTAGCCCTGCCGAAAGGGGCACGACGAGTAATCCAATGCAATTGCGTCGAACAGTAAGCCATAACGAACTGCCCGTCTGACAACAGCATATTGAAAACACCTTTCTTTCTCAGTTGATCCGCCAGAGAAGCAATAAATTTAAACACCGCAGACCAATTGGAAGGTCGCTTGGGATATTTCAACGATAGTTGATGCAATATCCAGCAAAATGCCCATTCACTGTCTGTCTCACCCACCGGCCGGTAATTACCCGTTTTCAACTTACTGTATCCTTTAAGTTGGCCATTGTGGGCGTAAGTCCAATACCTTCCCCACAGTTCACGGGTAAAGGGATGGGTATTAACCAAGGAAACATTACCACTGTTTGCCTGACGAATATGGGCGACAATCACTTCTGATTTGATCGGATAGCCTTGTACAAATCGAGCTACAGGTGAATAGCAACTGGATTGGTGATCTTTAAACGTCCGGTATCCCAATCCCTCATAGAAAGTAACTCCCCAACCATCCTTATGTGGACCGGTATGTCCGCCACGCTGAATGAGTCCACTCAAACTGAATACGATATCTGTTGGCACGTTGGCACTCATGCCAAGTAATTCACACATTGCCTACCCCTAACGCCGATTCCTAACGAAAAGCAATCAGGCTTTTACCATTTCTTTTTCAATCAATTGAATCAAGATATGAATGACTTTAATGTGGATCTCCTGAATACGATCGGCATAACCAAAATGTGGTACTCGAATTTCAACATCTGCTGTTCCTGCCATTTTTCCACCATCCTTGCCAGTCAGTGTAATGACTTTCATACCTTTGGCACGGGCGGCTTCAACGGCTTTAATGATGTTGCCAGAGTTTCCAGAAGTTGAAATACCCAGCAGGACATCGCCTTTCTGACCGACCGCTTCAACATAACGGGAAAATACATAGTCATAACCAAAGTCATTGCTTACGCAAGATAAGTGGCTAGGATCAGAAATCGCAATGGCCGGATATCCCGGACGATTTTCACGGTAGCGGCCTGTCAATTCTTCCGCAAAATGCATGGCATCACAATGTGAGCCACCATTACCACAGGAAAGCACTTTTCCTCCAGCCTTGAATGAATCAGCCAGCAAAACCGCCGCTTTTTGAATGGCGTCGATATTTGCATCATCATTAAGGAAGTTAGCCAACGTATCTGCGGCTTCGGATAATTCACTGCGGATCAGTTCTTGATACATGGAACTCATACTCCTGAAAAGTCTTCGGGATTAATAATGTCAGCCAACAAGTGTAACGGATTCCCCTATCTGAAAGAAGATATCATCACATCTTGAAAGAATTATCGTTTGCAAAACCAACACAACTTTGTGAGCTAGATTGTAATTAAGATGTAAATATATTGATAAATGCGTTTTCCTCATCTAAAAAAGAAGGACATCACAACAGGTCAGACCTCTGACAACTCAACCTGAGATTTACAGGAGTTTTACTATGACCGCTTTCAGCATTATCTTATTTTTAGTCTTGATTGGCGGGCTTTGTTACCACAAAGTCAGCTTGACGCTTAGCAGCTTGCTGCTTGTTGCCTATACGTTCGTTATGAGTATAACTGGCCTTTGGAGTTATTGGTTGTTGTTACCACTGGTCATCGTCCTGTTCCCTCTTGTCTTTACACCTGTACGTATATCTTTATTCTCTGCACCTGGCCTAAAAGCCTTCCGTAGGGTTATGCCAAGCATGTCCAAAACAGAGAAAGAAGCCATTGATGCAGGAACGACATGGTGGGAAGGCGATCTATTCCGTGGTAACCCTGACTGGCAAAAACTGCATAACTATCCAAAGCCACAGTTAACTGCTGAGGAACAAGCATTTATTGATGGTCCGGTAGAAGAAGCCTGCCGCATGGCAAATGATTTCCAAATCACCCACGAACTGGCTGACTTACCACCTGAGCTTTGGGCCTACCTGAAAGAACATCGTTTCTTTGCCATGATCATCAAGAAAGAATATGGTGGTCTGGAATTTTCCGCTTATGCTCAATCTCAGGTATTGCAAAAACTGGCTGGTGTATCGGGTATTCTGGCAATTACTGTTGGCGTACCTAACTCTCTGGGGCCGGGGGAATTGCTGCAACACTATGGCACAGACGAACAGAAAAAACGTTATTTGCCTGGTCTGGCCCGTGGTGAAGAGATCCCCTGCTTTGCTTTGACCAGCCCAGAAGCCGGTTCAGATGCAGGAGCTATTCCTGATACGGGTGTTGTCTGTATGGGAGAATGGCAAGGCGAGCAAGTGCTTGGTATGCGCCTGAACTGGAATAAGCGTTACATCACCCTTGCTCCTATTGCCACCGTGCTGGGATTAGCATTTAAACTGTATGATCCTGATCATCTGCTGGGTGATACCGAATCATTGGGCATTACCTGTGCCTTAATCCCAACCAATACACCGGGCGTTGAAATTGGTCACCGCCATTTCCCTCTGAATATCCCATTCCAGAATGGCCCAACGCGGGGTAAAGATATTTTTGTTCCTATCGACTACATCATTGGTGGACCTAAAATGGCAGGCCAAGGCTGGCGTATGCTGGTTGAATGTCTGTCTGTTGGTCGTGGCATTACCTTGCCATCCAACGCAACAGGGGGATTAAAAAGCGCAGCTATGGCAATCGGTGCTTATTCCTATATTCGCCGTCAATTCAAGTTGCCTATCGGTAAAATGGAAGGTATCGAAGAACCATTGGCACGTATCGCGGGTAATGCTTACGTGATGGATGCGGCTGCAACCATGATCACCAGTGGTATCATGTTGGGCGAAAAACCTTCAGTTCTGTCTGCTATCGTGAAATACCATTGTACGCACAGAGGCCAACGTTCCATTATTGATGCGATGGATATCGCTGGCGGCAAAGGTATCTGTCTTGGACCCTCTAACTTCCTTGCTCGCGGTTATCAAGGGGCACCCATTGCTATCACCGTTGAAGGTGCGAATATCCTGACCCGCAGCATGATCATCTTTGGTCAGGGTGCAATCCGTTGCCATCCTTATGTACTGGCTGAAATTGCCGCCGCAGAAAGCAACAATGTGAAACACTTTGACAAGGCGCTGTTTGGTCACTTAGGCCATGTTGCCAGTAACACGCTGCGCAGCCTGTGGCTTGGTATCACCAAAGGCAGAACCAGCCGTTCACCAGTCAATGATGCAACTCGCCGTTACTACCAACAAATCAACCGCTTAAGCGCCAACCTTGCCCTGCTCTCTGATGTTTCAATGGGCGTATTGGGAGGCAGCCTGAAACGCCGTGAACGCATTTCAGCGCGTCTGGGGGACATTCTGAGTCAAATCTTCCTGGCTTCTGCCACGTTGAAACGCTATGAAGACGAAGGACGCCAGAAAGAAGATTTCCCATTGGTGCAATGGGCAGTAGAAGATAGCCTGAATCAGGCTGAACATGCTATGAATGACTTGCTACGCAATTTCCCTAATCGTTTGGTTGCAGGTTTGATGCGATTGATTATTTTCCCATTGGGACGTGTACATACTGCACCATCCGATAAATTGGATCACAAACTGGCTCAGATATTACAGACTCCTTCCGCAACTCGTAGCCGGATTGGACGTGGGCAATATCTGACACCAAGCAAACATAACCCTCACGGGTTACTGGAAGAAGCATTGCACGATATCATCGCCGCAGAGCCAATCCATGTTCGCTTGAGCCGCGAAGCAGGTAAGACACTGAGCTTCACCCGTCTGGATAAATTAGCTGAACAGGCTCTGGCTGAAAACAAAATCACTCAGGAAGAAGCAGAGATCCTGAAACGTGCCGAAATCAGCCGATTGCGTTCAATCAATGTCGATGAATTTGAGCCGGATGCATTTGCTGTACCCCATGCAGCAAAAAAGCCTGAAAGTCAGCGTCAAGATAAAGCCGCCTGATGCTGACCAGAAGAAACGGGGCAACAACGCCCCGTTTTTTATTTAAATGGACTCAAGCGATAACAACTCTTCGATTGTCTGGCGACGGCGGATCAAACGCGCCTCTCCCTGAGTAAACAAAATTTCAGGGATCAAAGGGCGACTATTATAATTTGAAGACATAGAAGCACCATAAGCGCCGGTATGGTGAAAAATTAGATAATCCCCAACACTAACAGGGGGCAACATGCGTGATACAACCTCTCCACCTTCCAACTGTGTAAACACATCGCCTGATTCACATAACGGTCCCGCGACGATAGTTTCTAACGATGTGGTTTCCGGCAGCGCGTTTACCGACAATACAGAAATAGGGTGATAACTGCCATACATTGCCGGACGCATTAAGTCATTGAAACCCGCATCTACCAGCACATAACGCCGATTGCCCATAGATTTAACTGCCCGTACTTCCGCCATCAAGATCCCAGATTCCGCCACCAGAAAACGGCCAGGTTCGATTTCCAGCTCAACATGATGCCCCAAATGCTGTTCAATACGCTGGCGAGCCTCATGCCACAAGCTGTAATAGTGTTCGGTATCGACTGATTCTTCACCCTCCTGATAAGGAATGGATAAGCCACCGCCTGCGGAAATGGCTTGAATATCCTCCCCGCATAGCATGACCTGCTCTACCATAGCATTACAGACATTGGCAAGATGCTGATAATCCACCCCTGAACCAATGTGCATATGCAGTCCCACTAATTTCAAACCATATTGATGAATTTTTACAATTGCCAGAGGAAGATCCTGAAACCAGATCCCATGTTTGCTATTTTCGCCGCCAGTATTGGTCTTTTGGCTATGCCCATGCCCAAATCCGGGATTAATGCGTAACCAAACCGGATGTCCAGACTGACGTTCACCTATCTGTGCCAGCATATCAATAGAACCGGCATTGACCGGAATATCCAGTTCAATAACACGCGACAAGGTTGCCTCATCGATCACATCCGCAGTGAATACAATTTCTGATTTATCGCGACCAGGCTGAAAACCGGCATAGAGCGCCCGCTCGATTTCTCCCAATGACACTGCATCAACTTTCACGCCCTGCTCTCTTATCAAGCGTAAAATATGGGTATTGGAACACGCTTTCTGTGCGAACCGAATAACATCAAACGGTTTTAATTTTTTGATTTGCTTGATGATGTTATCGCCATCATAAACCCACAATGGTGTTCCATACTGCATAGGTAAACGGAGTAAATTATCAGGGGTAAAATGTCCCTCTGAGCCATAAGTAAAAGTCGATATAGTCATTGCAGTGTCGTCTCATAAAATCAGCAGATCCTTCATTATTGGCAATAATCAGGCAGGAAGAAAAATATCCATTTAGCCATAATCTATTCATTTGTGATATGGTAATGACTACTTTTCACCCAAAGAGACAAATCTATGCATTCCTGTTCATGGCGACATATTGAAATTTTTCATGCTGTAATGACCACTAACAACCTGACTGATGCAGCATTACTACTGAAAACCTCCCAACCCACCGTCAGCCGTGAACTTGCACGCCTTGAACAATTACTGAAACTGAAATTGTTTGATCGCATCAAAGGGCGTCTGTTTCCCACCGCGCAAGGATTACGTCTATTCGAAGAGGTGCAACGCTCTTATTATGGACTGGAAAGAATAATTAATGCGGCTGACAGTATCCGACAATTTGAACAGGCGCAGTTATCCATCGCTTGCCTGCCAATGTTCTCCCAATCTCTGCTGCCAAAAGCCTGTTGCAGTTTTATCGAACACTATCCTGAAGCCAGATTGATCATCGTTCCACAAGAATCTCCCCTTTTGGAAGAATGGCTTTCAGCACAGCGTCATGATATTGGCTTAACCGAACATTTGCAGGCGCCGGCAGGTACTGAACGAGAAACGTTGATCACCTTAAATGAAGTTTGTGTCTTACCCATTAATCATCCGCTCAGTCAAAAATCACAACTAACGCCAGCAGATTTTCACAATCAAAAATTTATCAGCCTCTCGATCACAGACAGTTACAGGCAACTGATTGATACAATCTTTACGGAGCATCAAATCAATCGCAAGATAGTAATGGAAACCCATAGCGCAGCTTCAATTTGTGCCATGATTAACGAAGGTATTGGCCTGTCTATCGTAAACCCGCTCACTGCATTGGATTATTTAGAGAACAGTACAACCATTTGCATTCGGCCATTCAGTATCGACATTCCATTTACAGTCAGTTTAATCAAACCCATACATCGCCCCTCCTCAGAGCCTGTAGAGGCTTTCATTACACATCTAAAACAACAGGCTGCTCTATTTGCCGAAAAACTGGCATTAGCGTTTCAACATTAATTGCTGCCAATGGGGTGATGTAGCAAACCAATCCACCAGAAAATCTAACAGTGCACGCAAAGTCGCTGGCATATTCTGGCGGCTGGTATAAATGCCATAGATCCCCATAGCCTGGGGTTGGTAATCAGGTAGCAACTCAACTAATTGCCCTGACACCAAATAAGAAGAAACAGAATAGTAAGGCTGCATTGTAATTCCAGCTCCCTGCAAAGCAGCTTCCATTAATACAGTAGATTCATTGGCACTTAGCGTACCACTGACAGGGACTGAATAGTGTTCATGCTGTTTTTCAAATACCCATAAACTCTTGCCGAAAAAGTTATAGTTCAGGCAGTTATGTGCTGTTAAATCCATAGGATTGTTGGGAATAGATTTTCCTGCTAAATAAGACGGCGCAGCACAAACAATGGAATGGCAAGTCGATAATGGGCGAGCGATCAGATTTGGCTCCAAATTATTGGTAATACGGATCGCCAAATCAATGCGTTCTTCTATTAAATTGACGGCTTTATTATCCATTTGCAGATTGACGGCAATGTGCGGATATACCCGCATAAATTCAGGAATAGCAACTGCCAGCGCACTAACGCCCAATGACTGGGAACAACTCACTCGCAACAATCCCTTCAAGGTTTGTGTTTCCAAAGATTGCTGTACAGGTATTCCTTCCGTCAATTCCATTAATTTAAGGCTACGTTGATAAACACTCTCACCTGCCGAAGTCAGGCCAATTTTACGTGTTGTACGATGTAATAAGCGAACTCCTGCCCACTTTTCCATTTCAGCCAAATATCGCGATACCATTGCCCTCGACATATCCAACCGTTCCGCTGCTGCAATCAGGCTACCCTGTTCAACAATCGCAATAAACACTTGTGTTGCGGTGATCCTATCCATTTCGGTCAACCTGTTTTTTGCCCTAATTAGCTCGATTTATGCAACAAATAGTTGCTAGTTATGGGGTTTTTAAATCGAAATATGCAACTTATTATACACGCCATTCAAGCATATAAACTTTTTGCTATAGGAATTCGACGATGGCTCGCAAAACAACATTCAACATCGCTCTGGCAGCGACACTCTCCTTGGGGATGGCATCACTGGCTCAAGCAACCGATCTAAAATTGGATATCTACAACCCAGGTGAAAGAGGCGTCTTTCCTGTTTCTTCCGAAATTATCAGTGGTGATCATGAAGTTGTCCTGATTGATGCCCAATTTAAGAAAAATGATGCACAAGAGCTGGTAAAAATGATCCAGCAAACAGGCAAAAAATTGACAACGATCTATATCAGCCAATCCGATCCTGATTTTTATTTTGGCCTTGATGTGATCACCGAAGCATTCCCTGATGCCAAAGTTATCGCATCACCAGAAACCATCAAAGCGATCAATGAAACCAAAGATGGTAAGCTGGCTTATTGGGGTGGAATTCTTGCAGATCAGGCTCCCAAAAAGATCGTCGTACCAGAACCACTGGAAGGAAACACCTTCACTGTCGATGGTGAAAAACTGATTGTTGAAGGTTTAGATGGCCCAGCCGCAGATCGTACTTTTGTCTGGGTTCCTAAATTAAAAGCCGTTGTGGGTGGTGTGACTGTTTCTGACAATATCCATGTATGGATTGCAGATACCCAGACCAAAGCATCACGCCAGCATTGGCAACAAACATTGGATCGCATCAAGAGCCTGCAACCTAAAACTGTTGTACCAGGCCACTATTTAGGGAATTCATCAATGACATTGGACTCAGTGACTTTTACCCAGAATTATCTGACCACACTGGAAAAAGAGTTACCGAAAGCAAAAGATTCCAATGCACTGATTGCAGCCATGAAAAAACACTATCCAGATTTGGCTGATGAATCCAGCCTTGAACTCAGTGCTAAGGTATTAAAAGGCGAAATGAAGTGGCCTCAGTAAGTTAAAAATCATCATGGGCGTTGCGGATAGTAGCGCCCGTATAACAATATTTGAAATATTACCTTAATTCCCCCGCTTTAATTTCAATGAATAAAAAATTCCAGATAAAAAATAAAACGCCAGTACCAATTATTAATAAAACCAGTATCAAAATCCATTTTAATACGTTATATTTATCCCATATTAAAACCGATAACACATTAAATTTTAAAATGAAAAAACTTATTAAATAAACACAATTCTTTTTGAATTGATGTGATATTTAGCACTTTTTTAAAATTTGAAATAACCAATAAACTTAAGTTGTGATCAATAATCCATAATCCAATAAATCAGCTTGAATAAAAATCTCACTTTTTTTAAATTTGCAGTCAGCGGAGAGATAAGCCAGCAGCCTAGAGCTAACCAGATGCTTCCAACATCTAGAACATGCAAGGGCAAGCAGCTTAAAGCCAACTAGATGCTTCTAACGTCTAGCGCATACAGGATAAACAGCCTAAACCAACTAGATGCTTTTAACATCTAAGTACACAGGATGCGCTGCTCAAGCTAACAGATGCTTCCAACGTCTGGCATATGCAGAAAAGCAGCTTAAACCAACTAGATGCTTTTAACATCTAGCCTGTACAGAATGTGTATCGTAGGTTAGGTTCCGGTTCTCTCCGCCACTTTTTATCTATTTTCCCCACTTTGCAAATGGATACTATACTCTGCCAATACCATACCCCAGTAATACTATCGCAGATAAACATAAATAAGGCCCAAATGCGATAAACTCAGGAAAAGATTTTCTTTTCATGCCAATTATTACAAATCCAAATATCCCCAATAATGAAGCCATTAGCATCAATATTGGTATCATTTCCACACCCAACCAGGCACCGATTGCTGCGGTTAATTTAAGATCACCATAACCAATTCCTTCCTTATTTAAGGTATATCGACACAACCAATACAAAAACCATAAAAAAAGATACCCTGATATGGCGCCGTATATTGCACTCTTTATCGAAACCAAGTTACCATCAATATTAACCAAAAGACCCAACCATAATAAAGGAAGAGTAATAATATCTGGCAAGCAATATGTTTTTATATCGATAACAGCCAATAACAACAAGGTACTACAGAAAAACATAATTATTATATAATCCACATTAATTAAAATAGCACCCTTCCTTTTATCACCGATGAAAAATTAAAATCCATTTATACCCATCTCACTTCAAGATGCGTGTAATCTCTCCCCGCTTCGCGGGGAGAAATCGTGTTGTAAATTGCAACTTGAAGTTTAATGCGTATATAAATAACATCCCTGTTATTGCCTTCTTTCCTTATTTCCTGACTACAATCAGAACAAGATGAATATTAATTTTTCACCCCAGATATTGGCAATAAAAATTTAGCCGAAAAAGCCATTATAAAATAAATATGCGAACCCGCTCGCAAGGAAATATCTTGTATTCCTTAAACCAAGAGATAACTTGATCACGCAAACAACGCTCATTTATCATGACGATGAATCAATTTTGTCATATGGTTGTTTGCGCCATACCGGAAGAACCCGGAAAAAGAAGGAAAGAAGAATATGCGAATTCCCCGCATCTATCACCCTGAACTGCTCTCAACAGGAGTGGAAATTTATTTGAGTGACGATGCTGCCAATCACGTTGGTCGCGTGCTTAGAATGAGTAACGGGCAAGCGTTGCAACTCTTTGATGGCAGCAATCAGGTTTTTGATGCAATCATCACGGAAGCCAGTAAAAAAACGGTTAAAGTGTCTATCCTTGATGGCAAATTATCTGATCATGAATCCCCATTAAACCTACATCTGGGGCAGGTCATGTCCCGTGGTGAAAAAATGGAATTTACAATCCAAAAATCGGTTGAATTGGGTGTCAATACGATTACACCCCTCTTGTCTGAACGTTGTGGCGTCAAACTGGATATAGAAAGGCTGGAGAAGAAATTACAACAATGGAAAAAAATTGCCATTTCTGCCTGTGAACAGTGCGGACGTAACCGAATCCCTGAAATCCGCCCTGTTATGCCACTGGAAACCTGGTGTGCAGAAAACGATGGCAGCTTAAAATTGAATCTGCATCCCCGTGCCAGCCATAGCATTAATACCCTCCCACTTCCTGTGGAAAAAGTGCGTCTGCTGATTGGCCCTGAAGGGGGATTGTCTGCCGAAGAAATAGAAATGACAGCAAAATATCAATTTACTGATATCCTGTTAGGGCCTCGCGTCTTGAGGACAGAAACGACGGCACTTACCGCAATTACCGCATTGCAAGTACGTTTTGGTGATCTGGGTTAAGGAGAAAAAATGATCAAGCTCGGTATTGTGATGGATCCTATTTCATCCATCAACATCAAGAAAGACACTAGTTTTGCCATGCTGTTGGAAGCACAAAAACGCGGGTGGGAAATCCATTATATGGAAATGCATGATCTCTACCTGCATCAAGGGGAGGCTCGCGCCCGCACACGTTTGCTCACAGTAGAAGAAAATCCACAACAGTGGTATCAGTTTGGCAGTGAGCAAGAAATCGCTCTCGATACTTTGCACGTTATCTTGATGCGCAAAGATCCTCCTTTTGATACTGAGTACATCTATGCGACCTATATTCTGGAAAGGGCTGAAGCCAAAGGCAGCCTGATCGTTAATAAGCCTCAAAGCCTGCGCGACTGTAATGAAAAACTATTTACTGCCTGGTTCCCTGAATGGACACCCGATACACTCGTCACCCGCAGTGCCAAAAAACTACGCGAATTCCACCAAAAACATGGCGATGTTATCTTTAAGCCTTTAGATGGTATGGGAGGCGCTTCCATTTTCCGTCTGAAACAAGATGACGCCAATGTCGGCGTTATTATTGAAACGCTGACTGAACATGGCAATCGTTATTGCATGGCACAAAATTTTCTGCCAGCCATTAAAGATGGAGATAAACGCGTACTGGTTGTTGATGGTGAACCTGTACCTTACTGTCTTGCCCGTATCCCTGCTCAAGGGGAAACCCGTGGTAATCTGGCGGCAGGTGGTCGTGGAGAAGCACGCCCATTGTCAGAAAGCGATTGGGCAATTGCCCGTGCAGTTGCACCAGTGTTAAAGGAGAAAGGATTAATTTTTGTTGGGTTAGATATCATTGGCGATCGTTTAACTGAAATCAACGTAACCAGCCCAACCTGTGTACGTGAAATAGAAGCGGCATTCCCAGATATCACCATTACTGGCATGTTGATGGATGCTATCGAAAAACGATTGGCAAAACAGATAGCATAACAGGCTAAACAACGTTCGTTTCCTGACAATATTTGCCATTTATAATAAGAGCCCACATACTGTGGGCCAGTCATTCTTACATTGCCAAAATAATTATCAGAAAACACATGAATCTACAGCATCATTTTCTTATTGCCATGCCTTCGCTCTCTGATCCTTATTTCAATCGTTCTGTAGTTTATATCTGCGAACATGATCAAAACGGAGCGATGGGCTTAGTTATCAATAAGCCAATAGCCAAAGTTTCTATCCAAAGTATCTTACAAAAATTAGATATCTCCCCTAAGGATAGAGACAGTACGATCAATCTCAACCAGCCAGTGATGGCGGGTGGTCCTCTGTCTGAAGAGCACGGTTTTATTTTGCATACGCCGCAATCAGGTTTCAGTTCCAGTATTCAGATCTCTGAACACACCATGATCACAACATCCAAAGATATGCTGGAAGCGCTGGGTACATCACGCCAACCGCAAAATGTTTTAATGACACTTGGATACTCAAGCTGGGAAGCCGGTCAGTTAGAAAGGGAAATTATGGAAAACAGTTGGCTTACTGTCAGCGCTAAACCTTCCATTATTTTTGATACCCCTATCGCTACCCGCTGGCATGAGGCAGCTTCTTTACTGGGAGTTAATATTTACAATCTCTCCTCACAAGCAGGACATGCCTGATGAAAAACCGTACAATCATCGCTTTTGATTTTGGAACTCGCAGTATTGGCGCTGCCATCGGGCAAGAGATCACAGGTACAGCCAGGGCATTGACCTCTTTTAAAGCTAACGAAGGTTCCCCTAATTGGGAACTGATTGAGAAACTACTTAAAGAGTGGCAACCCGATCTGGTTATTGTTGGTTTGCCACTCAATATGGATGGCACAGAACAACCCGTCACCGCACAAGCCCGTAAGTTTGCCAATCGCATACATGGCCGTTTTGGGGTACAAGTTGAACTGCATGATGAGCGATTAACCACCGTGGAAGCACGCTCTCACCTTTTTGATCACGGTGGCTACAAGGCTCTGAATAAAAGTAAGGTTGATGCCACTTCCGCTGTTATTATTCTGGAAAGCTGGTTTGAACAGCAGTATTAGTAATAGCACTATTCGTAATAGCCATACTCATCATTAGGCATGGCTGTTACCGCAAGCGGTTTATTCCAGCAACCCCAACGACTTACGTTGTTGTTGGCTTTGCGCGTAAGTCTGCATACCACAAGCAGCGCCTGTCTGCATTAATGATGTTATTTGATGATTTTTGCCTTCTCTTATCAAATGACTAACCGCCTGATTGATGACCAAAACTTCGTAAATAGCCACCCTGCCTCCCCCTTTAGCAGGAAGCAGCTGCTGAGAAATAACGGCCTTTAAACTTCCAGCCAACTGACTACAAATCCACCCTTTTTCTTCTGCGGAAAAAACATCAACCAGGCGATCTATCGCCTGAATGGCGCCACGAGTATGCAGCGTCGACAACACCAAATGCCCCGTTTCAGCCGCAGTCAGAGCCAACCTGATCGTCTCCTTATCCCGTAATTCTCCTAGCAGGATCACATCAGGATCTTGGCGTAATGCTCCTTTCAGTGCGGTTTGATAATCCGTGGCATCCTTACCAATCTGCCTTTGCTGTATCAAACAATTCCGGCTTTGGTGAACAAATTCTATGGGATCTTCCAGTGTGATGATGTGCTTACAAACATGGCTATTCAACGCATTAATCATAGCTGACAACGTCGTTGATTTACCGCTTCCCGTCGCACCTGTCACTAATATCAATCCACTCATCTCCTGCAAGGTAAGGTGCTGGATGATGTCAGGCGCATAAAGTTGTTCCAATGTCGGGCACTTATTCTCAATCAGTCGCAATACTAATGATAAATGAGATTGTTGATAGAATAGATTTCCCCTGAGTCGCCGTTTATCTGGCATAGTCACCACAAAATCGACATGACCGTGCTGATGTAACTGCTGTTTCTGCGTATCCGATAATATTTCTTCACTCCACGTGATAAGAGTATTAGGTTGAATTTCCTCACATTGTCTCTGTGGGTATAACACACCATTGATACGCAAAACCGGCACTTGCCCGACACAAAGATGCAGATCGGAAGCATTATGCTTTACACTAAGGGACACCCATTTTTCCATATTCATTTTTTTATCTCCTGAGTCAACTATGAACAATATCGAACAAAATCTTCACGATGTCAGGAACCGCATGACACTTGCAGCGCAAAAATGCGGACGTTCTCCAGAAGAAATTACCTTGCTTGCAGTCAGTAAAACCAAACCTGTGGATGCCATCGCAGAAGCCATCGCCAATGGTCAGCGGGAATTTGGTGAGAATTACGTGCAGGAAGGGGTTGAAAAGATCCAATACTTTAATAACCATGACGATTTAGTGTGGCACTTTATTGGCCCATTACAATCTAACAAGAGCCGTCTGGTTGCAGAAAATTTTGATTGGTGTCATACCGTTGACAGGGTAAAAATCGCTCAACGTTTAAACGAACAACGTCCTGAAAATAGGTCGCCTCTTAATGTCCTGATCCAGATTAATATTAGTAGAGAAGAGAGCAAGTCAGGCATTTTACTGGAAGAGTTAACCGAATTGGCTGCAACTATTGATGGGTTACCTAATTTGGTATTGCGCGGCTTGATGGCAATACCGGCACCGGAAAGCAACTTTGAACGCCAAATAGCCATTTTTCGCCAAATGGAAAAAGCCTTGATTGAACTAAAAGCGCAATATTCCCAAGTTGATACACTATCAATGGGCATGACGGATGATATGGAAGCCGCTATTACTTGTGGTTCTACACTGGTTCGGATTGGAACGGCAATATTCGGTGCCCGTCAGTACAAGTCTTAACATACCTGAAATTAACTGATTAATAGACGAGATTATCTAGTGGAAAATCGTAAAATCACCTTTATTGGCGCAGGTAATATGGCTCACGCCATCATTGCCGGGTTAGTCAGAAAAGATTATCCTGCCGAACTCATCACTGTCTGTTCTCCAACAACCACCCGCCGTGATGTACTGGCAAAAGAATATGGCATTAATAGTCAAGGCGATAATATTCGTTACGCCCAAGAAGCCGATGTCATCGTCTTGGCGGTTAAACCGCAAATGATGGCCGAAGTTTGTGGATCACTGCATTCATACGTCGATTTCAGTGGAAAACTGGTTATTTCTATTGCTGCTGGTATTCCAGTGTCCCGTTTTTATACCTTTTTGCAGGATAATCTTAATATTATCCGCATCATGCCAAATACCCCTTCGCTTGTAGGACAAGGGATGAGTGGATTGTTCGCACCTGAGTATGTCGGGCAAGCTGATCGCGACTTTGCAGCATCGCTAATGCGCAGTGTCGGGAAAGTCTGCTGGGTAAATGATGAAAACGGTATCAACGATATTATCGCCATCGCAGGCAGTGCTCCTGCTTATTTCTTCCTGTTCATGGAATCGATGCAACAAGAAGCGGAACGTCTGGGATTTGACAGTGAAACAGCCAGGGAACTTGTTCTGCAAGCAGCCACAGGTTCAGCTAAACTTGCTGAAACGCAAAAAGATCTTCCTTTTGCTATCCTGCGAGAGCAGGTAACATCTAAAGGCGGTACAACGGCTGAAGCATTGCGCATTTTTTATGAAGGCAAGCTGCCTGAAATGGTGTCCAATGCCATGCAAGGAGCCATCCGCCGAGCACAGGAAATGGAAAAATTATTTTAATTCAATTGGTTTAATTCAATCAGGGCTGCTACATGCAATTCTTAAATTTCGTCTTTTTCACCGTTCTGGATTTATATATTGCCGTTTTACTGCTGCGTGTCTGGATGCAGTGGGCACGTTGCGATTTTTATAATCCATTCTCACAATTTATTGTTAAAATCACCCAACCTGTGGTGCGCCCATTACGCAGATTCATTCCTGCCATTGGTCCCATTGATACCGCGTCTGTGCTTTTCTCCTATCTGCTGATTCTCATCAAGATCTTGTTGCCTATATGGTTAGCCACAGGGCAATTTCTCGTTCCTTCTGGCGCCATATTCTTGTTTGGTGTGATTGAATTACTGACCGCTGCCGGAAAACTCATATTTTGGTTAGTGATTGCTCGCGCGTTATTAAGCTGGATCAGCCAGGGACGCAACCCTGTAGATTATGTCCTGATTCAATTAACTGAACCACTCATGGCACCTATCCGCCGCATTATCCCTTCGATGGGCGGTCTTGATTTCTCTGCCATGATTGTCATTCTTATTCTCTACGCACTAAATGCCCTGCGCTACGATGTAATGGGGTGGCTGGCTGCCATGTTTGCAGGCTAATGAGATAGACAGATCAATAAGATACGTAAATTAATTGGACATACAGGTTAATTAAATAAATGGCAATGCAAAAAGTTGTTCTCGCCACGGGAAATGCAGGTAAAGTACGTGAATTGGCTGATTTATTAGCTGATTTTGGCTTAGATATCGTGGCCCAAACCGAATTAGGTGTGGAGCCAGCCGATGAAACAGGCCTTACTTTTATTGAAAACGCCATCATCAAAGCCCGCCATGCCGCAGCAGTAACGGGGTTACCTGCAATTGCTGACGATTCAGGGTTATCTGTTGACGCATTAGGTGGCGCGCCAGGCATTTATTCCGCTCGCTACGCAGGCAGTGAGGCTTCCGATCAGGAGAATCTGGAAAAATTATTGCAAGCCATGCACGATGTTCCTGATGAACAACGTCAGGCTCAATTCAATTGTGTGCTGATCTTCTTACGCCACGCAGAAGATCCTACCCCTCTGGTATTTCATGGTCGCTGGTCAGGCATGATTACCCGTGAACCGGCTGGAAAAGGCGGTTTTGGTTATGATCCTATTTTTTATGCCCCTGAATTTAACTGTACAGCTGCCGAGCTAACTCGTGAGCAGAAAAATACCGTTTCACACCGCGGGAAAGCATTAGCAATGTTGTTGGAAGCCATGCGTAATGCTTAAGTTGCCTCCCCTGAGTCTTTATATCCATATTCCGTGGTGCGTGCAAAAATGTCCTTACTGTGACTTTAATTCACATGCTTTAAAAGGGGATGTGCCGCATCAAGAATATGTTGATCATCTATTGGCGGATTTGCATGTAGATCTGCCAATGATTGGTGATCGTGAGGTATCAACGATTTTTATCGGTGGAGGCACGCCGAGCCTGTTAAGTGCCGAAGGTATGCAGCGATTGCTTGATGGCGTCAGGGCTGCACTGCCACTCTCGCCGCAAGCAGAGATTACCATGGAAGCCAATCCGGGAACTGTTGAAGCCGATCGTTTCAGTGCTTATCAGCAGGCGGGAATTAATCGCATCTCCATCGGTGTACAAAGTTTCGGGTCAGATAAACTTATCCGTTTGGGACGTATTCACGGTCCAGAAGAGGCTAAACGAGCGGCAAAATTAGCTAACGGCCTTGGATTACGCAGTTTTAATCTGGATTTGATGCATGGCTTACCCAACCAGACACTCAAGGAAGCACAGAATGATTTGCGTCAGGCTATCGAGTTATCTCCCCCCCATCTATCCTGGTATCAACTGACGATTGAACCCAATACCAGTTTTAGCTCCCGCCCTCCGGTTTTACCGGATGATGATGCACTATGGGATATTTTTTCCCAAGGCCATCAATTACTGACAGAAGCGGGTTATCAACAATATGAAACTTCGGCCTATGCCAAGCCAGGTTATCAATGCCAGCATAATCTCAATTACTGGCGTTTCGGTGATTATTTGGGGATTGGTTGTGGTGCACATGGCAAGATTTCGTTTGCGGATGGCCGTATTCTCCGTACCGTGAAAACCAAACATCCACGCGGTTATATGCAGGGGCGTTATCTGGATCAACAAAATCAGGTGGATAATGCAGATCGTCCATTTGAATTTTTTATGAACCGTTTCCGCCTGCTGGAATCGATGCCACGTCAGGATTTCAGTGATTTCACTGGGTTACCAGAAAGTGTCATTCGCCCACAAATCGACGAAGCCTTGTCGAAAGGCTATATCACTGAAAGCGATACTCACTGGCAAATCACTAAGCACGGAAAACTGTTCCTGAATTCCTTACTGGAGCTGTTTCTTTAGGAAAAAAACTGCACCTTAAAATTCAGGGTGCAGTTTTTTCATACTATTTAATTCTTCCCGACGCACGAGCGTAAGAAAATAGCCCTCCGGCAGAGACAATATTAGCAAGTTCACCAATAGGATCGGTTTGATATTTTTCACCCTCTTTCAACAAAGTAACGGTCTGGTTTTCAATATCAATCTCAATACTGTCACCTGTAACTAATTTTTCACACAAGCGCTCCTGGGCTGCAACAGGCAATAACTCTCCGGTTGATACACAATTTCGGAAGAATATACGGGCATAAGATTGAGCAAGAACCGCTTTCACACCTGAAGCACCTAATGCGGCAACCGCATGTTCACGCGAAGATCCACAACCAAAATTCTGCCCTGCCACAATGATCGGATATTTCGCTTTTCCTTTACTTTCATCAATAAAAGGCAGCGAACCTTCCGGCAGTCCACACATCGCCAGCGAAGCCAGTTGAGCATACCCTTCAGGAGTGGAAGGGTTGACCTTGAGATACTCGGCTGAGAGGATTTGGTCAGTATCAATATTATCGGTCAAGACATACACCTCACCCCGAATGATATTTTCCTTTAACTCACTCATAAAAACTCCTCAGGATTTGTTATTTGACCAGTAATCGCTGCCGCGGCAACAGAATAAGGGGAAGCCAGATAAATGTTGGCACGTTTATGCCCCATTCTGCCGACAAAATTACGATTGGTGGTGGATATCACTGATATTGGATCATTGACACGGCCAAACGTGTCTGGCGGGCCACCACAACAAGCTGCACACCCTGATTCAGAAGAAAGTGTTACGCCTGCATCGCTTAAAATTTGGTAGACAGAAACACCATCGATTTGGGTGGTAATCGTCCTATGGAAAACTTCTTTTGTTGCAGGCACGGCATAAGTCGGAATGGTTACCTTATGCCCTTTGATAACCCGCGCTGCCGCAACAAAATCCTCCAGCTTGCCCCCCGTACAAGAACCAATATATGCCTGAGAAATGGCGACATTGGCTACCTGGTCAATGGAAACGACATTATCTGGCGAATGGGGTTTGGCAATCTTTGGTTGCATCGTGGAAACATCTATATTTAACACGCGGCTATATTGTGCATCTTCGTCAGGGTAGACAATTTCAAACGGGAGATTATTGCGTTCTGCCAAATAATCCAACGTCGCCTGATTAGGAACCATAATGCCGTTTTTAGCGCCGCACTCAACGACCATATTGCAAATCGTCATGCGTTCTTCTACTGATAACTCATCAATGACGTTACCACCAAACTCGATGGCCTGATAGGTCGCACCATCAACCGTCAACTCTGACAATACGGATAAAATCATGTCTTTCGCCAAAACATGGGCTGGCTTGGTTCCGGTAAAATTGACCCGAATGGTTGTTGGCACCTTAAGAGGAATTTCTCCCGTACCTAACGCATAAGCGGCGTCAGTAATACCTAAGCCAATGGCAAATGCCCCAAAAGCACCCGCGGTCACAGTATGAGAATCTGTGCCCAGTAATACCTCGCCAGGGCGAATATGCCCCCCTTCTGCGAGTCCTATATGGCACACACCCTTATAATTAGGTGTCCCGACATCATAAAAATATTTTATGTTCTGCTCAGCGGCAAATTCACGCATGACCCGAATATTTTGGTTAGCCTGTGGATCGGCTGAATAGACAAAATGGTCTGGAATTAAAATAAAGCGTTCAGGATCCCATATCTTCGCATCTTGCCCGAACTCCTTTTTAAATACACTGGCTACACCCGGTGTGCAGGGATCGTGAGACATCAGAATATCCACTTTCGCCCAAACCACTTCACCCGGAGTGACTTGTGCACGCCCACTTGCCCGTGCAAGAATTTTTTGTGTAATAGTTTGGCTCATCTCACATTGCCCTCTGAAAGATAAAAACAGACTCAATAGATTGTCATCCTAACAAGATTACGATGCCTTAACGTAGGGAAATACCATCGTATGGTTCACTGTTTCCAGTATGGGACAGTTGTTCACAAAATGGGAAATTCTTACCCATTGAATCTGACCTATCACTACAGGATATGTGATATGTTATAGGGCAGTTCCCACGCGTAAATCATCAGGTTATTGCATGAATAATATTGAAAATCTTACCTCTATGGTGATCTTTGCCCGTGTGGTTGAGACGCTGAGTTTTACCGAAGCAGCAAAATCATTAAGGCTATCCAAATCTTCCGTCAGCCGCGAGATTGCACAATTAGAAGTAAGATTAGGTACCCAATTACTCAACCGCACTACACGTAAAATTCAAGTCACCGAAGTTGGGATGAGTTATTACCAACACTGCCAGCGGCTCCTTACCGAAGCCCAAAACGCTGAACATTTTATACGTAATTTCCATGAACAACCGATGGGAAGTTTACGCTTGATTGCTCCAGTATCTTTTGGCAGCCAATGTATTGTCCCCGCACTGAATCACTTTGTCGCCGGAAATATTCATATCAGCGTTGATCTGGAACTGACCGACAGAACCATTAATATGGAAGAAGATCAATGTGATATTGCCATCATCATAGGGCGTGAGACGCCACAATATCCACTTGTCATGCCTTTAATTGATATCACTTGGGGACTTTATGCAACCCCAGACTATATCAACCAATTTTCGCCAATAGAGAAACCCGAAGATCTTCCTCGTTACGATTACCTGTTATTTCGTGGTCCTGCGCATACTATTTCCCTGCCATTCCGTAAGGAAAGAAATAAGCTGGATATTGAAGTACGTAGCCGATTTCGCATCAACAACAGTGTGGCGCTAATGAATTCCGCTCTGGCTGGGGCTGGCATTGCCTATCTACCCGACTATGTTACCCATGAAGCTGTGGCAGAAGGGAAATTAGTACGGCTTCTCCCAGAATGGGACATGGATATTTATCAAGCATGGATACTGTTTAAATCAGAGGATACGCTATCTTCGCGTGTACAACAGTTTGCAAACTCTTTACAACGCAAGCTCAGGCAAGATTTGGAGAGAGGAAAAAACGCGTAACGACAGATATCAATGCGGGCACAACAGCACCCGCCAAAGATATTATCTGTAAGAGGTATTAATCAATAGTAATTGCCGTGGCGGTAATCCCAGGTAGTGAAAATATCGGACATCATCGCCATGATTTTATGTACATCCAATCCCTTGCGGATTAATACCGGACACGGGGTAATATCACGTTGCCCTTGTTGCAGTGGAACTAATTGACCATTTTCATCGACCATTGAAACCATAACACCTTGTTCATAACGAGTTTGCTCAGTTTCATTTGGCTGAATAGATTTAACATAGTCATTGGCGCAAATAATCAGATCGGCCCGCTCTTCTATCCTCTCACCGATACATTCAACCAAACCGCGATTTCCCTTACCTGATGGATTAGCTGAGCTGGCAAAAGAGAACTTGCCATATTTTTCCCACAATTCTTTTGCCAGGATTTCGCCAGGCTTGCCAAATTTAATCACGAAACAGCTCGTACCACGCTGATCCATCATCAGTTCTTTAGAACCATCATCTGGGATACGGGCTATCGCTTCTTCTTTCCACGGCAAAATACAACCTAACAGGACGTCTTCATCCCAATGTCTTTGATAAAGTTCTTCAATTTCCGCGTTAAGTTGGGCCAGCTCTTTCAACTGTTCCAAAGAACCACATAATACAACACCCGGCTTGTTACGATTACGCTGTTTAGCCTCAAATTTACGTTCCAGACCTTGCGCATCGGATGTCATGATAATGTAGCCAACTTTGGTTGGGCAGACGATCATGCCTCCATTATTAGAAAGGATCTCTACCGCTTCCGGCTGTAATCCATAGTTCCATTGAATTTTTTTGCTGCTCATATTGATACCCCTTACTGGAAACGGAAGAATGATTAATCAGTTAACGCTGGTAGTAGCCGGTAATAGATGCTGTTGCCAGGGTATTGGCCTGGATCATAAAACGCGCAACGGCATTTGTTGTTTCAGCATCAACGCCCGGTAGTTTCTCTACCGCTAAAGCATGTACGGTGAAAATATAGCGATGGGCTTTATCCCCCACAGGTGGGCAACAACCACCGAAACCAGACAGACCATAATCATTTCTGCTCTGAGTTGTACCGGTTGGTAATTGACTACCATCACTTTGCCCTGCATTTGCAGGTAAGGATTGTGTTTCAACGGGAATATTGAAAGCGACCCAATGCCAGAAACCACTACCCGTTGGTGCATCAGGATCATAGACAGTTATCGCAAAACTTTGGGTTCCGGCTGGTGCGTCCGCCCAGGAAAGTTCGGGGGAACGGTTATCACCATTGCCATCAAATTGATTAAATTCATGCCCTTTTTTCAAGAAATCATTATTCTTAAATTCAGTTGAACTAATAATCATGTTTATATCCCCCATTGGATGCCTTTTGAAATATCCTAACGTAGATTTTCTGTGTCGCAAGGATAAGTCATGATTTAGCTTGATTGTTTCAATTTAGGAACAATATCAGTTTAGGAATAATAAGTGAGTCGAGTTTACCCTGAAACCTCACTCTTCAGATTTCAGGATAAATTCAGAGAAAAAGGATTTTAATTTACGAAATTACAAGGCATCAGCAACGGCATTGATTTGTCGCGTCATGCTATCCAAACCGCCACCAGACAAGTACCAAAGATCAGGCTGTAAATACACTATCTTGCCGTTTTTATAGGCATTAGTTGATTTGACTTGGTCATTTTCAAACTGTGCTTTTTCTAACTTACCGGCACCAATTGCTTCACTACGGTCGATAATAAAAATCACATCAGGATCCGCTTGTGCAATCATATCCGCCGTCACGCTCCTGCTTTTGTCTTTATCCGATTTAGCCGGCAAAACAGCACGAGGTACTTTAATCACGTTGTAAACAATAGCCTGATTATTGGGATATAATTCCCCTGCATTATGCAGTAATACCAATACCTTGCTGTTCGCTACTTGCGCTTTTACCTGAGCGGCTGCAAGCGTTTTTTCCAAATCAGCAAATTGCGCTTTCACGATATCCTGCTTATTAAATAACTCACCCAACAATTTAAGATTACTATCAACGGATGACAGATAATTTTTATTGTCCGTGCTTAAATTAATGGTTGGTGCTATTTGTGACAGGCTTTCATAGAAAGCACCTTGACGGCCAGTAATGACAATCAAATCAGGTTTGATTTCCGCTAATTTTTCCAGATTCGGCTCTTTCATTCCACCGGCATTGTGCATAGTTGCAGGCACACCATTACGCACATATTCAGGTAAGTTATTGATGGGTAATGCAATCACTCGATCAGACAATTCCAATTTTACCATCGAATCGTACGTTCCGAAATCGAACAAAACCACCCGTTTTGGATTCTTTTTAACCTGAGTTTCACCGGAAAGATGTTTTACCGTGGCATAATCACCAGACTGGGCTGTTACTGAATTTGGCATAAGTAATTCTGGTGATTGGCTAAATGCAGAGTAACTGGTAGCAGAAAGCAGTGATGCAATAACAATTGGCAGGATTTTTTTCATTAGTGACACCTAAATTAAGTCTATTAATAAAAGGTGACTTGCATTCTAGGTGGCAACGTTAACATGTCAACAAAATAAGAATCAATTTCATATTGATTCTTATTTTCCTGTAGGGTGAAAGCCTGTTTCATTTAATCGCATTCATAAGACTGATGCGCTGTTGTTCTAATTGACTGGCTTTACTACATACTTCCACTTTTAAGCGTTTTAATTCTTGTTCCTGCTTTTTCCATTCTGCATCAAAACCATTTTGCATACCGCCTAACCCGCCAAGAAGAGACATTAGCATCTGTTTGCCATCACCATTTTGCTCGCTATTTTTCCGGCTCATTTCATTAATGCTATCTTGCAAGATACCGCCAAGGCTCTGTTCAATCAGTTTTTTGCCTTCAGGTTCTACCTGCTTGACTGCCTGAGCATTAAAAGCAAAGCCATTAGCACGGGTTTCAATCACTTTATCAACTTGTTTACTGAGGCCAGATTCCAATTGAGATAGACGGTTACGGATATTACTTTCCTTACCCATTGTTTCGACCACCACTTTATCCAGTGACTGTCGTGCATTCGCCAAATGACTTAGCGCTTCTTTCTTAACCCAAGGTAAATCCTGACGGATCGTCTGTTGATATTGTTGGGCTTTGCTACGTTGTCCTGTATCCAGCGATAACACCTTACCATTTCTGGTTATGGAACCATCAGGCAATATCTTTAAGTTTCCACTCGCCCCTGTGATCTGGACAGAATTTGGCGTGACAATAATGTCATCATTAAGCGTCGCATGACATTCAGAATTCGCCTGTGCCTGAGTAACAATGGCTTGAGACACAAATATCAATGTTGCAGCAATCGTGATCCTGCGTAACATACCTTCTCCTGATTTCTAAAGTTAAAACACTGACAGGTTAAAAGATAGAGCGTCCAATACGCCCGGCTAATTTTTCCAGTGCTGCACAACCTGCCAATGAGTTACCGGATTTATCCAGCTCAGGCGACCATACTGCAACCGTAAATTCTCCCGGCACCACACAGATAATGCCGCCACCCACACCCGATTTTCCTGGTATACCGATCCTGAAAGCAAACTCGCCAGAACCATCGTACATACCACATGTCAACATAAGCGCATTAATCTGGCGAGTTTGTCGAAGACTCAAAATTTGTTGGCCAGAACCCAGCATTCGCCCCTGGTTGGCTAAATAAATAAAACATTGAGCCAATTCAACACAATTCATCTTTAAGGCACAGTATTGGAAATATGTTTGCAAAACGGTAATAACATCGTTCTCAAAATTACCGAATGATTTCATCAGGTAAGCTATCGCGGCATTGCGACTGGAATGCTCCATCTCTGAACGGGCAACGATATCGTCATAGCAAATCCTTTTTTGACCGGTGAGGCTACGGACAAACTCCAGCATTCTATGCTTAGGGGCACTTAAGCGAGATTGCAGCATATCGCAAATAATCAAGGCTCCGGCATTAATAAAAGGGTTACGGGGAATACCCTTTTCCAATTCCAACTGTACCAATGAGTTAAACGGCTGCCCCGAAGGTTCCGTACCCACCCGTTGCCAGATATCCTCTTCCTTATAACGTGTCATTGCTAATGTTAAGCTCAACACTTTAGAAATGGATTGGATGGAGAAGCGTTTTTCTGCATCTCCCGCTTTAAAAATTTGCCCATCGACCGTACAAATGGCCATTGCCAAATTGTCTGCCGGAACTTCTGCCAGAGCAGGAATATAATCCGCGACTCTTCCTTGACCAATCAAAGGGCGCACTTCTTCTAAGATATCAGCCAACAACGAATTAGAGAACCTTACCTTCACCACGTTTTCTCCAGACAAACAGGGGCCCCTAAAGAGCCCCTGCATACAGCGCTTTACGTAATACGCTTTTTCTTAATGCAACAGCGAATCAATCCCACCACACATCAAACAGTTCTGATGTGATAACGTCTTCCATACCGCTATCTTTCAGCCACTTCTCAACCAACTGGCGATGTTCTTCCGTACATTTGCCGATTTTTTGCAGACAGACAATACCTTCCCATTGCAAATAACCGCTGGCATCCAGAGCAAGGCCATTTGGCTCGATCAGTTCTTCAATCAAAGCATCAACCGTGCTATCAACAACCTCAACGGAGGTATCAGCCGGAAAATTCCACTTTATTGAAAAACCCAATTCCTGAAACTCATCAATACGCAATTTTTTACGCAGACGACGACTACGGTTTTTAGCCATTATTTTACCCTCTCAAACATTAGATCCCATACGCCATGACCTAACCGCTGACCACGCGTCTCAAATTTTGTGACCGGGCGCGACTCAGGACGTGGCACATAATCACCGTTTTCCGATAAGTTGCGATACCCTTCTGCTGCGCTCATCACCTCCAGCATATGCTCTGCATATGGCTGCCAGTCGGTCGCCATATGGAAAACACCACCGATTTCCAGCTTACTTCTCACTAATTGAGCGAATTCAGGCTGCACAATTCTACGCTTGTTATGACGAGCTTTATGCCACGGATCAGGGAAGAAAAGCTGAACCATTGCCAGGCTCTGATCTGGGATCATGTTGTTCAATACTTCGATAGCATCATGGCACATCACTCGCAGATTACTGAGATTTTCATCTTCTGCGGATGCCAAACACGCTCCAACTCCCGGCGCATGAACTTCGATTCCCCAAAAGTTTTTATCTGGATTTTCGCTTGCCATTGTGACCAATGATGCGCCCATACCAAAACCGATTTCCAGCACAACAGGGGCTTTACGGCCAAAGATCTCTTCCATATTGGACAATTCTGCCTGATAGTCCACGCCCATCTCTGGCCACACATTATCAAGCGCTTGCTGCTGGCGACTCGTTAACCGCCCCTGCCGACGCACAAAACTGCGGACACGGCGCAACGCCCTGCCATTTTCATTATATTCCGGTGAAATTACGTTATTTATCATGGTACTTTCTGTCAGTTTTAAAGACATTTTTTCAGGCGTCCGGGACTTTATATACCGCAGGAGCGCCCAAAGAGAGCGCAATTATGCAAAGATGGCTGAGTTTATCAAGTTCAGTGTCCATAAGCACAACTTTAATGCTATGTTTGCGTAAGATATAGAATTACTTACTTAACCTATTGATATTAAATATTTCTACTGTTTTTGATTCTACACAAACTCCTATACAACTTATTTTGTGCTAACAAAAAGATTTTCTTTTTCATACATTGCATCCCCTGTCAGCTTCTCTACCAATATTGTGTAAAAAATTTATAGGCGGTTTCTATACAAAAAACTATGCAATAAATTGCATGGATTTAGAAAGATAATACTGGACTGCTAGAGAATACAATGGCGTGATTCACTTGATTTTAATGTGATTAATGGGTTTTTATAGACGGTGAGATAAGTATGTTGACAGTTTGCGTACTACTTTGAAACAAAGTTCGGGTTTACACTGAGGTTACACTATGTTGCAATCCCGTTCACGAAACAATTACCAAATATAAAGACAATTATTCTAATGATGGAAGCTGAGCAATTTTCACAAGTGGTACTTGAGTGGTATCACCGCTACGGCCGCAAAACTCTGCCATGGCAGTTAGAAAAAACATCCTATCACGTCTGGCTTTCAGAGGTGATGCTGCAACAAACCCAAGTTGCGACGGTCATTCCCTATTTCCAAAAATTTATTTCACGTTTTCCCAATGTTGCCTCTTTGGCCGCAGCCCCTCTGGACGAAGTTCTCCATTTGTGGACTGGGCTGGGATATTACGCCCGTGCCCGCAATTTACATAAAGCCGCACAACAGATTGTGACATTGCACAATGGCAAATTTCCGACCACCTTTGACGATGTTGTTGCACTGCCTGGTGTAGGGCGTTCAACTGCCGGAGCCATTCTCTCATTGTCCCAAGGCAAGCATTTCCCGATCCTTGATGGTAACGTGAAACGTGTTTTGGCCCGCTGCTACGCGGTTGATGGCTGGCCGGGGAAAAAAGAAGTCGAAAACCAGTTATGGGATATCAGCACGCGCGTAACTCCCAAGCAAGGTGTCGAATATTTCAATCAGGCGATGATGGATTTGGGTGCGATAGTCTGTACCCGCAGCAAACCAAAATGTGAAATTTGTCCACTTAATACGGGTTGTATCGCTTACGCCAATCACAGTTGGGCAAACTATCCGGGGAAAAAACCGAAACAAAGCATTCCTGAAAAAACAGCCTATTTTTTATTAATGCAACATGGCGATATGGTTTGGCTGGAGCAACGCCCACTTTCTGGTATTTGGGGTGGTTTGTTTGCTTTCCCCCAATTTGCTGATCAAGTATCACTGGAACAATGGCTGAAAAACTCAGGTATCTCGCACAGCAAACTTGAACAACTGACAGCATTTCGCCACACATTCAGTCATTTTCATTTAGATATCGTTCCTATTAAAATCGATATTTTAACTTTTGATTCTTGCATGGATGAAAGTAAGGGACTTTGGTATAACTTACGTCAGCCAGCAACCATTGGATTGGCAGCTCCCGTTGAGTACCTTTTGCAACAATTGGGTTAAGTTGCCCACTATTTTGAGGATTAATTATGAGCAGAACTATTTTTTGTACTTTTTTACAACGAGAAGCGGAAGGCCAAGATTTTCAGCTCTATCCAGGGGAATTGGGCAAACGTATTTTCAATGAGATTTCAAAAGAAGCATGGCAACAGTGGATGAGTAAACAAACCATGCTGATTAATGAAAAAAAACTCAATACCATGAATCCAGAAGATCGCAAACTGCTTGAACAAGAGATGGTGAAATTCCTGTTTGAAGGGCATGATATTAAAATCGACGGTTATACACCTCCGGAACAATAATATTACTATTCGATTAGTATAGATTGGCAAAATAAGAGCCATTTTGTATGGCTCTAAACATTGATTGAAACCTCAATATCCAACAGTATTAATATCCAACGGCATTGTAAAATGAAAAGACTGCTGGCCCTGATCCTCCTTGCTCCACTTTTAATTTCCTGTTCTAGCAAAAAAGACGCTGAATACAACGAAGAATATATAAAAGACACCAATGGATTCGATATTTTGATGGGGCAATTTGCCCACGATATTGAAAATATTTGGGGTTTGCAGGAAGTTTTAATCGCAGGCCCAAAAGATTACGTTAAATATACAGATCACTATAAGACCCGCAGCCATATTAATTTTGAGACGGGAAACATTACGATTGAAACCATTTCCCCCATTGAACCCGCTGAACATTTACGCAAAGCGATCGTTACAACTTTGCTGATGGGAGATGATCCAGGAACTATCGATCTTTATTCCGACGCCAACGATATTCAGATCAGCAAAGAACCCTTTCTATATGGGCAGGTTTTAGATAACACTGGTGAACCCATTCGCTGGGAGTGGCGCGCACGTCATTTTGCCAATTATCTGATCCAAAATAAATTGCAAAAACGTCAATCGGGGTTACACATCATTTGGTCAGTTACCATACAGTTGGTGCCTAACCATTTGGACAAACGTGCCCATAAATACCTTCCTATCGTTCGCAAAGCATCCATAAAATATGGCGTTGATGAATCTCTCATCCTTGCCATCATGCAGACTGAATCCAGTTTTAACCCTTATGCCGTCAGCCGCTCTGATGCCTTGGGGCTTATGCAGGTAATGCAACACACTGCCGGACGAGATGTTTTCAAGATGCAAGGAAAATCAGGCCAGCCTAGCCGCAATTATCTCTTCGATCCTGAGAACAACATCGATGCCGGCACCGCCTATTTATCGATATTGCAAAATACCTATTTAGGAGAAATCAAAAACGCGACCTCACGCCGATATTCCGTTATCACAGCTTACAATGGCGGTGCTGGCAGTGTATTGCGCGTATTCGCCATCGATAAAAAGAAAGCGATTCAAATCATCAACTCAATGGAACCTGGTGAAGTTTATTCAACCCTGACCAATAAACACCCTTCTGCTGAATCACGTCGCTATTTGATGAAAGTGAACAATGCACAGAAAAGTTATCGCAGATAGTTGATAATCAATGAGCGGATAGTAGGGAAATAACAAATGGAGAGGCGATTGTTTCTCCATTTTGTTTAGATTTATAGCTTATTGTGTGAATTAAAAGCATATAAATAAATTTATGTAGAAAGTGTTTGACGGATTAGGCTGAATACGGTTTAATGCGCCCCGTTAGCCCGGATAGCTCAGTCGGTAGAGCAGGGGATTGAAAATCCCCGTGTCCTTGGTTCGATTCCGAGTCCGGGCACCAAGTTTCCATGCGGGTTTGTCCTAGGTTGTTAAATTTCCTGACAAAAGCGCGAAAAAGAATCAATCGTTAATTAAATGTTAAAGCCTAATCAGTTCAATTTGTACTGTTTAGTTGATAAGAACATTTAAGACAAGATGACAGGGTGGCTGTTTTATCAGTTGCCCTTTTCTTGTTTAAGGTAATGATTTCAGTAATTGATTCTGATGTCAAGTCAGGTGAAAACTTCACGACGGGATACCGGATCAGCATGAACGCTTTTTTCCATCCCATCACTGTTGATGCAGGGCAGCTCACGCTATCTCCTCCTTAATCCATCCTGCGATCTGCCCTGATTTTTTTAATCCGCTTTATTCCTTCTCACCGGCAGGCTCATCAGAACGATCGGTATACAGCCCCAGTTCCCGCTCCAGTGTTTTCCCTGTCACTTCCATATCGAGATCAATGTATTCCATCGTGGTCGCGACATTACGATGCCCCAGTAATCTTTTCACCAACGGCAGGTTCCGATCCGGCGCTTTCATCAGCGTCGTTGCCACGGTATGGCGAAAACGGTGAGGCGAGACAGCAAAATCACACTCCCTGGACAGCCGACGAAAGAAAGAACGGAGCTGTTGTTTTTCCCGATTGATATCATATTGGTAACGGGAAAGCCGGCTGGGGTGCGGCACGCTTAACCGGCTGAGATCGAAAATCGGATCGTGGCCTTCAGCACCGGCAGCCATCGCCCTTGCCACGAGTTGTGCCAGCCAGGGTTTGAGTTGCGGAATAATCGGTATCTCCCATTCGCTGTGGTTTTTACTGCCTTCCAGTCCCAGTTCAATATAATTGCTTTCCAGGTTAATATCCCGCAGCCGCAGGTGCAGTAACTGGTTCTGGCGCATCCCCGTAAAGCGCAATGTCGCCAGCACGGTTGACCAATACCAGGTTGGGTACAGGGCACACCGCCCTCCCCGTGGCATCACGTCGGTTCTTTCTTCTTCCGCAAACTTCCCCATCAACAGGTTAATACGGGTTATCTGCGACTGACTCAAAATCTTCTTCTTTTTCTTCTCTTTTTTAACCACCGCGTGGTTAAACGGGTTGTCGGTGTGGGGCAGCAATTTTTGCGCCATACCAAAATTAAAAATCGCCCGCAGGTGGGCTACCTTATTGTTCCAGGTATGGCTCGACTGCTTTTTTTCCACCAGAAGATGGCGCCGCCACCGCAACACATCCCGATGAGTGATCTGCGCCGGTGATGCCGCTTCCCCCATAAACCGGATAAAACCCCGTGTGACCTTACGATAACTCCATTCGGTATCCGGTCTCAGGATATGTGAAAAAAAGTACTCTTCTAATAGCGCTTCCCAACTGTGGGCTTCTGCTGTGTGCAACATATTATTTTTTCCTCGGCTCATCCTGCCGTTTCCTGTCCAAAAACAATTCGCGGCAATAAAATAAAAATAACTGTTTGAATTATTTATCTTTAAATGATGAATGCAGGTGACTGTCAGGGGCAATACTTTCTTTCTCCCGTTTTGACCGTTTGGTCAGTTTCGAGGCGGGGGGGTGACTTTTTCCCTGATTTTGCGGCGAAGACCCATCAGGTGACTGAAATAAGGATAATAATGTCAGGGTATCATCAGACACGGATGGCGGTGGGGTTGTGATTTCACTGACAGGCGGCGTGGGTGTCGTTTCCGGTACCGGATTGTATTCGGAAGAGCACGCCGCCTCCTTCGCCGGAGATGGAGAAACGTCCTGTTTCCCCCGCAAAGGGGAATGAACCTGCCCGGCAGCGTCCTGAAGCAACGCATCAATCAGCGGAACAGTGGAGGGACGCCCATTGAGGTGCTGCATCAGACAGTGCCAGACTTCTGGCACGGAAACCAGCCACATCATGGCTTTTTCTGGTAACAAACAGGCAGCCAGCAACACTTCTTGTGGAACCGACGGTATGTTCTCCGGTGTGCGAAAACGGAAACGAAACGGTTTGTCGGGGATACCGATGCCCGGCTGCCAGACATGCCCGTCCTCCAGTTCCCCCTCAAGCTGCCGCAACAAGGGCAGGTGGTAAAACAACGCCGCCCAGAACACCACCGCCTGCCATAGCAAGCTCTGGGCCGCCTGCGTTTCCGGTGCCGCCCCCGGTGGTAACAGATGCCCCTTCGCCAGCCGCACGGCACAGGTGGTAAATTGCAGCGTCAGGTCGGCAAATCCCCCAGCCCCTGACCAGTCACCTTCCGGTGTGGCGGGTATTTGCTGGACACTGCCCAGCAATTGCTTCACCGGTGCAAGATAAAAACGCTGATACAGCCCTTCCGGCAAGGCACTGTTTTGCCATAATTGCTGAAGACACTGGCGGCGCAGGGGCGTTGCCAGTAACTCATCAGCCGATTGCGGCCGGAAATAGCCCCGGCTGTCACGAATGGCGGCCGGTTGTTGCTCGGGGGATTTTTGCAGTGTGGCAGACTGGCGGGCAAAATGCGATTTAAAACGCGCAAACATGGTCTTTCCTCTTTCCGTTCAAATTGGGCACAGTGTCGGTGGATCCCAATCGGAAACAAGGGAAAACTCTTTTTGCGGAAATGAAAATTAAACTGACCCGATTCATCCATGGATTCACTTATCGGATCACCTTAATTTTTACTATAAATCAATACATTAATATTACTTAAAAGTAAGAAAGCGCCCCGAAAGGCGCATGAGAACAATAGAATAGATACTGAAAAAATTCAGGCTGCCTGTGGCTGTTGATGCTCCCGTAAACGGTTCGACCAGTTACCCAGATAATGTGCCGGTGTATAGCGGGTTCGCTGACTGCCGCCATCATGCAGGGCATTGCCAATAGTGACGGCGGCCGGAATGTCGGTCAGGGCAAACTGGATGTAGGCCATCACCGCGGCCAGCGGATCAATATCAATCGCTGAGACCCACAGACTGCATAACGGATCATGCCCCTGCGCTCTCAGGACGTCGGCTGCGGCCAGCGTCATACAACCCGCCCCACAAGCCGGCTCGTACAGGGTGACAAAGGGTTTCTCCTGCAAGCGTGCAGCGACATCCTGCAACTGTATCTCCGCCATCATTCTGGCCACGCACCAGGGGGTAAAAAACTGGTTGAGGTCTTTATCACCCAATCCCAGCTGCATAAACACACTGCCCAGAAAATCACCGGGTTCCTGCGCCAGCCCCAGCACGGTACAGGAAAAGAGTTCTACAATCCGGTCAACATCCTCCCGTTCGTACTTGTTGATGGTTTTCAGGTAATACTGCTCCAGCTCCTCACAATAATGGTATTTATTGTGAATGGCGGCCATCGCACAATTGCAAAAATCCTGAAAAACCTGATAACGACGGTGGTCACGTGCCGTCTGGTTAAACAAAGAAATAAAGGCTTTCTGATAATCGGGTTGAGATGTCATCACCTGTTTTCCCTGAAGAACAAAAAGAGAAAAAGGAAAACACATCCCGAAAAAGGAAAATGTTTCCCCTTTCGGTTGAAGTGAAGATAAAAAATAAATTAATGATGGGTTAAATAACGCGTTACTGCCCAACGGCAATGGCCGGCACAGGCAGGTTCACCGCCCGCTTGTCATCGTTGACCAGATAAAGCGTAGGCCGGTTCTCCCGTCCTGACAGCCCGTTGCCACTGTCCACATGCTCGCCCTGGTCATAGCAATCGTAACCTTTGAGGCTTCCTGACGGTTCGCTGTACCCGTGGCGGATTTCACAGTCAAACACCGATGACAGCTCGCCCATCAGTTCGGCCGACGGGGGTGCCCAGGGAGAATCAAAGCGCACGGTCAGGCTGCTGACATGCCGGCGCTCCCAGCGGACATGGTGCCCCAACGGCCATTCCATACCGTATTGCGCGTCGTAAAACTGCGCCGGAGTCGCGATGCCTTTGAGCAAGCCACTGTTGCCGTTAATCTCGGTGGCAAGGCGGGTCGGCATTATCATCAGCATATCGCAGGGCTGCGCCGATCCCGGATAAACACTCAGTTTATCCCAGCACGCGCCGATATCGATAGTTTCAGACCAGCCCACCATGCCAAACCAGTCGGTATACTGGCGGGTCAGGAGACGGGTGATAATGTCACGCGCCGGCGCCGGTACGCTTTCCCAACGCAACAGGCTGAGACAGGACTGGCGGTACAGGTTATCTGTCCGTTTAATGTTGTCGCTGTTTAACGGCACATTATCCTGCAACAACTTAAGCCATTGTTCAAAAGCCAGGTTCTGTGCCGTCGGCGCCGCCGTGCCGTACACCAGTGCCGGGTAAGGCGCATAGGTTTGCGGTTTAGTCGGTTTCAGTATCCCCGCACAACCCGCCAGAAACAGCCGCAGGCTTTGCTGCACTGCCTGACGGTAACGGGGAGTTTCTTCCCCGCAGACCCATTGTTGCATTACGTCAATACACACCGACTTACCGGTGATGTCCAGTTGATTAGTATACCATTCTGCCATGGTCAGGTTCCTCATTGGATGAATCAGCATAAACCGGAGGAACCGCGCCATCAGGGCACCGCTCCCCCGATGGGTGATTGAAAAATGGATTTATTCGGGCTGTGACCCGGTGTCCTGACTGAGCAGCGTTTCGGTAATCCCGCAGTCGAAAATTGCCCTCAGCTCATCATGAATCCCCAGGTACGGTGTACTGCTCATACTCTGCGCATTCAGCCGGGTTAAATCGTATTTATCCACCAACGCGTTGATGGCTTCAAAGGGCTGGACGCCACTGGCCATCAGTTCAGCCACCGTGTCAGCATCACACAGGGCCGTATCATTCAGGTTCAGGCCAAAATGCCGTTTCAGCAGCGTGCCGGCAATGACCTGCCAGACGGTTAGACGTAAAGGTGCCATAGTAATATCTCCCACGTTAAATACTGACTGTCGTGCTGTGCCGGAGAATATCCTGCACTTCACGGCACGCGTGATAACGGGGTGAAACCCCATGCAGCGACAGTAAATGCGCCTCATGCCACAATGCCCGGGCGGCCGGGATATTCTGCCAGCCCTGCTCAAGTACCGCCGACTGGCACAACTGCTGCTGTCGCTTTTCCAGTGACAGGCGCGCTGAGGCCAGCGTCACCGGCTGCGCCCAGACAATCTCGTCATAAAACCGGCCACCGAGCACTTTTCTGTCCCCGGCGTCATAAATCATGACGGTCAGCGGAAAAAACACACACGCCGCCTGACCGGATGGAGTCTCCGGCACCGGCCAGTCCCCCAGTAAATGGATAACCTTCAGCCGCTGTACCGCTTCCGTAACTGAAGAAGCTTCGCACACCGTCAGGGTTTCCGACCGCAGAGACGGGGGCATTTGTGGGGGTTGCATCAGGCCGGTGACCTGGGCAGTAAAAATATCTTCACGTAAGGCCGGGTTAGTTTCAGCCGGCACGGGTAAAAAAATCGGGTTCATCGGTATTTCCTTGATGGAAGGTCAAATAAAGAAAACACCCGCCCGATGCCGGGAAGGTGTTTTCGGCTCCCTGGTCAGGCGCTTAAGAAAAGAGCAGGGTTAACAGCGACATAGGCCGATAACCTCAATGATGATGATGATTTTGATTTTCGATTAATGACGGGCTGATAAAGTCCTCGTGGAATCTCAATGTCATGACTGATTCTATCAGGCCATTTTCCGGATGTTGCTTCGCATATTCCCGCAATTCGCGAAACCGACAGGCATCCGCATTCAGCTCATTCAGCGCGGCGATACGGGCAAGCACGATTGACGTCACCGCCAGCCCGAAGGCATCGGCTGAGAGTGTCACCGTTAACTGCGTGTCTGACAGGTAAACCGGGTAGTTTTTCGCTGAGGTCGGCACCATATAGGCCAGCGACTCAGACACCTGCCGGCCTGTCCATTGTTCATACGGGTCATTTTTGCATAACGTTGAAGCGGTATTGACAATCAGAAACCCCAGAAACAACCGCTCCAGCGATTTTTTACCGGGAAATGCCGCGGACAGCGCGAGACTGTCCAGCATGATAAGGTCACCTTCTTGCATGATGTTCTCCTGTAAATAAAAAAGACGGAGAACACCCTGCCCGATGGGAAAGGCATTCCCCGTCGGGTGACTGGCATTGTGCCAGGGTAGATTAAATTATCGCCATGCCCCCGCTAAACTTAAAGCCGCCCGGATACACGGGGCCTGGGGGTGTTGCAGCGCGTATTCCCGCAAATCACACAACCGTTCAGCGATTTCATCCTGCTTTACCAGTGCCGTCAGATAGCCCAGTACCGTCAGGGTGACCATCAGCCCGAACGTATCTGCTGACACCTCGCTGTTAAAGTCAGTGGTCTCGATTTTGACCCCATACGTGTCAGCACGGGTCGGCACGGCATAGGCAATTTTGTCGGACACTTTCCGGCACTGCCAGGTATCACACCGGTAATCCTCACACAGCGTAACCGCCGCTTTAATGACCGAGTGTTCCAGCAGCCTCAATTCCAGTGGGCTACTTCGCGGAAAGACGTCCGCAAAAGGGGACAATTCAGACGCCGGTACAGCAGGCACCGTTGTCCTGGTTTCGTTTTGTTGCATGGTGGACTCCTTTAAAATAACGGAGAACACCTTGCCCGACGGGAAGCATGTTCCCCGTCCGGGTTGACTGGCTGGGTTGCCAGCGTGGATTAAATAACCTTCATCATCAACAAAGATGATATCTGCTTCCAAAGGTGGGCAGATGTACCACACAGTGTGTACTCCCTTGCAGGCTACGGGAGTGTGGGTGTCGCTGCCCGAAGGTGATCCTCACAAGCGACCGGATCATATGTAAGCCTTATCACGCTAATAAACGGAAGTCATAAGGTCAATGCGTAATTCATTTTCCGGGACAGAAAATAATGTCAGAAGCACGATGGCATTATTTGAATTGATTCGAATGCAATCTACCCGTTCTAATTTTATGGTGTGACCAAATCAGGCAACTTGCTCTAACTCACTTCTGGACAAAAATAAGTTAGAGATAGATGATGAATGGTTAGCCAAATGTAAGATTCAGTTGTATTGCACCGACCATAAAGTCAGGTCGTGTATAAATCAGTACACTTTTATTCACCCTCAATATTCCGGTAATACACCTGCCGGATATAGCGCCCGCGCCCATCGCCATGCCCCAAATCCATCGAGACCAGGGCCTGTGCTTCCTGCTCGCTGAAACCCTGCGCGGTATAATGTTCACCAGATTGCTGGGCAAAATGGTAGCGCATACTGTGTGGGGCTTTCTTGCCGCTCAATCCTGCCCTTCTGACAATATACCGATAGCGATCTATGGCCTGGGTGATAGTAGGCTTATCAATCAATTTGCCGCTACGCCCGGCCTGCTCGCGTTCCGCATAAGCAATCGCGTGTTGCAGGGCTTCCCGATCCAGTATGATAGTTTGTCTTGGACGTCCGCCTTTGGTGCCGAACACCACCCGCACAGAGGTATGCCCGTTTTCCAGCGCTTTTTTCCAGGTCGCTAACGATTTATAGGCTTCAATCGCTTCTTTGGTGCGCAGCCCCAGTACATAAGCCAGTTGCATCACCGCTGCCACGCGCCGGTCTTTTTGTTCCACCTGCTGAAAAATTTCCCGGAACGCGGCCGGTGTCAACGCCGTTTTCGTTCCCTTGCGGCTCGTCTCAGCGATACCCAATGCCCGGTTACTCAGGCGGGCATTATCGGGATCAGCCAGCTTGTGCTTTCCCGCCCGCGCTAAAATGGCCCGCAGCACCGGCATTTCATTTTGCAATGTCCGGTGATTAATATGGTGAGCTTTTCGTTCAGCGATGTAGCGCTCAATATATTTCACCTTCAGGCTATCCATTTGCCGGAGTTTGATGCCATTGTTTTTTAAATAATCAAGGAAATACCGGGCAATCCGCTCACGATCAGCCACTGTCACAAAACTTCCGCCCGCCTGTCGGGCATGAGTAATAAAGGCTTTTCTGAACTGCTCAACCTTTGAACGTGTCGATCCCTGCGCCATTCTCGCCTCTCCTGCTGCTTTACTTGTGTTTTATTCATTTTTTGAGTCGTTTTTAAAACAATTCCCTGCGTGTCGGTTCAGGTTCACCGTTCCGTGGTGCGTCAGACAATGTGTAGCAGGGCGGGATTGTGTTGAGTTATTGCAGGAGCTCGCGACGTGCTCAGCACAGCGATGACATGCTCCCCGTTCAGGGCCTGATCAGCTCAGGATGAACGCCTCATTATCTTGACGTGATGAATTTCTCCTTCATTTTTACTGCATCAGCCTGCAATCAGGCAATGGGTTGAAAATCCGATAAGGCGATCGTTTATCAATCAAACAAAATGGCGGTTAATGGTCTGTTTTGCGTGGTTTCACTGAGTAATGCGGGGTTCAAATCGGCCGTAAAGTCAGGCTCTACGTGCTCTGGACGTTGGCCGCTTTGCGGCGTCACTTGGTAAACGCTGCGCTTTAACACAAGTGACGCCGCGCCGTTTTCGGGACGTTTTTCGTGATAAATGCAAAATGCAGGTGAATGTTGTACCGGTTAAAACGGTATCGATTAACGTAAGGCAGAGTATGTTCTGCTCGGTTATGTATGTGAATAGCCGATGATGAATACCACCGGGAGACTTTCATCCCCAGACGGAGGGTTAGGTGTCCGAGGATATCTGCTTCCAAAAGTGCGCAGATGTACCGCATTGCATGCACTCCCTCTCAGGCTACGGGAGTTTTGTTTCGCCGCTTTACGCTGATCCTTGCAGGCGTGAGGGATCATGAGATAACAGCAAGATAATAGCGATTGTGTCAGGCGCGGTCAAACTGTGGGTCACGTATTCAACCTGTTGATGGTTGTGTATAATCGTCATTTTTTCGGAGAAGTCACATGGCGACTGTTGAAGTAAAATGTCGATTTTGTCAGCAAACTGAATACGTCAAAAAGCATGGCAAAGGTGAGGCAGGACACCAACGCTATCGCTGTTTTTCCTGCCAGCGAACCTTCCAACTGGATTACGCCTATCGCGCGTGCCAAGCGGGTATAAAAGAACAAGTTGTTGACCTTGCCATGAATAATGCGGGTATCCGTAATACGGCCCGTGCATTACATATCAGTATCAATGCTGTTGTTCGCACTTTAAAAAACTCCAACCACGATGCGTAACAACGCTCCCACTGGATAATGTCAACGTTCAGCTCATTTGTGAAGTTGATGAGGTGTGGTCATTTGTCGGGAATAAAAAGTGCCAACGTTGGTTATGGTATGCTTTGGGAACCTCGATTAAAACGTATCATTGCCCATACATTCGGAGCAAGAAGCAAAAAAACACTCAAGAAACTCCTCAAAAAACTGGCTTCGTTTAATGTTGTCTTCTGGTGTACAGATAATTTCAAAGCTTACAGTTTATTACCCAAAAACCAGCATGTTGTCGGAAAAACCTTCACTCAACGTATTGAGCGGGAGAATTTGACGTTGCGCAACCGACTTAAGCGACTCAATCGTAAAACGTTGGGTTATTCTAAGTCACCGGAAATGCATGATAAAGTCATCGGGACGTTCATTGAACGTGAATACTATGTTTAACACAAATCAACGGATTGAATACGTGACCGAAATTATCGTACCCAATGCATAAAAAGAATCAACCTGACACTTCTCACCTGTTTAAAAAGGTTAAATAGAAAAACGATAGGCTATTCCAAATCGGAAAAAATGCACGACAAAGTGATAAGAACATTCATTGAAACGGCATACTACTTTCTCAAAGCCATCTAACTATTGGTATCATGACTAATTCTTTTAATGTTCCGCTCAGGATTTAACCTAATGCCATTGTCCGGCTTGCAATCCCTTTATAATGTGATAATTATCACAATTTTAAGAAGTTTACTTGAACTGATTAATAATGTTTATGATTATATAAAAGATAATGATTATGTAGATATTTTGGATTTATGGTTAATGGAATGTAAAGCAAATAATGTGACTGGCAATGGTCAGTACGTCATGACAAAGGCTCTAAGTGCTGAAGCTAAAGAAATAAATAATCATACTTATATTGTAAGAATTACCGTTCTCGGTTTTACTCATCGACCCGGGCAATACGTCAAGATAAGGAGCAGCAGTGGACTAGAACGGTACTTTTCGATTTTATCCCGGAGCAGATCTGCTTTCCACAATTCTCCCTCTATAGTTGAGCTTCTAGTCAAATTTAACGAATTTTTATCAGCATCGCACAGAATTATTCTGGATATCCTGTCCGGCAAAGAGATATTCATTTCACAGCCCTGTGGTCAGGCATACTGGCGCCAGTCGGACTATGGTAATGTCCTTATTGCCTGCGATTCGAGTTATAGTTATGTAAGGAGTATTGCTGAATATATTGCGGATAATCACAGTGAGCAACCAACATTATTAATATGGATAAATGAGACTGATCATACATGTTTTGACATGCCATATATCAATAAGTTGAGCCAAGCAAACACTGAGTTTCGCTTTATATCTCTTGAAGAAGATTATTCCCGTCGTAACATGTCTTTTATTAATAGAATGTTTCAGCATATTCAAAAATCACATTTTTCCAAATCAAACTTTTATATAGGCAGTGGAAATAGCTTCTTTCAACTGCTTAAAGATGAACTTGGTCGTCACGGCGTTTATAAAAAAAAGAATAATCTCAGATAATCATTGACAGGACTGATATATGTTGAAAGAAAATTACCTTCGCAGACTTAAAGTACCGCGACAGGTTTATATCGACTCCAGGCTGGTAACGGACGTTTCTAACGAAACTTCTTTTCAAGGGGCAATTAATAGTATTGCGCAATATTACCATCTTCAGGAATCTCAGCCGGATATTTTTACCTACCAGGAAAATGGTGTGGCGTACCACATAAGCACCCTCGCACCAAGTAATCATGAGGATCTAAAACGGAAAAGGGAAAGCTACAAGGCTGTAGCCGATCTGTCCTTTGGCATGCTTGGACGGACACCTGACTTTATCAACTGTGCTCTTGCAGCAATGGCCAGAAATGCGCATGTTCTGGGCTCGGGTCAGTTCGCTGATTTTTCAGATAATGCGGTGAGGTATTATGAAAAATGCCGCCGTAACCATCTTTTTATCGGCCATGGTGCGGTCAATCCTCAGATTGATCGGGGGATTTCACTAGGTTCACAGGAAAACAGTTACTGTGGCGTACGTGTCGTTTCATCAGATGAAAAAGGAATCATAGTTTCCGGCGCCAAAATGATTGTCACACTGGCACCCATTGCAGATGAGCTGCTGGTCTTCAATATGCCGGGTTTAGTGCCCGGCGATGAGGACTATGCCATCGCCTTTGCGGTACCGGTTACGGCAGCGGGGGTAAAACTCATATGCCGTAAATCGCTTCAGCACGCCGACTACAGCCTTTTCGATCATCCTGTTGCTAACTTGTTCGATGAATCAGATGCTTATATGGTATTTGATGACGTATTTATTCCCTGGAGTGACGTGTTTGTATTTCGGGATGTTGAAAAATCCAATGCCTTTTATGACAAGACGCGCATTCGCAATCACAACGGGCATCAGGGGATCGTCCGCGGGCTGTCGAAAGCTGAGCTGCTTACCGGAGTAGCCATTGAGCTGGCCGAAAAAATGGGGCTCACCGGTTTCCTGAACGTCAGGGAACAGCTGGGCGAGATGACTTCCTGCCTTGAACTAGTCCGGGGTGCCATACTCTTGGCAGAGCAGGACGCGATTTATGAGAATGACCTTCTTAATCCCAGCATTCATGCAATTCAGGCTGTCCGGTACCATTTTCCTAAATGGTATCAGCGCATGGTAAATATAATTCAATCGCTTTCTGCAGGATCGATGCTGGCAGTACCACATCAGGGGGATTTTAGTAATGAAAATGCCCCTGTAATCAGGGAATCACTCCGGACAACGTCGCTGAATGCCAGTGACAGATGTTTCCTTTTAAATCTAGCGTGGGATTTGAGTGGGGATGGTTTCGGACAAAGACAGATGGTTTATGAAAAGTATCATGCCGGTGATCCCATCCGTATTGCAGCTATGCATTATGCAACCTATCCAAAAGACGGAATATTTCAGCATTTGAATAATATTAAAAGGATCTATCGTGATTCATTGTGCGAGCCTAGCATATATTGAGGATGGAAAAGTATTACTCGTCCGAGTAAGAGATAATAAACTATGGTATTTTCCCGGAGGGAAAATAGAGGTGAATGAAAGCCCGATCGAGGCACTAGTGCGTGAACTCTCCGAAGAAATAAATATTCTAGTTGATCCTGAGAATGTTCATTTTCTGATGGAAGTTACGGGGTCTAGTCATGACGGTTGTGATGAAGTTCGCCTTTATATCCATACCCTAGATAAGTTGCCATCCTGCATACCAGGAAACGAAATCAGCGAGATAAGTTGGTTCAATCTTTCTGATAAAGAATATATGGCGCCTGCCGTTATAAAAACACTCATGGCTATCGAAAATGGCTTACAATATTAATCAGATTAAATTATTATTCGAGCGAGAAGATCTTGATTTAATAATCGGTTCAACCAGAGAGAATTGCCTGTATTTTACAGGATTCTCTCCTGTTGTGAAAACGCTCAATCCCTATCATGGGCAATCTTATGTTCTGCTGCACCGCGAGGATCCCTGTACCGTCAGTGTAGTACATCCCATAGGCGAAATTGACCAGATTCTGGATGCGGATGTCCCCGTCCGGCATATTGAGACTTACGGTAAATTTTATCGTGAATACGGCGGAACCGCTGATCTGACACGGGAAGAACTCAGGCTGCAAGAGTACAGCAGAATCGAGTACTCCAGAAGTTCGCCATCAGAAGCACTAGCATTACTTATCAGAAAGCTTGGACGGGAAAGCCCTATTCGACGCATCGGATACGATGAAGATGGTATGCTTGCTCAAACGCTGCGTGATCTGCAGCAGGCTTTACCTGATTCGGTATGGGTTAGCACTTCTTCAGCTATCCGTCACTCCAGACGTTATAAAACGGACGCTGAAGTGGATATGCTTATGCAGTCTGCGCGTATCAACGAGGCCGCGATTCATGAGGCCATAAAAGGGGTCATATCGGGAACGAGCGAGGCGGACATCTCCAGTCGATTTAACCAGGCGTTGGTCAGACAGGGGGCTTATCCTGTGTTGACCATGATTAAAGCCGGTCGTGCGGCGGTAGGTGGGCAGAGACGGCAGGATGCCAGCATACTCCTTGAGCCGGGCGACATGCTTTGGTTCGATTCTGACGCTGTTTATCAGGGATTCTGGTCCGATATTGCAAGAGTATACGCCGTTGAAAAAGTTAGCCCTTCCATACTGAAACGCTATCAGGCGCTCCGAAATGGCATGCTGGAAGCATTCTCTTTTATCCGGCCTGGACTTACCGGTAAGCAGGTATTTGCTCATGTCATGGATACGGTACACCGTTCTGGTTTTCCTGAGTATCGCCGCCATCACGTAGGACACGCGATAGGCCTGGAACCTTATGAACTTCCTATACTGAGCCCTTCAGACGAAAACATTATCGAAGAAGGCATGGTTTTATCTGTTGAAACTCCCTATTACGAGTTTGGAATTGGTGCGCTGCACATCGAAGACCCTCTCTTCGTTGGGGCTTCTGGCAACCGGTTTTTAACTGCTCACCCCGTCCCAGAATTACAAATTCTGTAAAGGAATGAATATGAACATAGTCTCTGCCGTCAGCGAGTTAATCGGTAATACGCCGGTGTATTCTCTTGAACACCCGTTTGTGCCTGATAACAAGAAGCTGTTTATAAAGCTTGAGCAGTTTAATCCCAATTTCAGTATCAAAGATCGCACCGCGCTGGGGCTCATCCAGAAAGCCTTTGAAAGCAAAAAGCTGAGGCCGGGAGGAACGGTTATCGAGTCAACATCAGGTAACCTCGGTAAGTCTTTGGCTATGCTCAGCGCCAGCATGGGCTTTCACCTTATAGTCGTGGTGGATCCAAAAGTCAGCAGAAATTCTCTTAACTGGTTTAAAGCTTTTGGCGCCGAAGTGGAGGTCGTGGATACCCCAGATGCGTCCGGTGGATACCAGACTGCACGCATTGAAAGAGTTAAGGAGCTTCTTAAAGTGTATCCGGGAGCGTACTGGACCAATCAGTATGACAACCCTGATAATCCCCGCTATCACGAATCGATAACAGCGAAAGAGTTCCTCAATCTCCCAGTTGACATGATCATCGGCTCGGTAAGTACAGGCGGCCATTTTGGAGGCATAAGCAAGGGCATAAGGGCACATAAGGGCAGAACGGCCAGAAATAAGATGTATGGCCTGCGATGTCGAGGGATCGGCTATTTTTGGCACTCCTTTTCACCCATACCTGCTTAATGGTCTGGGGCTGAGCTGGCGGGCGAAGAATACGGATCTGGAGGCGTTTGATTTTCTCAACAGTGTCACCGATCTGAATGCCATTTCTTTATGCCGCCTGCTTGCCCGTGATACCGGTCTGCTGCTGGGAGGCTCCTCCGGTGTGGTCATTTTCAGCGCATTAATGGCGCTGCAGCTCGACGATATTCAGTCCGTTATGGCGATCGCACCGGACTCAGGTATCAACTATCTGGAACAGTTTTATGATGATGACTGGCTGACGGAGAAAAAGGTGCAGTTGTTATCGCGCGAGCAATTAAGACAGCAATTGTCCTTCAGTCTGAAGGCGTTTCAAGAAAACCTGGTAGAGTTAAAATGATTTCCGAGTTTAGCCGTAAAGTGCTACTGCAGCTCGATCCTGAAACAGCACATCATCTTGCAATCCTCGGTCTGCGCTGGTTTGCGCCAGTTCAGGCAGTTTGCGTCCCTGACGGACTTTCCCAGAAGGTATGGGGCAAAAGCTTTTCCCATCCCGTGGGGATCGGAGCAGGATTTGACAAAGACGCCGAGGCTTATCATGCTCTTGGCCGCCTTGGCTTCAGCTTCGTTGAGGTCGGTTCCGTAACGCCTGAGCCTCAGCCGGGAAACTCTCGCCCACGGTTGTTTCGCCTGAAAGATGACGGAGCCATCATTAATCGCTATGGGTTTAACTCTAAAGGAATGGATTATGTGAAGCAGCGCCTCGCCAGCAATAAAGGTGACATTACGCTGGGGATTAATCTGGGAAAAAATAAGACATCTACGGATTATATGGATGATTTCATCAGCGGAGCCGAAAAACTCATCTCCTTTGCTGATTATCTTACCATTAATCTCTCTTCTCCCAACACTCCGGGACTGAGAGATCTTCAGCAAATTGACACGGTAGATCCGTTGCTCAGAAGACTGAATACCTTAAGACGGGAAAGGAAACCTAGTTGTCCAATTTTAATCAAACTGTCCCCTGATATGGAGTTGGGTGCAGAAGCAGAACTGCTGTCCTATTTAGCAGACTCTTTGGTGGATGGGATTATCGTCAGCAACACAACAACAGGTAGGGATAACCTCTCCCGCCTGCCTTCACGTATGGAAACAGGTGGTTTATCCGGGAAGCCACTGCAACAAAAGTCCCGTGAAATGCTGAAAAGGGCGTTTACTATCGTAGGTCACAGTAAACCTATTATAGCATCTGGAGGCATTAACAGTGGAGAGGAAGCATATCTGCGGATTTGTATGGGGGCAACGCTTTGCCAGATATATACGTCCTTCATATACGAAGGACCATCCATATTACCGACCATGCTTAAGCAAATAAAATCCTGCATGCAGCAGGATGGATTCAACACTATAGATCAGGCCAGAGGATCATATTATGTCAGACGCACAGAATGAATTTGCGAGCTTCTTAATCGATAGCAACGTCGTCGAGTTCGGAAATTTCAGGCTAAAATCCGGCAGGCACAGCCCATATTTTTTTAACTTCGGAAAACTATCCAATGCACGTCTTCTCAACAAAGCGGCCTGGTTTTATGCACGGTTTATTTCAGAAAATAACTTATCCCCTGACGTAATTTTTGGGCCGGCTTATAAAGGTATTCCTCTAGGAGTAGCAATTGCTCTTTCCCTGCAGCGGGATTTCCATACCGAGGTTAATTACTCATTTAACCGCAAAGAGATAAAGAACTATGGCGACGGAGGAATAATGGTCGGAGCAACTTTACAACAAAAAAGGGTACTGACTGTTGACGATGTCATTACTTCAGGTATGACCATTGACGATACCATTAAGCTGATTCGTGCCGAAAGTGGCCTCCCTGTAGCCTATCTGGTTGCTCTGGATCGGCAGGAGCGGGGAGCAGATGGCACTCATTCAGCGCTGCAGAGTGCTGCGTCGCGGCTGGATATTGATATATATTCAATAACGACCGTAGGTCATATTATTTCGTGCCTGAGAAGCTCTCCGGCTGCGCAGGATAAGGTGGTGGAAATAGAAAATTATCTCGAGAAATTTGGCGTGGAGTAATGAAATGTCTGTGCAGAACGTAAGAGGATCATTAGAAAACTACGTTGTACGTTTAGAGAAGATTTCCTCCCTCCGCCAATCAGAAGAGGTCAACAACGAGACGGTCAGCTCCTTGTCTGAGGATATTCTTTCTGAAGGAATATGGACGACGGTTATTCCTGCTGAGTGGGAGTCAGGTTGGATTATGGATGGTAATCATAGGCTAAACGTAGCTCGCCATCTGGGATTACGATATCTTCCCGTGATCAGACTACGTTATGACGACCCTCGGGTAAGCGTGCTTAGGTGGGATAGTGGTAAACCTTACCCAGTGAGTCAGCTCAGATCCGAGATACAGAGCAGCTTATTGCTACCCTTTAAAACAACGAAGCACCTGTTTAACCCTCTTCTGCCCGATGTTCGGGTGTCTCTGGATAAACTGCGGGAGCGCTGATTAACTCATTATGATATTCTATTAATTTAGGGATTTTTATGAGTTTAATTTACTATTTTATAGCTGTGAGCATAGGGGTAGCCATCGCAACTCAGTCTGCCGTAAATAATCAGCTTAAATCACTATTGGGTGGAAGCACTCTTCTTGCCTCACTAGTTTCATTTATTGTGGGCGTGCTGTGCCTATCTATCCTGTGTGCTCTGTCAGGTGAACGTTTTACTCAGTTAATTCAGTTGCGTCATGTTAATCCCTGGCTATTATCAGGGGGGGCACTGGGGGCCTTTTTCGTTTTTGGCACAACGTTACTAGCGCCTCGTCTGGGGGTTGCCGCGATGATTTCGCTGGTTATTTTTGGGCAGATAATGATGTCATTACTGATGGATAAATTCGGCCTATTGGGATTGCCTGCGCGAGATATAATCCCCTTGAAACTGTTAGGAGTTGTATTGGTACTGGCAGGGGCGCTCTGTGTTAGTCTGGGCGGCAAATGAGCCTTACTGTTACAGGGAACATCCAGCGCAGCGACGTGGTCACTGAAGGCACGGAAAATTTAAATTTTGTTCTGCTTTTTATGAAAGGATAAACTACTTATGAGGGCAGCTGTTTTCTGCGGATCGGCTCACGGAACTGATCCCTCTTTTATCAAAGAAACTGAGCGCTTGGTTCAGGCAATGGCAAAAAGGGACGTCAATCTGGTTTACGGAGGTGGTCGTGTCGGCCTGATGGGAACGCTGGCCGACGCAGCCATCTCATCAGGTATTCACGTCATCGGTGTTATGCCACAGTCTCTGGTCAGTCATGAACTGGCACATAGCGGTGTTGATGAGCTGAAAATAGTGAAGGATATGCATGAGCGCAAGTCAGTCATGGCTGAAAATGCAGATCTCTTTATTGCTATTCCCGGTGGTGCTGGCACTCTGGAGGAGATATTTGAGGCTTGGACCTGGGCTCAACTTGGTCTGCATAATAAGGCCTGTGCCTTCTACAACGTAAATGGGTACTTTAATCCTCTGTTTGCCTTTTTTGAACGCATGATCGATGATGGATTCATGAAAAAAAACTATTCTGATATGCTTGTTGTGTCAGATGATCCCGACGAACTTATTGCGAGAGTATTGTCATATTCTCCTCCCCCACCAAAGTGGATAAGCTGACGCAGCCATTGCCTTTCCTGGCAAAAACAATACAATGCTGGGCTCCCCTCCGGCATTGAAGAACATAAAAATCTGGTCATGTATTAAATAGTTCGGTTTTGGACAAATAATACCAGTGCCGCCGGCTTCTGATGTCACTTTCAGAAGCCGGCGACTACACCAAATGGCACACCGTTCATTACATCTATATGAACGCATCCCGTTTGCAAGACAAAAATTACTCTGGCATCGACGGTAGGTTGCAGCTCTATATCCGTACATGAATTCCCGCTTATGTGCAAGATAAGTTCGTTGAATGACGGTCATAACTGCGTTCGTACATTCGGCTTCTGTGTTTGCAGGTTATTTTCTGCTGAGCCATGATGGATATATGCACACCTGCACCGAAGGCGCCGGTTCCCCGCCGCCAGTTGATGCCGGCGTCCAACGTGATATCACCGAAGTAACTGCGCTGGCTTAAGCCTAACTCCCAGCCCGCAGTACTGCGGTGTTGTTGGGCTATTTCGATATTTCCCACAGCATTGGTGGAATGGCGACGAAAGACGTGCAGATTAAGGGTTGTTTTGTGCGACTGATTGCGAAATAACAACCGGGACACCGTGAATTGCGCATTCTCACTTTTGCCGCTGTAAGACAGGATTTCGTTCGCGTTGGCGATATTCTGATGATAGGTGTAGTCATTGTAGTTGGCAGAAAACGCCCAGTAACCGAGCGGGAAGACGTAGTTAACGGTACGGGCGCGGTTACCAAAGGGGCCGGGCTCAAACAAATCCTTACCGATGTTGGCATAGAACAGATCGTTCTGGGCAAAAGGCGCATCAATCGCCAGCGTCACCGACCCCAGATAGCGGCCAGTGCTTTGGGCACCGCTGTCATCGAGTCCCAGACTGAGCCGGAACAGGCACCCCTCTTTCCAGCTGATCCGCAGGTCACTGGTTGCCTCCTGCTGACCGGGTTCGATTTTAATATCGGCCTCAACACTGGGCACCCGTTTGAAATTTTCCAGCGCCTGCTCGATATCGCGCAAATTCAGGATATCCCCGGCGGTAGCGGGCATGGCATTCCACAACCGCCCACGCCAGGACACCGGCTCATCAAAGCGGATATTAGCAATACGGCCGGGCTGGAGCATCAGCGTCAACACTCCACCCGCCAGATCCTGCTCCTGCACCATGACACGGGTGGTGACATAACCTTTGGTCAGAATGGCATTTTGCACCTTGTTATTAACCAGCAAAATCCATCCGGCCAGCCCGGCTATCATGTTGCGGAAAGTTACCGTTGCCATATAAACCCATCGGATACGTAATTATTATTGAATAGTAATAAGGGAGTTTTAAGATGAGGTATTATGGTCAGCAGGGTTTAATTATCAAGCTGGCAGATGAGATATTCATCATATAGGTGCTTATTTGGACGATTTAACTCTAAAAATGCAACAAAATGGCAATAAGTCAACAGAATAACAACATATTATGTGCAACATTAAGCAGATTCATCTGGGTTTTAAGTTCAGCCAAAACAAAAACATCATGGATATGATGAGAAAATATGATGAATAGGTTATATTCAGAGTATTCCTAAGGTAATCACCCCGTTGAACGCTTTAGCGCTTACCGCCGGATAGGATTTTCTGCATCACCATCTGCCCGAACATGCCGGCCGACTGTTTCACCTGCCCCACGCCCTGGCTCATCATGCCCGCCATATCGCCCATCCGCACCCCCGCCCAGGCCAGTGCCCCCAGCCAGACCATTGGCAGCACAATAAACAGCGTGCCCATCACCAGCCCCATAATCAAATCATCCGAGGTGTTCTGAAATCCCGCCAGATTCAACAGGCTGTGGGTGTCTGAGCCATACAGGGCGTCCAGTAAATAACTGTCCAGCCAGCGGGCAGTTTCCCACCAGAAAGTCAGGAAATTCAACGCAAACAGGGCGAATGTCAGTGTGAGTACCGTCTTAAATTCATAGGCGGCAAACAGCAGGATCAACGGGATCAGGATATACAACGCCATCAGGATCACCGCCTGTATCATCGGCAAAGCCTGACGCACCGCATCAAACGCCGGCATGCTGAGGAATCCCCCCAGCAGAGTCCCCGCAGAAGAACCCACCCGATTTGATCTGTCCCAGACCGTAAAATCGGCATTGCCGCCATACCCCGCATACACATAGCCGTCCTGAGATATTGTCAAGTTAACCGGACTGACTAAACGGCGGATCACCGCTTCTTGATATTCACGGGTTTCCTTGCCCAGCATTTTGAGGGCTGCCGATAAACGCAACCACAATCCCGGATCAGCCTCGGCCAATACCCTGGCCTTCAGTCCGGTTTTAGGGGTTGACCACCAGGCCTGACAGGTGGGATAACCGCCCTGCCCGGTATTGGGCCGGCCATTGTCCCGGCTTTCATTCCACGGAAATAGTACCCTGGGCATTCGGGATTGCAGCGTCCGGTAATCGCCGGATAAGAAGGTGCGACTGCCCAGCCAGTCAATATCATGCAGGGTGGCCGGATCGGGGGTTTGTCCCTGATCCCGTTGTTTCCACTGATACAACGCTAAGGCATAACAGTCATTAGTGAAATCCTGCAATTCCGCCGCCAGTGCCGGGCTATTGATACGGGTGTGCTGTACCTCAAAACGCAGCTGCCTTAAATCCGGCCGGCAGGGAATGGACGCTACCGCCGCTTGTGTCAAGCCCTTTGACAACCGATGCACCACGGCCCACCAGAGGGGCACCGCCGCCGTCTGATTATTCAGGCTGGAGATCACCGGCGCATAACCACTTTTATCCGGCGCTTGCGGTGTCCAGGTGCCGCAACTTTTGGCACGGGACTGATCATACTGGAGGGTACTGAGGCTGACATTGACCAGCGGCACACAACACACCACCATGACGAAAAAGGCGCCATACAACGTATTTTCGAGATGGGCAAGCGACTGCAACCCGCCATGACCGTCCTCTTCGTCACCCTCCCGCACTTTCAGCCAGACCGCGATGACCTTTATCACTAAAGGGGTTGTGAACAGTCCGGTGGCAATCAGTATTTGCCATAATCCGTTATTGACCACCCAGCCAAGCAGGGTCAGAAAATATTCCAGATAGCTGTTGGTGGTCATTGCGTTACCTCAATCGCGCCTGACAGGGCATATTCACCCAGCAGGATAAACAACAGGTTGACCACTATCATCCGTATTAACGCGGCGCGGTGTGTCTTCTGATATGTTGTCCGTTGCCAGATTTTCCATCCGCCCCAACCTAACGTGATATAAAGGCATCCCCGCCAAACCAGCCAAACCGCTTTTGTCTTCATTATCCACTGATTCAGCGCGGACATTTTTTTGGGATACTCCATGCCTGCCCAACCCATCAGCAGTGTGACGACCATGACTGCGATGATGACCAGTAATACCCTGAACCCTGTTTTCACTTTCAGAATAGAATGCAATTTGACCGTTTCTGCCATGATCTACCTTACCTCCGTTCACTGTTAGGCATTTCCAGCTGATAAAAACGGGCATCGGTGCTGTCCGGCACCTGCTTTTGCGGATGGGCCTGAATACGGTGCGTGTCCCGCTCAATAATGGTCAGGATGGCGTTACGGGACAGTTCCCGTTTCAGCATCATTTCATTTTTCAGCGCATTGATTTCCCGATCCAGTGCCTCAATCCGCCGTTCCCCTTCGGCCAGGGCTTCCGGCTGGGCAGCCGCATTGGGCTCTGACATGCCAGTAATCAGCATTCGCCGCATTAACAATGCCGTCTCTGTGGTTTCGGCCATCGCCAGTTCGCCCGCCAGACGCGCGGTCAACGCGGCACTGTCCGGGTCTCGCTGCAATGCCTGGATCACACCTTTGGTGACCGCCAGGCTGCCGGTTTTCAGTTTGGCCAGATTGGCGGCGGTGGGTTTTTCCGTGCCATTGACCAGTTTCACCAGTTGTTCAGTATTGGCTTTGGTGTTCTCTTCCAGCATCGGCGCAAAGCCCGTGCCGGCCACCGTCGCGCCCGGTTGCTGGGATACTCCTCCGCTGGTGCATTCTGCGGCATTGGCACAGGTACGGATAGCCCGGTCGCCCAGCACTTTTACCACCGCCTCCGCCGCTTCTCTGGCATTCTGGAATTGGCGACAGGCACCGCCATCACACTGTTGATGGCTGATTGAAGCCTGGCTCAGTACCGGCAGGTGACTCATCATATTAAATCCCGCGCGGGCTAAATCACGGGTGGGCCGGATGGCATTTTGTCCCTTGCCCCCCTGCTTCTTCCCGCCAATCCACGGATGCCCGCTGGTGCCTGTGGCTTTGCTGCCGGCATTATTGACTCTTACCGCATCGGCATCCCCGCTGTTCACCTGTGTCTTATATTCCTGTAGGGCAGCCGATTGCGTCCATTTACTGTTTTGTGCAAAATCCATCATCCGTCGGGCCATGTTCTGGCAATTAAACTGGGCCTTGTCGTACGCCACATTGGCCTGCAACACACCGTTGGTCAGCATGTCATACAGCCCCGGATTGGCACGCTGAATGATCATGGCGGGTAAGCTGGCAACAGCGCCGGTGGCCCCCTGGATCACTTCACTCATCAGGTTTTTAAACCCGGCTGTAATACCGTTTAACTGATTACCGACGGTAGTTTTTAAGTCAAAATTGCCGCACATCAAATCGGAACTCCAGCCGAGTTCCAGTCCGCCCAGCGTGGTCAGGGAACGGCGGGTGGCCGGCTGTGAAATCACTGAGCCGCCCCCTAAGGTATAAAACAGCGTATCAGAGACCGCACCGGAGACATCGGCACCATAACCCAGCACACTGTTATTTACCTGTGGTAATGAGAGGGATACAACCGGTGTATTACCCTGCACAGAAGCGGTTGCCAGCCCACTCAATACCAGCAATAACCCGTTTATTTTCGTCATTATTCCTCCCTTATTTCAGATATCGGTACTGCCAAGAAAACGCTGCCCCCGGCGCTGACAACAACTGTAGGGTTGCCACAGGGCATAGGCCTGATTGCCATTGACCGCAGCCGCATGTTCGCCGTCAGGAAATACCGCACAGGACGGACTTAACCGGGGTGATAATCGCTGCCATTGGTGATTTTGGGTGCCGGTATTTTCTGTCACTGGTTCGGGTGGCCAATAACCGTCAGCGCGTTGACCTTTTAATGTCTGATAAACATGGGGTTGCCCGGCGCGGGTGATAATATCCGCCACCCGCTGCGCCACCACGGCAGACGCTTTGTCATCATCGGTCTGATTGACAAAGCCTGAGCGCGGGTAAATAGTGCCCCACAGATTGGCGGCCATCTGGCTGCCCAGCTCCCGCTGGCCGGGAATAAGCGCTTCCGGGTAGAACGCTTCCGGTAAACCGGTACGCCATGCCATCGTATCCAGCGTGCTGAGAAAATAAGGCATCAACGGGGTGGCAGCGCTTCGGCAGGCATAACCGGGAATGTGCCCGCCTATCAGGTTGGTGGCGGGATGCCCGATGGCATCGGCATATTTAAAACGCAGACTGGTCCGGCGCTGGCCTGCCATCTGGCTATTATGGTGGCCACCACCCGCAGTCAGGTGGGATAACGCCCCGGTGACAGCATTTTCCAGTCCGCCGGATAACCGGCTGACTTGCGCCATGTCTGCCCACGGATTGCCACCGGGGGCGTGATAAGTGGACACCACCGCTTCGGGGAGGTAGTGAGTGACTTTCACCGACGTTTTTACCGTACAGCCATGCCAGGAACAAAACAGCCAGTAACAAATACCGCTGACCCGCCACTGGATACAGGATGGCGAGAGACTGCTGGCCACAATCTGGGCGGTGTTGAGGGAAGCCTGCGCAAAGGGAGCAAACGCCGCTATCAGCGTGATGACAACAGGAAAAGCAAGGCGGGGTGTCTTCATGGCTGGCGCTGCTCCCTGAGGGCACTCGCTTTTGCCACATCCACCGTGCCATACACCACATCCCGGTCATCAAATACCACCGCAGGGTATTTACGCACGCCTGATTGCCAGGCTTTAACAACAGCACGATAAGACTGAATCAGTTGCTGTTCCTGCTGATGCCATTGGGGTGATTGCAGTATCGCTTGTGCTTGAATAGCGGCTTGCTGCGGATCGGCAGAAAGGTGAGCGAAGATTTTCTGCCGCTGTTGTTCAGCCACATCCAGCCAGACAATTTGTGTCTCCGGGGAAAGATTGACGGGAGAATGCTGACTGTCAGTATAAATAACCACTTTCGCATTAGCCGATAATGAGGCCAGCAATCCCCCCAAAGCAATAAAGCCGACTTCCACATAGTCCACTTCCCGTTTTATCAAACACCGGGATAGCCTGAAGAAATGTATTATTGATGTCAGTAATTAATTAGGGGCTGTTGACGTTTTGAGTTCACCATTTACTCAACCCACATCGGTAACCATATAATGACAAACGCCAGTGCCAACATACTGGCGTAATTTCGCGCCAATTTATCGTATCTTGTCGCAATAGCTCGAAAATGTTTTATTCTGGCAAACGCATTTTCGACCAAATGCCGATAACAGTATAAAACTTCATCAATACTTTTATCGGGTTTTCGGCTATTTTTTCGATAGGGAATGACCGTTTTTGAACCTTGTTTTTCAACGAAATCTCTGAAAGTACCGCTATCGTAACCTTTATCCGCGATCACAAAATCGGATGCGGGTGAATGGGTGACCAAACTTTCTGCATGTACAATGTCGTGCGTTTGACCCCCTGACAGCTCAAAATGGACAGGCAAACCATAACTGTCTACGGCCAAATGAATTTTAGTCGAACGTCCACCTCGACTTTTACCGATGGCTTCATCTTCTGTTGAAGCTGCCCCTGAGCTATGTTGATGAGCGCGGATAATACTCCCATCAATGAATAACCATTCGGTGTCTGTATTTTCAGATAACAATTTGAATAATAATTCAAAAACACCTTTCTTTGACCAGGCGTTAAAGCGCTTAAAAAGCGTATTCCATTTGCCAAATTCATCGGGTAAATCCCGCCACGGACATCCCGTTCTCATTCGATAAAGGATCCCTTCGAAAGTCAGGTAATGCGCGTCTTTGTGGTAAATACATCCATGTTGTTGCATTAATACAGCTAGCGTATTCCATAAAGATTTTGATAACATTGTTCTTGGCATGATGAGCTGGGGTAATGGTTTTTTCGCGAAGACAATGATACCAGATCATCATGCTGTTCAAACTTCCCTCCACGAAACGTCAACACGCCCTAGGTTCACTTCGATGAATGATGTAAAAAGGTTTGGAACCATCGGCCCCGATAAAGGATTTGTAATGCCCAAATCTGAGTTTGATAAATTGATGGCTGAATCAAAAGGAAACTTATCTATAGTTGAAGAAAAATTAGGGTTAACTAAAGGATATTTATCCAATTCAGATACAGGGAGTTTTTTATATACCCAGGAGTGAATTTAAGAATTTGAATATGCCATCTGGTAATGAAAATGGAGCTAATCAATATTGGTTGCCTGGTGGTAAAACATCAGGTGGGGTATCAGAGGCAGTAATGGATTTTTCTCATAAACCTAATGTCCAATTGATTGATATCAAATCATTTAACAAAGGTAAAAAAGAATGAAAGATATGAATGAATATTACACAATGAAACCTTTTTCATACCCCGAACCAACACCTTTAAAGGATAACGAATTCTCAACAGATCCTAGTTGGTGGAGGGTTGTTAAAGAAGAAAATGAAAAATATGTGTTTTCTTGTTTATCTGGTTCTTTAGAAGGGAAAGAATGCAAAGCCGAGATCACAAAAGATGAATACGAAAACTTACTCAAAGGTAATATAACTGCTAATGATATTTGCCATAAATATCATATAGGTTAATTATACAATATCTTGTGGTACAGGTATTGGTTGTGCAGTGGGTGCAGTGATGGTGACGGCCGATGCGGGCCGCAACTTACATCTCGCCAGCGAACAGGATAAGGACCATTACAACAGTAAGCAGGAAAATGCCTGCGCCGGGGCCAGCTTTACCTATGGTTCCATGAACGGTTCGGCCAGTGTCAATGCCAGCCGTGACAAGCTGCACAGCACGTTTGATTCGGTGAACGAGCAAACGGGCATCTTTGCCGGCAAGGGCGGGTTTGATATCCAGGTGGGGGAACATACCCAGCTTGACGGTGCGGTGATTGCCAGTCACGCGGATAAGGATAAAAACCGGCTAGAAACGGGCACGCTGGGCTTTAGCGATATCCACCAGGCCGAACAACCGATTGAATGAACTTCTGCCCTGGCCTGAAAACCCGTTTAGCTAAATCCCACTTTGTGTTTATCTGGCAATGCAAGGTGAGATCACCGGACGGTTACAGTTATTTAACGAAAATGTATTATTGAATTGATTTATGACTTTTCTTAATCCAGGGGGTATATCTATTTTCTGTCTTTTTATATTTCATGTTGGAATTGCATTAGCTTAATGTTCATGATGTGTATCACAAAAAGCTAAATGACTTAATGCCATTTCACTCAAAGTGACTTACACTAAAAGCGCTATATTTGTCATGTTCTATTATATTAAACTTTCTTGTTTATGGTAGTAGACAATTTATAGAAGCCTCAATGGTCGAAGCCATTGAGGCTTCGCCGTTTATGGTGATGGGAATACACAGCTCCGGTGAACTACCTATTACATTTAGTTTTTTCGCTATTGAATTAATAATAAAAAGAGTTAAATTGAAAAAATTTAATCTATTCTCAAATGGATAAGTAAAAGTGATGAGTGATACCGATAAAAATGATAAGAGAAAGAAAATTCAAAAACGCTCCAGTCATTTTATTCCTTACAAAACGACGTATGATTTGCGTTTAAATAAAAGAGAACTCAATTTAATCAACATACTGATGCAGGTCCAGGGTTATGAATATGGCTTTTTTACCGTGTTAGGGGTTCGTCCTTTATCGCAACGGGGTAACCATAAAAACAGTGCCATCTATGTCGTGCGGTGCCGATGTGGTAAATACGCAGTCAGGACACTCAAGGCAATCAAAAATCCGGCGAATGTGGCTGATATGTGTGAGCATTGCCTTCACCTGTACAACCTGAGGCGCAGAAACCTTTTTCTCACGACAGGAAAAGAGGTCGATTTGTCAGAATTAACCGGCATTAAATATAAACATCCTTTAGAGATTAAAGTATAAGGGAATGGTGTTCCTGATAGGTTACGGATTATGAGTTTAAGACCGTATTTACCCTGACGTTGGGACTTTTTCGCTGAATTTCTCACCTTAATATCGAACAAAAGTTTGACCTTGCTCAACCTAATCGATAAGGTACTTAACTGTTACCCATGATCCATTGCCTGTAAGGATCAGCGTTAAGCGGCAAACGAAAACTCCCGTAGCCTGCAAGGGAGTGCATACCATGCGGTACATCTGCGCACTTTTGGAAGCAGATATCCCCGGACACCTAACCCATCGTCTGAGGATGAAAGTTTCCCGGTGTTATTCATCACCGGCTATTCACACAACAGGGCAAAATAGGCCCTGTCTTACGTTAAACGAGACCGTTTTAACCGGTACAACATTCACCCACGTTTTGTATCTATCACGATAAACGTCACGAAAATTACGCGGCGTCACTTGTGTTTGAGCGCAGCGATAACCAAGTGACGCCGCTAGGCGACCAACGTCCAGAGCACGTCCGGTCTGCCTTCACGAACGATTTGAACCCCGCATTACTCAAAGTCACTGCTTTTCACCGACATTTTCTTGCCGAAATCGATTTGTTTCGTTTGTTTTTTAACCCACTGCCTGATAACAGGCTGATGCCGTAAAAAAGGAGAAATCACACCACGTCACGATAATGAGGCGTTCATCCTGATTGATCAGGCCCTGAACGGGGAGTATTCCACCGCCGTGCCGAGCACGTAGCGAACTCCTGCAAAAACTTAACATCACCCTCGCTCTGCTACACATTGTCTGACGCACCACGGAACGGTGAACCTGAACCGACATGCAGGGATTTGTTTTAAAAAATATGAAAAACAGGCAAATTAGCAGGAGAGGCGGGCATGGCGCAGAAATCAGCACGTTCGAAAATTGAACGGTTCAGAAAAGAATTTATTACCCACGCCCGGAAAGCGGGCGGGAGTTTTGCCACGGTGGCCGATCGTGAGCGGATTGCCCGACAGTTTCTTAACTTTCTGAAAGACAATGGCATCAGACTCCGGCAGATGGACAGCCTGAAAACTCAGCATATTGAGCGCTATATTGCTGAACGTAAAAACAGCCATATCAGTCACCGGACTTTGCAAAATGAGATGTCGGCACTGCGCATGATTTTGGCACGGGCCGGAAAACACAAGCTGGCCTCCACCGACAATGTGCGGTTGAACAACCGGGCGCTGGGCATTGCGGGTAGCAGCCGTAAGGGAACGAAAATAGCACTGACTCCGGTAGAATTCAGAGAAATCTTTCAGCAGATCGAACAAAAAGATCGTAGTGTCGCGGCGGTCATGCAGTTGGCGTACGTGTTGGGGTTACGGACCAAAGAAGCGGTGGAAGCCTATAAATCTTTAGCCACCTGGAAAAAAGCGCTGGCAAAGGGTCATGAGTCTGTACGAGTGGTGTTTGGCACCAAAGGCGGGCATCCGAGGCTAACGGTGATACTGGATCGGGCCGCGCTGCAACACGCCATTGCCTACGCTGAACGCGAAATGAATCCACGCAGCGGCAAACTGATCGATAAACCGACGATCACGCAGGCCATCGATCGTTACCGGTACGTTGTTCGACGTGCTGGACTGACGGGCAATAAAGCGCCACACAGTATGCGCTACCACTTTGCCCAACAATCCGGCGAACATTACAAAGCGCAGGGATTCAGTGAGCGGGAAGCGCTGGCATTGGCATCAATGGATTTGGGGCACGGTGATGGACGTGGGCGCTATATCCGGCAGGTGTATTACCAGAAAGGTGAGACGGAATAACACTATTTTCCCTGATAAAAGGTATTTATCTGTTTATCTGTATTAGTCTAGATTAATCGCTACCTTGTCTGACCGTCAGCTTCACTCCCGGAGGCATTCGACAATCTTTTTATTCTTTAAGCAAAGGAGAATTTCGATCTTTGAGTGCCAGTAAGTATTTTGCTTCGTTGTAACAGGTTCTGGTTTTCCAACAGCGATAAATTATCCTGATCCATTTAAATGCCAGTGCTCGGATCGCGGATTGATGTGATTTTCCTTTCTCACGTTACCCCTGATAATACTGTTTGGCCCAGTATGATGATTGCATTGTCTTGGCAGCCCATTCAACAAATGTCTGCCTGACGAACTTGGCACATTGCCACCGCCAGTGTACCCACGATTTCTGACCACTTCGCATGGTTACCGGTGCGATGCCTGCGTAATTTTGAATTTCTTTTGCATTGTTAAAGCGGTTACGGTTATCACTCAATGCTGCAAGCATTCGTGAGCCCATACAGGGAAGTGATTTAAACAAGTCTGCATCTGGCATGGTATCGAACAACGCTTCGATTCGTTTGTTGTAGATTCGGATATTCGTAACCAATAAGCGCATACCCTAAATTACCTCACAGTGTAACTATCAGAGTATGAATGACTATATTGAGCCAATTGCGGACGTTACTCAAATCATGACGTGCTAGTGCGACAGAACCATATGACGTGTATCTATCGTGACTTCGCAAGACAACCCGCTCGCCATTGTTATCGGTTTATTGAAAACAATTTTGACCGGAAAACGTTGCACAATTTTTGTAAAGTTCCCAGTGGCGTTATTGGCGGGCAAAAGCGCGAATACAGAACCGGTCGCCGGAGCTAGGCTTTCAATATGGCCTTCAAAAATTTCACCGGGATAGCTATCGATAGTGATATCAACAGGTTGTCCTGGTTTCATCCTGCCTCGCTGCGTTTCTTTAAAATTAGCTACAACCCACGGCTGCTGTTCGGGGACAATACTGGCGATAGTTTGCCCGGCCTGGGTAAACATACCAACCTGAAGATTACGGTTTCCTATCACGCCGGAAACAGGCGCAATAATTCGAGTATAAGTTAACTGTAGCTGTGCATCCGCCAAGCTGGCCTGCGCATGTTTTAGTTGCGCTTGAGCCTGTTCAATGGTGGTCTTCAGCACCGCCAGTTTAGTTTGCTGAGTCTCTAGGCTTGCCTGTGCTTCCTCTGCGTCGGCAACGGCGATTTTGTGCGCGCTGTCAGCTTTGTCTATATCGCCTTGAGCGACATAATGGCGTGTATTAAGCTGGTTGATGCGAATCAATTCCTGAGTGGCATATTTTTCTCTAGCTTTGGCTGAAGTAAGACGGCTGCTGTACTGGTTGATGATGCTTTCTTGCATCTTTGCATTAGCTTGCGCATTACTCAGCGCAGCCGTCGTTTTTGCGACATCAGCTTCTGCTTTCAGGATCGCGACTTTATAAGCACGATCGTCGAGAACAGCTAAAAGCTGACCTTGTTTTACTTCATGGTTATCAGTGACATAAGACGTCATCACCTGGGAGCTAATGCGGGCGCTAACATTGGTGATATCGCTTTGGGTATAGGCATTATCGGTAGTCTGGATATAGCGCCAGTATAATAACCAGTATAGGAAACTACCCATAAGCGAAACCACAATGAGTGGAATAAAGATTTTTTTAACGTATTTCATTGGCAATTATCGCATAAGATGTGTAACTGCCGGAAAAGCTGGAGATAACATTTTCTGGCGATACAGATCAGCTTATCTTGACAATTTGTTTTCCAAAATGTCTGGCGTTTAAGAGATCGATAAAAGCTTGCGGAGCTTTTTCCAACCCATCAATTAACGTTTCCCGATATTTAAGTTTTCCTTCATGAAGCGCATTCAATAGCCACTCATCCGATTCCGGGTAATCCTTAAACCATTCCGTTACCAGAAAAAAACGGTTGACAGGGGGATTTGGCAGAGAGGAGAAAAAATCAGCAGGGCTGGAAGCCGCAATACTGGATGATTGATCGTAATTAGCCGCATTGCCACAAACCGGTACGCGGGCGCCGTCATTTAATAATTGTGCGACCAGCACCGAAATTCGGCCACCGACATTTTCGAAGTAAATATCGATGCCGTTCGGGCAAGCCTGGCGCAGTTGGTGTTTGAAATCGCTGTCTCGATAGTTAACGCAGAAGTCAAACCCAAGCTCATGAACGACATACCGGCATTTCTCTTCGCTACCAGCGATACCTACTACCCGACACCCCGCCATTTTGCCAATCTGCCCTACGGTTGATCCCACCGCGCCAGAGGCCGCTGATACCACCAACGTTTCCCCTGCACGCGGTTTAGCGATACGTATCATGCCGAAATAGGCAGCACGTCCCGGTGTACCCACGGTATTCAGAAAAATGGTGTCGGACAGCTCGACCTGCGGCAAGGTGTGAACAATAAAATCACGCTCGTTGCTGATGTAGTACTGCTGCCAGCCTGAATATACGAAGACTTTGCTGCCCTCGTTAAAGTTCGGGTTGCGAGATGCTACCACAACGCCGACGGTTTCTCCGGCGATAACGTCGCCGCAATGGATGGAGTTGACATAATCTGTACTGAGGTTCAGGCGCAGACGGATGTAGGGATCCAGCGATAACCACTGATTGGCGATAAGGAATTCGCCCGGCTCCAGATCTCTGACAGGCGTTATCTCCATGCGGAACTCACTGAGTTGTAAGGGGCCTTCAGGGTGCCTAGCCAGTACGATGGCTTTGTTTTCGTAATGTGTCATGATCTGCTTACCTTTAAACTAGTAGGTTATGGGTGATTCTCTCGGTGTCAGGCAAAAGCTCAAGACTGCTTCGTTTTTGCCTGCCAGCGATAACGTGGCCAGCGAACACTAAAAAATATCATCGCCAACGTTAGCGGCCAGCCAACCACTAGCAGGAATGTATTCAATAATGGGCTGTGTAAGTGATACAGCAGGTATACTAGGATTGCTTTGCACAGATAAACGACTATCCACGTCAGCGATATTTCTCGCCAGACGCGAAAATAGGCGGGTGAGCCGTATATGTTCAGAGTCCTAAGTTGTGGCCTTGCTTGTTCGGCTAAGGTCTGGATAACGGACTCACCGCGCAGCGAATAAAAAAGGAAAACCACCGCAACCGTTAATGCGCCACTTAGCGACAGAAAAACATCCTCCCGTTGAACGGGCAGCCACGCGGGATGACGCAGGAATAAATAGTGGCATAGACCGGAAAGCAGGATCATCAGCACAACGGCCAGCGTCGCCTGACGATTTTTGCTTTGTAGCGCGAGAAATGCGGCCCAAACCGCGCTGACCAGCAACGCCGTACCAATGCCAAATAAGTACAGCGCACTATAATAAAGTGCTAACGGAATGATGATGTTCAGTAACGCTGTACGCGAGCGCAGGTAATGCAGAAAAGTAAAAGGGGTATTCTGGCTCATTTTATTATTTCTCCTGTGAGGACTGGAATAACCGGAAATTCTTTGTTGCGAGCAATGCCATGATCGCTGTGGCCAGCATCATCCCGCCCATCACATAAAAGATGTCATTAAACGCGATGATTTGAGCCTGCAACTTAATGTCTTTAATTAATATTGCATAGGCGGTCTGTTGAACGTTGAGGTTATTTAGCGAGCCACCGTGATGGATCAAAAGCGCTTTGACGCTATCCACGTAGCGATTAAACGCATCGCTATCGGAAGTTATCATCGATTGGATCTGTTTGGCATGCATCCACGCATGATTAACGTAGAGGGTGGAAAGAATAGCCGTACCCATTGAGCCGCCAACGCTGCGGGTAATGTTAATCAGAATAGCGGATGAGGCGCTATCTTTGGACTGGACATTACGGGTAGCAATCATGGAAAGCGGCACCATGATAAAGGGTTGCCCCAGCGCCCAAATCAGTAACGAGAATTTCATCTTCTGCCCGGCAAAATTGCTATCCATATGCCCATTCATGAATGAACTAATGGCCAGACAGGTGAAGCCGATGAAAATCATATACTTCAGATTGAAAATCTTAAGCAACTTCGGGATAAATGGGAGGATTGCCAGTTGCGGTAACCCCATCCAAATCAAAACATTGCCAATCTGTAGAGCGTCATAGTTATGCACAGTGGTAAGATAAAACGACGCCATAAACAGCGTGCCATAAATAGCGATACCCAGCATAAAGAACATAATGCAGGCATGCGAGAACGCCGCATTTCTGAACATGCGGATGTTAATTAATGGGGAAGGGTGCACAAGCTGATCATAAATGAACCCTAAAAATGCCACTACAGATATCGCGATAAGCGAGCAGATAAGGTTAGAATCCAGCCAGTGCAAACTGCGCCCTTCTTCCAGAACGACTTCCAATGAGCCTAACCATAGCATCGCAGTGAGGATGCCGATAAAATCACCGTCGAGAATAACCTGCCAACGAATGGGCGGGCGCTTCATCCCATAGTTAATCAGGCTACAAGCGAAAACAGCAGGCACGGCGTTAATGTAAAAAATAGCGTGCCAAGAGAACGTCTCTGTCAGCCAACCGCCCAGCGAGGGGCCAATTGCTGGGGAAAAAGTACTCACAATACCGAATAAAGACATCCCGAAGGGGCGTTTTTCTCCCGGTAAGACCTCAATAATCAGGCGAAATGAGAGAGGGATTAGCGCGCCGCCGCTGAATCCCTGTAATGCCCGAAAGACAATCATGGAATTCAGGTTCCATGAAAATGAACACAGTATTGACGCAGCAAGAAAACTGACGATACACCACAGGGCATAGCGGTTGCTGCCAAGCGCCTGCGTTAACCAACCACACAGAGGGATGGCGATGATCTCAGCAGTAAAGTAAGAGGTCATTAGCCACGAACTATCATCCAGCGTGGCTGATAAAGCGCCCTGAATAACCTTCATCGACGAGTTGGTTATTTGGATATCCATAATGGCCATAAAGCCGCCGAGCAGGCCGCCAATAACAGCGCACCAACTACGGAAGGATATCTCTGAATTTTCTTTGTGGTTTCCCTCAATACTCAAGGTATTTGCCTGCCCGGTTGCGCTCATGGCAGCACCTGTTTTACACGCTGAATAAGTTCTGTGATGAAAGGTTCTTTCATCATGGTGACATGATTGCCTTGCGCTGGCAAAATGATGACAGCTTTATCCGCCAAGCTCTGCCAGCCAAGTCCAGCTACAGGCAACCGTATCCTATCAGGCAAATCCTCCTGCGCTTCGGCCACCACAATGTTTCCGGAATAAGGCGCACCGATATAACGATCGCTGGCATTGATGTGCGCCCAGAAAATTACCAGAAAATGACGGAAATATTCAAAACTCAGTGAAGCAGGGACTAACCCTGCGCGTTGAAATTCACTCATAAACAGATAGGTGCGTTCATCATGGCTCATCGCAGCCAATTTCTCTTCCGAAATATTGAAATGCGTGCCTGTAAACATCGCAACTTTGTGGGCATAATAAACTAGGCGTTTGCTGTCGCTCATATTTTCAGCGTTATCGACGCGCATTTGCGGCGCAGGCTGATCAAACACCAGAAGCGTTGGTGCCAAACCTGTGATGCTGGCGATCTGTTGGCCCATTTCGAAAGCGATAGTTGCACCCAGCGACCAGCCGCCAATAATCAGTTTTTGGCGATAGATCAGATCCCCTGTTTGTCGCAGGTAGAATGCAGCCAGGGAGGATATTTCGCGGTCATAGTCGTTAATTTGGCTAAAATCAGCGACCTGAAGAGCGTAGACCGGGTAGCGTGACCCCAGAGGTTTCAACATGGGGTAATAGCAGAGTACATTGCCGCCTGCTGGATGGACCATCAGAAAGGTAGGCTGGCTCTCATTACCCTTGTTCAGCGTCACCAGAGAAGTTAACGCCTGTGAAGTGATGACCTTCTCCACAAACTGTGCCAATTGCGAAATACTGCTATGTTCAATCAACTGTCCCAGAGACAAAGAGATACCGAATTGCTGGTTAACCTGCATCACTAGTTTTAGTGCATTGATCGAATTGCCATCCAGTTGGAAAAAACTGTCATCAATACCGACGTCACTAAGATTGAGCATACTGCAATAAAGCCGATGCAGCAGGCGCTCCGTTTCACTTTGCGGGCGTCGACACGTGATATCATCGTGTGGCAACGTCAGTGTGTTCAGCCAAGTATAGTTGATCTTACCGCTGGTGGTGAGTGGCATCGATTCAAGCCATAACCATCTATCCGGTAACATAAAGTGAGGTAACTGGGCACGAGCATAATTTTTAATATCATCCTGTTGCCACCCGGGTGCCGTCGCAAAAAAGACCAGTAATTGTTGTTCATCGTCACTGATCGGTTTTACTAACGCAGCGGCCTGAGTTACGCCGGAGCACTGATGAAGAACGTTCTCGATTTCGGCAAGTTCAACCTGAAAACCGCGGATTTTCACCTGGCGATCGAAACGCCCTAAGTACTCAATATTGCCATCCGGCAGGTAGCGTCCTTTGTCGCCAGTACGGTAAAGGCGTTCATCTTTAAGCAGTGGGTGGGGAATAAAGGCACTGGCGTTTTTGTGCGAATGACTGCCAATGTAGCCAGCACTGAGGAGTGCGCCACCAATGCAGATTTCACCAGGCAAACCGTCAGCCAGCGGCTGGAACTGATTATCTAAAATCAGCAATTGCACACAGGGAAAAGGTTTACCAATGGGCAGATAGCTGCCTGCCGGCAACTGTGTGTCCGGCATAGCTTCCCACGTTGTGATCTCTACGGTGCTCTCGGTTGTTCCATAGTGGTTCAAAATGCGGCAGCGGGCATTCAGCGCTCGCAAGTGTTCAACCAGCGACCAGGGCACACGCTCACCCCCTAACACGAGCACGGAGGATGGAAGTAGAGCAGATACGTTTTCACCATTTAATAATGCACTAAAATGGGATGGCGTTATTTTTATACAATCGAGCGGCTGATGCGTGAGTAATGCTGTCAGACGGAGCGGATCTTGTAATGTGCTATTGCTGATAATGTTTAAACAGCCACCGCTGGTCAGGGCAGGAAAAATCATGGTATGAGCCAGATCGGTTGTGAAACTAGAGAACATGCCATAATGCGCTCCTGTAGGTTGTTGTAAGATCTGGCGAGCGTTATCGCAACAGCAAGCAAGTTGGGCGTGATTGACCTGTACTCCTTTCGGTGTACCCGTACTGCCTGAGGTATAAATAATACAGGCAGGGGCGTCCGGGACAACGTTCGGCAGCGGCTGCCGGGCAATCGATAGGGGAGTCACATGAATATTCAGGGAAGTCACCCCGTCAAACGTGACATTATCGCTCTCGGTGAGCATCCAGCGTGCCGCTGCATCGTATATCATATACTCCAACTGTTCATGCGGTAGGGTGATATCCAACGGGAGATAACATCCGCCTGCTCGCAAAATAGCCATAATGGCTATCATGCAGTCGATGCCCTTCTCCATATGAATACCGACCACATTACCAGGTTGCAAGCCCTCTGCCAGCAGCCATTGAGCCAGATTTTCTGATTGCTCCTCTACCTGTTGATAATTCAGCACCCGATCATCGCAACGCACCGCCATCTGGTACGGAGCATTATTAGCGACTTGGACCAATTGTTGGTGTACCGATACAAAATCGGCTTGCGGTTGAGGACTCCAGGCCTGGTACTGACTTCGCTTTTCGTCACTCAACAACGAGATCTGCGCGAGGGTGATATGCGGATTGTTCACGAATTGGCGCAGTATTAGTTGGAAATGTTCCAGCATCTGCCTAGCCGTGCTTTCACGGTAAAGGGTCGAGTTGTAATAGAGCGTCAATAACAGCTTATCGCTGTCTTCTTCGACCCAGAGGTCAAGTTCGGTTTTTGAAACGCCATAATCCACTTTTAAAGGTTTAATCGATGTTTGGCTATCTTCATAGAAATGCGGAAAAACCTGATAGCATAGCATGGCTTGGAACAGGGGATTCACCCGAGGTGAGCGCACAAAACTGATGTTGTCTAGGATCATGTTGAAAGGAACGTCCTGATAAAGCATCGCCTCAGCGCAGTTCGCGCGCACCTGTGCCAATATTTCATCAAATCGAGATTCCGCACGGATATCCCCACGCAGCGGCAGGGGATTCATAAAAAGCCCCATCAAATCCCGACTCGCTGCATGATTTCGGTTTGCGAAAGGAATTCCGACGATGATTTCGTTCTGACCACTGTAGAAGTACAGCAAGACTTGCCAGGCGGTTAACATAGCATGAAACAGAGTGCTGTTATGATGACTACACAGCACGCTTAAGGTTTTTTGCAAATCACGATCCAGTGTCTGGCTGACGATGCTGCCCCGCGAATTCATTTGTGCAGGACGTGGCGCGTCGGTGGGAATATTCAGTATACCCTGTACGCCATCCAGTTGTTTTTTCCAGTACGCCAGACCTCGGTTGTAATGACCGTTAATTTGCCACTGGTTTTCTGCCAGTGCATAGTCAGAGAATTGCAAAAAATCATCAACTGCTGGCATAATGCCATTTTCCAATTGGAAATAGATCCCCATTAACTCCCTGAAAAAGAGATTCATTGTCCAGCCGTCAGAAATAATATGATGAAGCGTTAGCATCATCACATACTCATTATGTTGGGTTTTAATCACCCGCCAATAGGAAAGTGGCCCACGGGATAGATCAAAAATCCGGCGTCCTTCTTTGAGCGCTTGCTTATCAATACGATCCTTTTTCTCCTCTTCTGGCATGGTTACGATATCTTCATAGACGAAATTAAAAATAATATCATCCGAGATACATTGCATCACTTCACCATTAACCATCTGAAATGTTGTGCGTAAAATAGTGTGCTTACGGGTCAATAACGTTAACGCGTGACGTGCTTGCTCCTGATTGAATTCGAGCGCCATATGACAAACAAAAGCATAGGAATTGTTATAGGCTCTTTTATCTTCAAGGTATTGATCAAGCATCCACATGCTTTTTTGCGAACTGGTCAGCGGAAATTGTTTACGCTTAACATCGGTGCAGCGCTGAATTTCGTCTTGTGTCTTGTCTGCGGTTTGTATTTTTTTCTGGCGGGCTAATTTTTTTATTTCATCCAAGCTTAATGAACGAATAACATCGCTTTTGTTTGTCATATTCTTTTCTTCCTAGGTAGCATGTCGGGTCATAGTGATAGTGTGCACTGGCAGCTATAACGCGATATTTATTTACTCGATTAATGCGCCAACCAGCAGATTAGCCATGCCTCTGATAGTTTGATCCTGATAGAAAAGATCCACGCGAATATCAACTTCAAAAATACTCGATACAATAGAAACAACGTGTACAGACAGCAGAGAGTTGCCCCCCAGCTCCGTAAAATTGTCCAGCACGCCAATACCAGAAATCCCAAGTATGGATTGCCATACATTTGCAATTTCTTTTTCAATATCATTTTCTGGCGCAACATATTCCACCGACAAGGCCGGACGGCCATGCGAATCCGAAACACTGGCTTCGATTTGTAAACTATCTTCCTTTTCTTTTTCTGGGATCGCTTCAAAAATTAATTGATCCAGATCGGATGTAACCACCACTAACTGTGGGAATTCCAGGTGATTAAGAATATGTTTTACAGCCTCCTGTCCTTCAAAATAGAGGATGTCTTTATTCTGTAAATTAACTTTTACCTCAGTTATTTTATTTATTTCACCGGCACTCACCTGATTATTATCCGTGATTTTAATCAACGTATAATTCTCAAGTGTCATCAATCTCTTACCCTGCGCCGAGAAAAATACAATGTTCATAACAATGGTATTATCCTGGGATCGATGGGGCTGATTTAATTTCGCATGAACAAAACACTCTTTTTCTAATGGCGCATGGAAATCAATATGCCCATAACTGATCGGCAGGAAATGATCTTTCGTCAAACTCGACAAACACGCGACAGCGACCGAATCAATCATTGCCGGATGAAAGACATAACGTTGCAGATCGCCCACGAACTCTTTTGCCAGAGCTTGACTAATAAACCATTCGGTTTCATTTTTGCGCAGTTCAGCGATAGTATTCCAACGATGACTTAGCGCTAGGAAATCTTCATTGGTGCTCAGCGCGTAATCATTGATAACAGTAGAGCAACGCCGGCGAATCACATCCGGCTGCTCATAGTCGTCATCCACTTCTTTAGCTTCGCCAATCTGACCAAATGCGTGTTCTTGCCAGTTAAAGTTCAGAATTCCGCGACTTTTCAGGCTGAATTTGTAACCTTTATCCTGTTGGGTAACAACCAGATTCATTTCTCGCGGCCAGGCGTTATGGTAAAGCACTGGTGTGCTCAGCATCAGATTCTTAACTTGTAACTCTTCGCCTAGTTTAAACACATTCAGATATTCATTCAGCAGAGACAAAATAGAGGTCCCGACTAACGTGGGTGTTTTTAATAAGCGGTGCTCGTCAATCACCCAATCTTGATTGACTGAAAGATTTACGCGAAACACTTCTTCACTGGCTTTACTTTCAATTTTCGTAAGAAGATCGCCGGTAATTTTCTTAAATGTCGTGTTTCTTCCTTTTTCATTGAGCTGCTTATTCCATCGCGCGGCCATACCAATATCACCCCACTGGCCCCAGTTAATGGACATGCTACAGCCCGGGCGATGTTGATTACGATAATGGGCGAAAACGTCCATAAAGGCGTTACCTGCGCAGTAATCAATACGAGCGGGATCGCCTACAATGGCGGAAATGGAAGAGAACAAGAGGAAGAAATCCGGCGCTCTGTTAGCCAATAGTTCATCCAAAATTAATGTACCGCGAACTTTTGGATTTAGCACTTCAGTACAGTTAGATGTGTTTTTGAGGGGAATAATCCCACCTCCGACGACACCCGCCGTGTGGAATACGCCATCAATATGAGAGAATTCAGCCAGACCCGCTTTCATACCGGCGTAATCGCAAACGTCTACATTCAACAGATGCACGTGATTACCTTGTTCTTCCAGATGCAAGATACAGGCGAGTTTTTCGCTGAGGGCATCATCCACTGCATGTTCTTGAAGCCAGGATTGCCACTCTTCACGTGCCGGCAATGGTGAGCGGTACGTCAGAATCAATGTCGCATTGCTGTTCTGCGCCAGTTGCTTCGCAACCAGCATACCGATCCCTCCTAAACCGCCGGTGATTAGATAAACACCATCATCGCGAATAGCTACGGTTTTATTGCTTTCTTCAGAAGAGAGCGGCACCTGTCGATAGGCTTCTTCCCAGCGATAACCCTGACGGTAGGCGACCAAATTGCCATCGGTATCGATATTGCTTTCATCGATCAGCAGGTTGGCGATGTCCGCAGCTGGGGCATCAAGATCAATATCTACCAGGTGGCAACGCACTTCATGATATTCATGGTAAAAAACCCTGGCAGGTCCAGTAAGCAGGGCTTTATGCGGCGAACCGATAGGCTCACCCGCAACGCTGAAGATATTGTTGGTGACAAGCAACAAGCGCAAGCCGTCTAACAGGTTTTCTGCAATCAGCGCCTGTTGCAGGTACATTGGGCTGTAAAATGCGTCGCACTGTAAAATCTCACAGGAATCAATCAACCGGGCATTGTCATTTTCCTTAGAGAGGCTCCATAAGTGAAGGATACGAGTTGGCGTTAACTCTCTTTTCTTAATGTTGCTGAACAGGCTAACGTAATGCGCGCTTTTATCAGGATCGATCACGAAAACATTGTCGTTCTCCTGGTACGTTTTACCCTGCGTAACGGTGATAACAGTAAAACCGTTCTCTCTAAGCTGTGAGAGCAGCGCATCAGCGACGCCCTGTTTATCTGTAAAAATCACCCAACAGTCTGTTGCTACCGCAGCGACCCTGCCACTCATGTACTTCCCCGGGATCGTCTGATGCCAGGCTGGCATATAAAACCAGTTACTAATATTTGATTGTTTTCTCTTACGCGCATTAATGGAACGATTATCCAGCCCGCTTAACGCTTCCATATTCACCATCGGAAGACGGAACTCTTTACGTTCAAAAGGATAGCTTGGCAGCGGCAGGCGCAGACGGCGCTGACCGTTATAATAACCAGACCAATCAATAGTTACACCGCTGCACCATAAATTACCTAATGCTGCTAGAAATTGTTCGCCAGTCAGCGCGACATCTCTAGCCATAGGCAGGGATGTGAAAATTGCCGGGTTTTCTGCCGTATTGATATGCTGTTTTGCAGCAGACTCCAGCGATCGGCCTGGGCCTACTTCTAGGAAAACAAATTGGTTATGCCCCTGGGCAATTAACGTTTTGAAAGCATGCGTGAACAGAACCGGCTGACGAACATGGTTGACCCAGTAATCATGGCTCTGCGCTTGGCTATCAGTGATCCAGTTGCCAGTCACGGTAGACACAAAGGGGATGGTAGGGGGATTAAAGGTGATTTTTTCGATCACCTTACGGAAATCATCAAGCATCGGCTCCATCATGTAAGAATGGAATGCATGAGAGGTGTCGAGGAGTTTGTAAAAAATACCGTCGTCTTCCAGTTTGTTCTGGAAGGTTTCAATCTCAACCAACCCGCCTGAGACCACGCACAATCCAGGATAGTTTGCGGCTGCAATCTCAAGATGGCTTTTAGATAAATATTCGCGCAGAGCATCTTCTTCCATCAACACGGCAAGCATAGCGCCTGCCGGAAGCTGCTGTACCAGTTTTCCTCGCATTGCAACTGCCGTCAGCGCATCCTCCAGAGACAATACGCCAGAGAGACAGGCTACGACATATTCACCCACACTGTGGCCGATCATAAGGTCTGGTCTCACACTCCATGACAGCCATAACTGTGCCAGCGCGTATTCCACGACAAAGAGCGCAGGTTGCGTGTACTGAGTTTCATTGATGAGATCTTTATTCGTACTTTCTGTGTCCTGAAAAATGATGTCGTGCAGATTATGTTCGAGGATGCTTTCAAGGTGAGCGCAACATCTGTCCATATGTTCGCGGAAAGTAGGATAACTGTCGTATAACTCGCGCGCCATGTTGACATACTGGTTGCCCTGGCCTGGAAACATAAACACGACAGATTTGTGATTTTTTCCTGATTGCGGCGCGATCACTGTGGGTTGCGCGAGTTTATTGAGCAACGCCTCACGGTCACGCGCAACAACAACTCTGCTGTGCACCATACGTTGACGTCCGACCTGCAAGGTATAAGCTACATCCGTCAGGTTGACCTCTACATTTTGCTGTAGATACTGCCTGAGGTTTTCACGTATCTTTTCAAGCGCAGAGAGGGTTTTTGCCGAGTACGGGAATAGCAGATAACCTTCCGTTGAGCTGCTGGCAGGTACTTCAGGTGCTTCTTCCAGAATAACGCAGGCATTCGTTCCTCCTACACCAAAAGAATTCACCAATGCCCGTAGCGGTTTACCGTTAGCGTTCAGCGGGTGCGTTTCTGTGTTCATGATGAACGGGCTGTTTTCAAAATCGATGTTAGGGTTTGGTGTTTTGTAGTGCAGCGAAGCAGGCAGAACGCGGTTTTTCAGCGACAGCGAGGCTTTGATTAAACTGGCAACACCGGATGCGGTATCGGTATGACCGATATTAGTTTTGACCGATCCCAGGCGACAAAACTGATTTTCAGAAGTGAATTCCTGAAACGTTTGGCACAGAGAGCTAAACTCGATGGGATCGCCCAGCGCCGTAGCGGTTCCGTGCGCTTCCACAAAGTTAATGGTAGTTGGATCGACGTTGGCGCGGTGCAATGCCTCTTTGGCAACGGCAACCTGACCGTCGATACCTGGCGCAGTAAAGCCCGCTTTGATATTACCGTCGTTATTAATGGCACCGCCTTTAATTACCGCATAAATGTGATCGCCATCGCGTATAGCATCACTCAGTCGTTTCAGAAGCACGACACCGACACCACGGCTAAATACGGTGCCGTTCGCCCGGGCATCGAAGGCGTAACAATGACCGTCAGCCGATTCCATTCCCCCCTGCATATACAGGTATCCACGGCGTTCCGGCGTATCAATTGAAACCCCGCCTGCGACTACCATATCGCTTTCACCGTTCAGCAGGCTATTAACGCCCATAACAATCGCGACCAGCGCCGTGGAGCAGGCTGTCTGTACGTTAATACTGGGGCCTTTAAGGTTCAGCTTGTAGGAAACCCGCGTCGTCACATAATCTTTGTCGTTGTTGGTGACCAGTGAAGCGCCGCTTGTATACTTCTGAACTTCTTGGTTGGTGCTAGCCTGTTGCAGGTACCAGGCTGTGCCGGTACCGCCAAACACACTGACTTTCCCAGGATATGTCGAGGGCACGTAGCCGGCATTTTCAAAAGCCAGCCAACTGCACTCTAGGAAGTTTCGGTGTTGTGGATCCATGATTTCCGCGTCACGGGGCGTAATATCAAAGAAGCTGGCATCGAAATGCTGTGCATCACCTAGGATCCCGCGGCGGCGAATATAGTTCGGCGCTGCGATAAGTTCTTCATCCACACCGGAAGCGCGTAATTCTGCTTCAGTAAAGGTGGTAATCGTTTCCAGACCGTCAAGCAGGTTGCGCCAGTAAGTGGTAATATCTTCCGCGCCAGGGAAACGACCCGCCATGCCGATAATGGCGATGTCTTTATCGCGTACGTTAGCGAAATTATTCATGAGCGGTGACTCCATTTGATGATTTATTGTCTGCTTTATCACTTTTATTACTGGAAGCGGATTTAAGGCCTTTCTCAGCTAGATAAGCGCTCAATGCCTTAACGGTGGGATACTGATACAGATCCATAATAGATACTGAAATATCAAGGTTCTTTTTGATTTCTCTATGTGCCTTTGACATTAGTAATGAGTTGCCACCCGCATCGAAAAAATTTTCATGGATAGATAAGTTTTTATTGTTGAGCACCTGTTCCCATATTTTGATGATTTCAGTTTCAATATTTGATGCGGGAGGTACGATATTTTTTGTCGTGCGTCTTAGGCTTTTTTTGAAATTATGATGTAGAGAAATCTTATCCACTTTGCCGTTGGGTAACGTGGGTATAAGAGCCTGTTCGATAAGATATGAAGGGATCATATAAAACGGCAGGATATTGTAGAGATATTCTTTTAGCTCCAGTTCCTGCACGGTTTCGTTTTCTTTCACAACATAAAACGCAACGATCTCCAATAGCTTGGGTTCATCATTCTCTTCTAGAATCACGACAGCATCAGATAATTTGCTGTAATTGCGAAGGGTGACTTCTATTTCATTTAATTCCACCCGGTAGCCACGCAATTTAACCTGATTGTCTACGCGCCCGAGAAATTCTAGTACGCCATCTTCCCGTGCTCGAACAATATCGCCGGTCTTATACATCAGGCCTGGCGCATCCGTTACAAATAGTTCGGTCACGAAACTGTTACGCGTCTTTTCCGGCTCATTGATATAGCCTTGCGCCAGAATATCGCCTGCCAGATACAGCTCACCAGCTTTACCAGACGAAAGCACATTGAGTTGTTCATCCAGAACATACGCTCTGGCATGAGGAATAGGAATACCGATAGGCACAATGGTTGCATCCGCACCGGGTTGGCACAACCAATGGCAGGCATAGATAGTGGTCTCCGTCGGGCCGTAAAGGTTGTGAATCTGACCGGTAAATTGCGCGGCCAGATCGTCTACCAGTTTCTGATCCAGTGCTTCGCCGCCAGAAAAAATATGTTGCAATTCACTACAGGCTTGCAGCTTTTGTGCTGCAACAATGGCGCGCAGCGCCGTCGGAACGAATTGAACCACGGTGACACGGTGTTGCTGCATAAAATTGATTACCTGATGGGGATCATACTTAATATCATCAGAAATCAGTGCGCAGCTCGCACCGGTAATTAGCGGCCAGAAAATCTCCCACACTGATATATCAAAGCTGAAAGTGGTTTGGTTAAGTACTACATCTCGCTGTGCTATCTCGAAAGCATCCTGCATCCACCAAAGATAATTCACAACAGTGCGATGCCGGATCATGACGCCTTTTGGCTGGCCTGTAGATCCTGAGGTATACATAACATAACACAGGGCATCGTCACCAACCTCGGGTAGTGGGAAATGGCAGGATGCATTCAAATGCAGCGCGGTAATATCTATTTTTTTATCATCATCGACCAGTATTCTGGCCGCCAATGCCGGGTCAGTCATAATAAAGAGAATGTTCGCGTGGCGCACAATATACAACAGGCGTTCTTGAGGATAGGAGGGATCAAGCGGGACATAGCAAGCGCCCGCCTTTAATATTCCTAATAGACTGACAATTAGTGAAACACCTTTATGGAGATATACGCCAATTTTATCGCCCGGATTGACACCTTGTTTAATTAAATAACCAGCCAGAGCTGTTGAGCGATTATCCAACTCCTCATAATTTATTGATGAATTATCGATTCTCAACGCTATGGCGTGAGGTGTTTTCATTTTCTGCGCCATAAATTGCGCATGAATTGTCTTTTCCGATTTCATAACCGGCTTCCTTCTCTAAGAGGATATACAATAATGCACAGAATACCTCGTATACATCTACTGTCAGGGGAGAACGCTCTTTTTTGCTGATGAGCAACAAAAGTTAAATCTCATGAAATACTTCTTAACTGATGTCACTCAAGTAAGTTTTTCTCATTCCAGATTGCTACTCAGTAGATTGCTCTTGAGCTTGAGTTGACGATCAGAATACAGGAAAAAAATCGGGCTGTAGATTCAGACAGCAACATCGTTGATTGTGTGTTTATCCTATCAACAGTAGCTTGTTTGATATATTTGTTTCAGTGTGAGAGAACTTGGGAAATGAATGATTCATTACTCCCTATCTTTAACAAGATAGATAGAATTGCAGAGGATAAATTTGACTCAATCGCCGTTATGTTTGAGGAACAGTCTCAGACTTACTTGCAACTTAAACAAACTTCGACGCGTATCGCACATTATTTATTTAATGAATTTGGACAAAAAAATCGAAGCGGCGTAATAGCGGTATATCTGGATCCCTGCCTTCATTTACCCACTATTTTTTTGGCAATCATGAAAGCTGGTTTTACCTATGTTCCCCTTTCAGACTTTCATCCGTTGGAAAGAATAGCGACTATTATTAACGACTCATCATCCTTCTTGGTAATCACTTCCCGAGAAATAAATCAGCGTAACAATCTGACAAGCCTGAGCAAAACCGTTCAATTTATAGAAGATCTGATGGCATTGCCGGAAAGCTTGCCTCCTTGCGCATTGCCTGACGTTGCTGCTGATGACCTCGCCTATATCCTCTATACTTCTGGCTCAACTGGCACCCCGAAAGGCGTGCTGATTGAACATGCTAACATGGATTACTATCTGAATTGGTTCAATGAAGATTTATGGCCAGTGACTCGCACCAGGCTACCATTAACTGCATCGCTTAGCTTTGCGGCCGCAGTCACGCAACTTTATGCTCCTCTGTTACGAGGCGATACGCTGCATATTCTACCCAAAAACATTCTTCAACAGTATCCGGTATTGTTGAATTGGTATCGACAATATCCGGACGGAGCACTTTATTGCGTTCCCACCATTTGGGAAGAATTACTAAATTATGTTCGGCAGCAATGTGACACCGATGCCCAACTGCTGCCGAAAACCGTGTTTTTATCAGGCGAGGTGGTATCAAACAATCTCAAAAATCGCACTTTCCGCGAGGTGCCGGATATTTGTTTATTTAATTTATACGGTCCAACAGAAGCAACAGCGAACGGTTCGTTCAGTCGGCTATGGCCAGAAAATTCTGTCACTATTGGTAATGCGTTACGCGGCAGCGAATTACTGATCGTTGACGAGCAATGTCTGGAAGTAGAGCCGGGCGAAGTGGGTGAAATTTGTATTATGGGCGATGGAGTCTCCCGGGGATATATAAATCGCGAAGACCTGACGCATCAACGTTTTTATAAGGTTGAACGTCAGGGCCGCACTTGGCGGGTGCATCGTACGGGGGATTTAGGCAAAATGCTTAATAATAACGAAGTACTTTATCTGGGCCGTTGTGATCAGCAATTTAAAATCAATGGGGTGCGCATCGCAGCTGAAGAAATTGAACATGCATTGATCTCCCATACGGGGATCGCAAAAGCCATCGTGCGCTGCGATGATAGTTTGACCACGCCCAGAATCATTGCTTATCTTGTTGCTACGCATGTGCGTATCGCCGAAACGGAATTACGCCGTTTCGTGTCGACAAAACTGCCTACGGTCATGGTTCCAGCTTGCTTTATCTATTTGAATGCGATTCCTAAATTGCCGAATGGTAAATTGGACACTCACCGTTTGCCGAAACCTTCGCCGTTGCGCCCTTCCCTTGCGATACCCTTTGTCAGTGCGGCGAATGAACTGGAACAGGAAATCATTGATATCTGGCAGGATGTGCTGGGCATCGTTAACCTGGGCGCAAACGACAATTTCTTTGAGCTGGGTGGTAATTCATTGAAAATAATGCAGGTTCGCTATCGCATTCGTCATCAATTGTATGCTGATATTGATTTCGACTGTTTCTTTGCGAATCCGACGCCACGGATGTTGGCGAGCGTTGTGCCTTATTACAGCAACAACGATATTGTCCGCCATGACGATAAGGATGAATCGCAGGGGATCTTATCTTCCCAGCAACGCTATTTCCTTACCTTGGAGTTGATGAACGAAAATTTGGGGCTGTACCAAATCTATTGTGCCATTGATATCCATGGCAGCATTAATAAAAGCGCTGTTAACCATAGTGTGTCACGCATCCTTGAGCAAAACGCAGTGTTGCGCACTCAATTTGATCTTAATAGCGACCCGATTTGTAGCCGAATCGTACCCGTATCAGCAGTGAATGTTCCTCTTCTGAATGTGGTGTTGCCTGAAGAACGCCCTTTACGTGACAGAGTGTTGCTTGAGATAGCGTGTCGTGAGTTAGCAGGTTTTGAACAATCGCCATTAGCAGATTTCTGGCTACTTGAGAACGCGCCGGAGCACCATGTTCTCTTGTGCAGAGTGCATCATACCCTTTTCGATCATGATGCTATCACACCTTTCTTTCGGCAGTTTGTCAGCTATTATCAGGCATTCCTGGCTGGCGATACCATGTATCGCATTAAAGCGGACTGGCAATATGCCGATTATTGTCGCAAGCAACGCAAAGTTAATACCTCTGAGCAATGCGTTAAGGAAACGGAATTTTGGCGTCAAACATTAGCGGGATATCGCCGTCAGGGGGCGGTATCATCACCTGCCCTGCAATCTTCCCAATCGGAGGGCCACAACTATCTGGTGACGCTGAATGCTGAACAGAGCGCTCAGTTACGACATTTTTCTCAACAAAATAATGTTACGCCATTTATTACATTGTTGACATTATTCAGTCTGGCTTTACAAAAAACAGCTTACTGTAATCAGCCGATTGGTATTCCGACTACAGATCGCGTCTCACAAGAGGATGCGGATACTATTGGCTGTTTCGTCAATATGACCAGTTTCTTTATCGATATTAATAGTGAAGAGCCTTTTAATCATTTATTAACTCGCTGCAAAAAGCATGTGTTTTCATTGCTGGAAAACCAACATTTACCTTATCAGGACATAGTTAATGCATTGCGGCATTCGCCTAATAAATCCCTGTTGTATTTTTCGACAGGGTTTAATTACTTAACGACGCTTCCAGAGACAATAAACATCAATAACTGTCAGTTAAGCATCAATGAGATATACAGCCATTATTTTAAGCTGGACTTAACTTTACTTATCCAGGACGCCGAAAGTTTTACGCTGTGTTTTAATTATAATCCGCAAGTATTCTCTGAAGGTAATCTCAAAGCGTTATCCAAAGAATATCTTGCGTTGCTGCTAAGGATTGGGGATTGGCTGGCAGATCATGCAGAGGATCGTTAGAGTAACGTTTGAAATTAAGGTTGTTTTTTGAGCGACCACACAGTAATGCCAGTAACTTCCGCTATTCGCACATAGCCGACTGTTTGATTAGATCTCGTAGATCATCAATAGTGTCAGATCGAGTCTTAGTTGGTACAACCAAATCGTTTTTGTCCAGAAGTGAGTCAGAGCAAGTTGCCTGATTTGGTCACACCATAAAATTGAAACGGGTAGATTGCTTCTAATCAATTCAAATAATGCCATCGCGCTTCTGGCATTATTTTTTGTCTCGGAAAATGAATTACGCATTGATCTTATGATTTCCATTCATTAGCGTGGTCAGACTTATCGATGATCCGGTCGCTTGTGAGGATCACCTTCGGGCAGCGACACTCACACTCCCGTAGCCTGCAAGGGAGTACACATTGTGTGGTACATCTGCCCACCTTTGGAAGCAGATATCATCGTTGTCGATGATGAAGGTTATTTAATCCACCCTGGCACGATGCCAGTCACCCGGACGGGGAACAGCTTCCCGTCGGGCAGAGGTTCTCCGTCTTTTCTATTTTTACAGGAGAACATGATGCAAAAAAGTGAACTCATCATGCTGGACAGTCCCGCGCTGTCTGCGGCGTTTCCCGGCAAAAAACCGCTGGAACGGTTGTTTCTGGGGTTTTTGATTGTCAATACCGCTTCAACGTTATGCAAAGATTACCCGTCTGAGCAATGGACAGGCCAGCAGGTGTCTGAATCGCTGGCCTATATGGTGCCGACATCAGCGAAAAACTATCCGGTTTACCTGTCGGACAGGCAGTTAACGGTGACACTCTCGGCTGATGCCTTCGGGCTGGCGGTGACGTCAATCGTGCTTGCCCGTATCGCCGCGCTGAATGAGCTGAATGCAGATGCTTGCCGGTTTCGCGAATTACGGAAATATGTGGATCAGCATCCGGAAAACGCGCTGATAGGGTCAGTCATGACATTGGGACCCCACGAGGACTTTATCAGTCCGTCATTAATCGAAAATCAAAATAATCACGCCCACTGACGTTACCAGCCCATGATGCTGTTAACCCTTTTCTTAAGCGCCTGACCAGGGAGCCGAAAACACCTTCCCGGTCTCGGGCGGGTGTTTTCTTTATTTGACCTCAAATCAAGGAAATACAAATGAACCCCATTTTTTTACCGGCACCGGATAACACCGGTGTTGAATTACGTGAAGACATTTTTACTGTTCAGGTCACCGGCCTGATGCAGCACCCACAAAGGCCATTGTCCCTGCGGGAAGAAACCCTGGCCGTGTGCGAAGCGGCTTCAGTCACCGAAGCGGTGCAGCGCCTGAAAGTTATCCATTTGCTGGGCGACTGGCCGGTGCCGGAACCGTTATCTCATCAAACGAAGGGCATTTTTTTCCCGCTGACCGTCATGATTTATGACGCCCGGGATGAAAAAGTGCTCGGTGGCCGGTTTTATGACGAGATTGTCTGGGCGCAGCCGGTGACGCTGGCCTCAGAATGCCTGTCACTGGAAAAGCGACAGCAGCAGTTATGCCAGTCAGCCGCACTTGAGCAGGGCTGGCAGAATACGCAGGCGGCCTGGGTATTGTGGCATGAAGCGCACTTACTGTCGCTGCATGTGGTTTCACCCGGTTATCAACAGTGCCGTGAAGTGCAGGCTATTCTCCGGCATGGCACGACAGTCAGCGTTAATGCGTGAGGTATGACGATGGCACCTTTACGTTTAACCGCCTGGCAGGTGATTGCCGGTCTGTTGCTGAAGCGGCATTTTGGCCTGAACCTGGCTGATACGGCCCTGTGTGAAGCGGACACAGTGGCGGAACTGATGGCCCGTGGCGTTCAGCCTTTTGAAGCTATCAACGCGTTAGTGGATAAATACGATTTAACCCGGCTAAATGCGCAGGGTATGCAGGGCAGTACACCGTACCTGGGGATTTATGATGAGCTGAGGGTGCTTTTCGACTGCGGGATTACCGAGGCACTGCTCAGCCAGGACAACGAGACACCGTCCGAATAAACCCATTTTTCAATCACCCATCGGGGGAACCGTGCCCTGATGGCGCGCTTCCTCCGGTTTATGTTTATCAATCCAATGAGGAGCCTGACCATGGCAGAATGGTATACCAATCAACTGGACATCACCGGCAAGTCGGTGTGTATTGACGTGATGCAACAATGGGTCTGCGGTGAAGAAATTCCCCGCTACCGTCAGGCCGTGCTGCAAAGCCTGCGGTTATTTCTCGCCGGCTGTGCGGGGATACTGAAACCCACCAAACCACAAACCTATACACCGTATCCGGCGTTAGTGCATGGTACAGCGGCACCGACAGCGCAGAACCTGGCTTTTGACCAGTGGCTGGCATTGTTGCAGGATAATGTGCCGTTAAACAGCGACAACATTAAACGGATAGATAACCTGTATCGCCAGTCCAGTCTGAGCCTGGTACGCTGGGAAAACATCCCGGCGCCGGCGCGTGATATTATCACCCGTCTCCTGACCCGCCAGTATACCGACTGGTTTGGGATGGTGGGCTGGTCTGAGACACCCGATATCGGCGCGTGCTGGGATAAGCTGAACGTTTATCCAGAGTCGGCACAGCCCTGCGATATGCTGATGATAATGCCAACCCGGCTGGCGACGGAGATTAACGGTAACAGTGGCTTACTAAAAGGGATTGCGACGGCGGCGCAGTTTTACGACGCGCAATACGGTATGGAATGGCCGTTGGGTCACCATGTTCGCTGGGAGCGCCGCCATGTCAGCAGCTTAACTGTGCGTTTTGATTCTCCCTGGGCTCCGCCTTCAGCCGAACTGATGGGGGAACTGTCATCGGTGTTTGACTGTGAAATCCGCCACGGGTACAGCGAACCGTCAGGCAGCCTCAAAGGCTACGATTGCTATGACCAGGGCGAGCATGTGGACAGCGGTAATGGACTGTCAGGACGGGAAAACCGGCCGGCGCTTTATCTGGTCAACGAGGAAAAGCAGGCTATGAACCTGCCCGTGCCGGCCATCGCGGTCGGACAATAACGCGTTATTTAACCCATCATTACTTTATTGTTTTATCTTCACTTCAACCGAAAGGGGAAAACAGGTTCCCCTTTCGGAACGTGTTTTCCCCGTATTTTTTTGCAAAGAAAATACGTGATGGCATCACAACCGAATCACCAGAAAGCCTTTATCGCTTTGTTTAACCAGACGGCGCGTTACCACGGTCGTTATCAGGTTTTTCAGGATTTTTGCAATTGTACGATGGCAGCAATACATAACCGGTACTGTTACAGTGAGGCGCTGGAGCAGTATTACCTGAAAACCCTCAACAAGTACGAACGGGAAGATGTTGACCGGATTGTGCAGTTGTTTTCCTGTACCATGCTTGGACTGGCGCAGGAACCCTGTGATTTTCTTGGCAGTGTGTTTATGCAGCTGGGATTGGGCGATAAAGCCCTTAATCAGTTTTTTACCCCCTGGAGCGTGGCCAGAATGATGGCGGAGATGCAGTTGCAGGATATCTCTGCACGTTTGCAGGCGCAACCCTTTGTGACCCTGTACGAGCCGGCTTGTGGGGCGGGCTGTATGACACTGGCCGCTGCCGACGTTTTGAGAGAGCTGGGGCATGACCCGTTATGCAGCCTGTGGGTGTCGGCGATTGATATTGACCCGCTGGCCGCCGTGATGGCTTACATCCAGCTTGCCCTGGCCGGCATTCCGGCCGCGGTCACTATCGGCAATGCGCTGGATAATGGCGGCAGCAAACGGACACGTTATACGCCGGCGCATTATCTGGGTAACTGGCCGCGCCGTTTACGGGCGCATAAACAGTCCCCGGCAACCTGAATTTTTTCAGCTTCTATTCTCTTGTTCTCATGCGCCTTTCGGGGCGCTTTCTTATTTTTGAGGGGTGTTAATGCATTGATTTATAATTAAAATTAAGGTGGTTCGATAAGTGAATCTATGAATGAATCGAGTCAGTTTAATTTTCATTTCCGCGTAAAGAGTTTTTCCTTGTTTCAGGCTGGGATTCACCGACACTGGGCTCAATTTGAACCCAAAGAGGAAAAGCCATGTTCCAGCGTTTTAAATCGCATTTTGTCCGCCAGTCTGCCACACCGCAACAATCATCCGCACTACCGGAAACCCTTCGTGACAGCGGGGGGTATTTCCGGCCGCAATCAGTGGATGAGTTACTGGCCACCTCCCTGCGCCGTCAGTGTCTTCAGCAATTATGGCAAAACAGTGCCTTGCCGGAAGGGTTGTATCAGCGTTTTTATCTTGCGCCGGTGAAGCAATTGCTGGGCAGTGTGCAGCAAATTCCCGCAGTTCCGGCGGGTGAATGGTCCAGGTTGGGGGGATTTGCTGACCTGACACTGCAATTGACCACCTGTGCCGTGCGGTTAGCAAAAGGGCATCTGTTCCCGCCGGGCGCGGCACCGGAAACGCAGGCCGCCCAGAGCCTGTTATGGCAGGCGGTGGTGTTCTGGGCAGCGTTGTTTTACCACCTGCCGTTGTTGCGGCAGCTCGAAGGGGAACTGGAAGACGGGCAGGTCTGGCAACCGGGCATTGGTATTCCCGACAAACCGTTTCGTTTCCGGTTTCGCGCACCGGAGAACATACCGTCGGTTCCGCAGGAAGTGTTGCTGGCTGCCTGTCTGTTACCGGAAAAAGCCATGATGTGGCTGGTGACCGTACCGGAGGCCTGGCATTGTCTGATGCAGCATCTCAACGGGCGTCCTTCCACTGTCCCGCTGATAGAGGCATTGCTTCAGGAGGCTGCCGGGCAGGTTCATTCTCCGTTGGTGAAACGGGCGGTTTTGCCGACAGCAGCCGAAACGGTTCTGGCTTCTGAAGCGGATACAAGGCCGGAAGCTGTTTCCGCAAATGAAATGAAAAATCCCTCGCCATCGACGGCTGACGATACCCAGACGTTATTGTCATTATTTCAATCCAATGATGAATTTTCATTGTCTATACATGCAAATGAGAATGATAACGATTTAAAAATAAGCAAACGCACAGGCAGGCTGCCAGAAAATAGGGTTCCTGCCGGGGAGACGTTGCCATGATATTAATAATGAAATAATTTCAATTTGTGATTGATTTTTAACGGAATGATTAACGGCTTTTTCTATTGAAAAGCCGCTGGGTTGTGTTGTTGATAACAGGAAAAAACTGATGCACGGAACAGAAGAAACCCTCAGTTGGGAAGGGCTATTAGAAGAATACTTTTTTTCACATATCCTGAGACCGGATACCGAATGGAGTTATCGTAAGGTCACACGGGGTTTTATCCGGTTTATGGGGGAAGCGGTATCACCCGCGCAGATTATTCACCGGGATATATTGCGGTGGCGGCGCCATCTTCTGGTGGAGAAAAAACAGTCGAGCCACACCTGGAATAATAAGGTGTCTCACCTGCGGGCGATCTTTAATTTCGGTATGGAGCAAAAATTGCTGCCCCACACCGAAAACCCGTTTAACAACGCGGTGGTTAAAAAAGAGAAGAAAAAGAAGAAGATCCTGAGCCCATCGCAGATAACCCGTATTAATCTGTTGATGGGAAAATTTGCTGAAGAAGAACGGACTGGGGGGATACCACGGGGAGGGCGGTGTGCCCTGTATCCGACCTGGTATTGGTCAACGGTACTGGCGACATTGCGCTTTACGGGGATGCGCCAGAACCAGTTACTGCACCTGCGGTTGCGGGATATTAACCTGGAAAGCAATTATATTGAACTGGGACTGGAAGGCAGTAAAAACCACAGCGAATGGGAGATACCGATTATCCCGCAACTCAAACCCCGGTTGGCACAACTCGTGGCAAGGGCGGTGGCTGCCGGGGCGGAAGGCAACGATCCGATTTTCGATCTCAGTCGGTTAAGTGTGCCGCACCCCAGCCGGCTTTCCCGTTACCAATATGATATCAATCGGGAAAAACAACAGCTCCGTTCTTTCTTTCGTCGGCTGTCCAGGGAGTGTGATTTCGCGGTTTCCCCCCACCGTTTTCGTCATACGGTGGCCACGACATTGATGAAATCACCGGATCGTAATCTGCCGCTGGTGAAAAGGCTACTGGGGCACCGTAATGTGGCGACCACGATGGAGTATATCGATCTCGATATGGAAGTAACGGGGAAAACACTGGCGCGGGAACTGGGGTTGTATACCGATCGTTCTGATGAGAGTGCCGGTGAGAAGGAATAAAATGGATTAAAAAGGACAGGGCGAGTTTCAATCAGGGTTTAGGAGGATGGAATGGATTGAACTGCCCTGCATCAACAGGGAGGGTATAAAAAGATAATTGATACCGGACTGGCATCCCGCGAAGTTTACACCTCACTTGACATCAGAATCAATTACTGAAATCATTACCTTAAACAAGAAAAGGGTAACTGAAAAACAGTCACCCTTAAACCTTGTCTTAAATGTTCTTCTCGACTAAACAGTACAAATTGAACTGATTAGTATTTAACATTTAATTAACGATTGATTCTTTTTTGCGCTTTTGTCAGGAAATTTAACAACCTACGACAAACCCGCATGGAAACTTGGTGCCGGAGGCGGAATCGAAAAATATTATAACTTGTTGAATAATAAAAGTATATAACCTGACTTTCCTTTTATGCCCCTTTTAATGCCCCCAGATTTTTTTGCTTGTTTTTTCTTTCTTATCTGACTGATTTTAATTATTTATCTTACTTATTGCGTTCTTTTTAATCATCTTAAAGCAAAAAAGCCGTGAGGGTTAAAAATGGTCAAATCTGACTGTCATTTCACACTCAGGGCTTGAGATAAAAAATTATCATTTTTACGACATCGATCACAAATTACAGCGGGTTATTCCTGTGGTTTACTGCGAATTTTACGCTCAATCAGTTGACCCTGTTTATCAAAATAGCGGCTGGGCCAGATTTCTGAGGGATGGATACCAAGATAGTTCGCAATGATCCATTCGCCTTTAGGCCACTGTCTGCTGAGTGCATTTGCTAGGGTTGATGAACTGAGTCCCGTCTCACGGGAGAGCGCCGCTAAGGTTGTACCACGTTTACGTAATGCTGCAATGATATCGGCCTGATGCCAGTCATTTTGAACATTGTTATTATTCATTCCTGCTACCCCTTCCATTAATTAATATTGATGGTGGTGATTCAAAGCAGGGTTAGCAGACCGGAGTACCCACCGGCGAGGCCGAAGCCTCCCCTGCCTGAACCACCATTGAAAGGGTGATAGCAAGCGCACTGGCAGAAATATTCTACCAGTGTTTGGGTACACAAGGCTGCTAAACCTTGACCACTAGATTTTGCTAATGGCAGGAATACTTTAACTGATTGTTTTATCTAACTCAATAACTGAACGGCTAAGTTTAACAGCTATAAACCCGCTCTACATAACGCCCGCGACCATCACCGTGCCCCAAATCCATTGAAACCAATGCCCTTGCCTCCTGACGACTAAAACCATTCTGTTGGTAATAATTCAGTGCATCCTGTGCCCATGCATAGCGCAAACTATGGGGAGAATGGCAGCCTGTTAAACCAATCTTTGTGGTATGTGTCCGCCAGTAGTTCATGGCCTGCTTGAGATCGGGTTTATCAATCAGCCTGCCGCCACGTTGTTCTGCAATAGTAATGGCCTGTTCGACAGCCTCTTTTACCGCTGCGATATCCAGTACACGGGTTTGTCTTGGTCGGCCACCTTTTGTACCGAAGACAACATGCAGTTTCGGCTCTGGTTGATCTAATTGTTTTCGCCAGCTTTTCAATGAAGCACTGCATTGCACCGCTTCCTGAGAACGTAATCCCAGTAAGCGGGCAAGTTTCAAGGTGACGGCAAATCCGGCATCACGTTCACGTGCTTTCTGATAAACAACCTGAAACGTAGTATCAGGGATCGCCTGCTTAGTTCCGGCGCGGCTGGTGCCGCTTAATCCCAATGCCTGATTGCTCAAACGCGGCGAGGTTTCCAATTTTTCCCGGCCTGCCATGCGGAAGATATTACGCAGTGCGGACATTTCATTTTGCACTGTGCGCTTAGCAATCCCCTGAGATAAACGGGCATCAACGTAATGCTCTACATGTTTGACTTTCAAATTATTGAGGCTTTTGACCTGAATATTCAGGCTCAGTAACAGCGCGCCCAAACGCCCAGCGATCCGAATGCGATCATGGCAGGTTTTATGACTACCGCCGCCTTGCCGGGCAAAAAATTTTAATTCCTTAATCAATCGACTCATTAGCTTCTCCCGCGACCTATACCTGACAACATGCAATCTCTGGCGCGCGACTATTCTGGCAAAACAGAAAAACCTGCTTTGCCCTTGATCGATATCTGTGCGCCAGAGTGAACACAAGTTGAGGTATTGCGGGGTATCGGTTGAGTACACGGTACTGCCGCCTGCATAAACAGGTCATCCCCACCGGCAAAAAAGCCAGCCTCGATATCGTCAAGTTCTCCTTTTTCAATCTAAAAATGCAGTGCCAGATTCACTGCGTGGTGAAGCAGGCCTGAGTCTGTCAGGGTTGTGTTGTGCTTTGGCTGCGGCGTCACTTTCAACGGTAACCCGCAAAAAGTGACGCCTTGAGTTTTCGAACAATCAGCAAAGACTATGCAAGCGTTGAAATACCAACGGGTACAGCAAAACGCCGCCAGATTCAATGTCAAACGGTAGTCATGCGTTAATGGTTTAGCGGTAGAAAAATTGTCTATTGAATAATTCAAACAGGGATAGATAAAAGTATGAACGGATGTGCAAAAGCCATCCTGTTGTTCATTGAAGATAAATAGGATTTATGTTGATTTGAAAAGTCAGTGTATGAACCTACGTTCAACACGCCTTCGGCGACAAGGTAAAAACACCTTTTGGGCGTATTTTTAGTTTAAGAAACCTTCATTACCAGACAAGGGGTTTATGTCTGACAATATCTGCTTCCAAAGGTGGGCAGATGTACCGCAATGCTTGCTCTCCCTTGCAGGCTACAGGAGTTTTCATTCGCCACCCGAAGGCGATCCTGACAGGCGAGGGATCATTTTTGTAGAGAAAGATATTAACGGTCAGACAGGCGAGAGTCAAACCATTAACTATTCCTGCCAGCCTGATTTTTGCCTGAATTACCGTGCATATTCCGATAATCCCCCTATATTCTGCCAACACCCGCCAAAAACTGGATTTAATTCGTTAATTAATTTGATTGATTAATGTGTAGAATAAATGTGCTTTGCTGTTCAACCACGCATTTTATCTCGCTGAGATTCAGCATGATACCGAAGCCTAATTGATAAAACACAAGTTAAATTCAATGAAAAACAACAAAGAATCGCTTTATCTAAAAGAGCGCGCTTACCTGCGAGAGCTGGCTGAGCACATCGCGAAAGAGTCACCGCATCTGGCTGAGTTTCTGGTTTCCTCTCATGACCCTGATATTGCCCGTGTTTTCGAAGCCTTTGCGTTTTTGATTGCCAATCTGCGGGACAAGCTGGAGGATAATTTGCCCGAAATTGTTCACGGTATTCTCTCCCGTATCTGGCCGTTAGCCCTGTGTCCTATTCCACCGACGACAATAGTACAGTTTACGCCCACAGATGATGAACATCAGGGCACTGCCGAGATCCCGATCAGTACATCGGTGTCTGCCAGCCTTAACGGGCAGTTGATCAACTTTAAAACCTGCCGCCCTTTGCATATTGAACCGTTGATTATACAGGCGCGCGCAGTCAGGAAAACGGGCACTCACAGTGAAATCATCCTGACACTATGCCAAACCGGCACGGCGTCTTCTTTCTGGCAAAGCGGAGCCTTATCTTTTTTCCTTGGCACCGATACGGAGCGCGCCGCCCAGCTCAGCTTGTGGCTGGATCAACATATCTGTGATATCAGCCTGAACACACAGGGTGAGCGGCGAACAATGAAAAGTTTTCCTGATGGCTGGCATGGCTTGCTTGACGAACCGTTGCTGCCCACCGCCCAAAGTCCCTATTCCGGCCTGCAACCGTTGGTGGAATATTATGCGTTGCCGGCGCTTTATAACTTTGTCACGCTGGATATCAGCAGCAGTTGCGCAAAAATCCCGCTGAATGATGATGGCACGTTTGAGCTGATTTTGCGTTTCGGGGGTGAATTGCCGCTGGATGATGTCGAGGGGGCATTTTGGTTGGGTTGTGTGCCGGCGATCCATCTGGAAAACCAGACCAGCCCGCCTGTCCGGTTGGAAGCCGGTAATCACCGCTATCCGCTGCCCTTGGGCGGTTCGGTGTGCTTGTATCGGTTGCGGGAGGTTCAGGTGGTGGTGCAGCCCGAAGACAGTGGGCAGCGTGGCGCACCTTATCACTGGCTGCCGATTGAGCAATTTGTTCCCGTCGGGCGTTTTTTCGATGACGATGCGCAGCCCGACACGTTTTACTACCAGCTTCAGACTGAGCAGGATTTTCTGGGCAGGATCCAACATCGGCTGTGTTTTTTTGATTTGACCGGTAAACCGGCAAACAATCTGCCGGAGATTGCTGTCTCGTGCTCTTTCATCGGCTACCATGAGCAGGCACTGATGCTGGCACAAAGCGCCATTACCGTGACGCCGGAAAGTGCCCCGTCCCATCTTGATGTGCAGAATATTATTCCGGTGGTGGCCGATTATCCCCCCTTGTTACAGGAAAATAACGGCTGGCCGCTGCTCTCCTGCCTCTCCAGTCCGCCGATGATGTTATTTGCCACCGACAGCCTGAAACAGTTTCTCCGCCTGTTTGACCCGCATAGCGAGACCAACCGTCCGCTGAGCCGCCAGTTCCGCCAACACATTGACGGCATTGTACAGGTGGAAGAGCGTCTGACTGACCGGATGCGGCGGGGGCGCCCCATTCGCGGGCATTTACTCTCACTGACGCTGAACCCTGATTGTTATCGTAATCAGGGCGAAATGTATCGCTTCTGCCGGTTAATCAATCAGGCACTGGCTTGTTTTATCACCCAATCTTCGTTTGTCATGCTGGAGATTTTTACGCCGGACAACAGTGAAGTGCTGTGGCAGTTCTGGCATGTCGATGGATTACGCCCGGCCATGTAAGACATGCATGTCATAACCGATAAGGAATAAAAATGAAAAGTGGATTACGTTTTACCTGCCACATCGCCGGTGTGCCGGAAGACACCTTTGCGGTTGGCGATTTTTCTCTACAGGAAGGATTATCCGAACTCTTTACCCTCAATCTGACACTGGTCAGAACGGGCAACCCGAATCCGTTTAAGCCACAGGCGGAGATTGATTTGGCCTCGCTGCTGATGCAGGAAGCGGTGTTGCAGGTTTTTTATGGTGAAACGGAGCAGCGCAAAATCACTGGCATCATCTCCCATGCGGACTGGGTGGGCACCGATGGTAATAAGACAATCTATTCCGTCACCGTGCGGCCTGCCTGCTGGCGGCTGACGCTCAATCAGGACAGCCGGATTTATCATCAGCAAAATGTGCCGACGATATTAAACAGCCTGCTGAAAAAACATCGGGTAAAAACCGATTCAAAACTCTACGATGTGCATCAGGACCGGGAATATGTGACCCAGAAGCGCGAATCCGATTATGCATTTTTCAGCCGGTTAGCCGCGGAAGAAGGTATCAGTTTCTGGTTTGAGGATGAAACGCTGTTTTTCAGTGACCGCCATCTGGGCATGACCGCTGGCTTACCGCTGCAATACCAGCCCCAGCCGGAAACCGCGCACGGGGTAGATACGATTTATCAGGTACGGTTAGGCGTCGGCATGAGCCCGCAACGCAGCCTGCACAAAGATTTCAACCCGGAAAACCCGCGCTATCATCTCTCCCATATGCACAGCAGCGAAGGCTTCCGCGATTTCGACAGCCAGACACCTTACACCGTGTTTGAAAGTTACGGACGCTTCCAGAAAGATGCCGCCGCCATTCCATTTTTAAAATACCGGCAGGAAGCGCTGGATAACCAGAAACAGACTGGCAGCGGTAGCAGTAACTGTATCAAACTGATGCCAGGTAAAATCTTCGAGATAAAAAATCATCCCCATAAACCGCTTAATGTGCGCTGGCAGGTGGTCGGTATCAGCCATCACGGGCGCTGCCCGCAGGCATTGGGAAATGATACCGGTGAAGGCACCATACTTTCCAACCAGTTCAGTTTTATTTCCGGTCTGGATGATTATCGTCCGCCTTTCCACTACAAACCGCTGGCAGATGGCGATGAAACCGCCATCGTGGTCGGCCCGGAAGGCGAAGAAATCTTCGTCAATAAAGACGGGGCGATTAAAGTCCATTTCCACTGGAACCGCTATGACCAACCCGATGATAGCGCATCGTGCTGGGTACGCGTGGCTCAGGGCTGGAACGGTAACGGCTTTGGTTTTATGGCGATACCCCGCATCGGGCAGGAAGTGATTATCTCCTACCTGAATGGGGATATCGACCGCCCCATCGTCACCGGCTGTGTTTACAACGGCCTGAACCGCCCGCCGCTGGATTTGCCGGCAGAAAAAACCCGTACCACGTTTAAAACCAAAACCCACAAGGGTAAAGGCTTTAACGAACTGCGTTTTGAGGATGCGAAAGGCAGCGAAGAAATCTATCTCCACGGTCAGAAAGACCTGACCGCGCATATCGAAAATGATGCCTACTGGCATATCAAGCACGACCAGAAACAACGCATCGATAACAACCGTTACCACGATATCCGCGCTGATGACCATCATCAGGTCGCCGGTTCGCGCAAAATCACCACCGAAGGGGACGTGTCACACCGGATTGCCGGCAGCCAGCATATCCAGACTGGCGATGCGACCGTGATTGACAGCGGGCAGGAAATCCACCTGAAAAGTGGCGGCAAAGTCGTACTGGAAGCGGCAGCAGAAATCACCCTGAAAGTGGGCGGCAGTTTTCTCAAAGTTACACCGGGTGGCATTCTCTGCTCACCGATTAATGTTGGACAAGGTTCAGGCGGCAGCGGTCGCGGTATTTCACTGCAATTACCGGAAGGTGTGGAGCCATTGCCAATGGTGGAATTTCCGGTCAAAAAATATTGTGCATTGCAGGCTCAGGAGAATGCTGCCTGGGTGATTAAATCCCCGCAGGGAGGGCAGTCATGATTGATTCTATCCAAAAAACAAGCTGGGCAACCTGGCTGGGCGGATCTGACAAACCGCCAGTTTACCTGATGATCAACCCGCTTTCGGTGCCTAATCCTGTCAACACGCTCTATGTGAACAACTGGGTTGAACAGGCTTTTCCCCTGTATAGCGGTACATCGCTTGCTCACTTGATGGAGCAGGGGTCGTGGCTTATTCAGCCGAAAATGGACTGTCTGTCCATGTTTGCTAGTCTGCTCGACCACCACGCGTTCAGTGACGGCAGTTGGGGCTGGGCATACCGTAGCGATACGGGCTGGCAGGCACAACTGGATCACTGGCAACGTCACCAGCTCGTGACCCTGCGAGATGAACAGGTCGTCTTCCGGCTCATGGATACGCGTATTCTGCGGGTATTGATGCCCGCGATGCAGCCGACAGACTGGACATCTCTGCTTAACCCGATCACTGAGCTGATGGTGGATATGCCTGAACCGACGGTTTTTCTTCGACCGGCACAATGCCCGTTCAGCCAGATTGAACGCCCTTTTGTACTGGAGCCGCATCTGATTGCAGCGTGGGAGCAATCCGATTTTGCACTGGAAGGACTCGCAAAAACGCTGATGTATGAACTGTGGGAAGCACAGGGCGAACTGGCACTGAAACGGGATACGCCCGAAGGTACTTTGATCCGTAACCTTGAAAAATGGCTGCGTCAGCACCGCCAACAGGGTTCACGTTTACAGGCGCTGACCCTCCATGACTTTCTGGCAGGAAGCGAGATTGATGCACAACGTACTTAATCAATAAAGGATTAATCGAATGAGTGACACAGGAAGATTAGATTGTGTTCCCTGCAATACATTCAAACACTGGCTGGAATTTCAGTTATTGGATAATCAGGGCAAGCCATTAATCGGTATTCCCTATCACCTGAAAAGCCGGGATGGGGTGATCAAGGCCAATGGCGTGACGAATGGTCAGGGAATACTGCGGGAAGAAAATTTATCACCGCTTCCTATGACTCTGCATGTGGATGCGCAGAAATTGGCAAACCAATTGGTTGAAAAACCCGCTGTTGCAGCGGTGAAAAATGAACAAGCATCGGGTTCCTCCTCCGCGATTATGCCGGGCGAACTCAGTGATGGATTGCCGAAGATCGAAGGCTGGACAGAAGAAGCCCTGCAAACAAAATATTACACTGACCGCGAATATCCGGGCATCACGGTGATACCCGAACATAACCGCCGGCATGTGATAGCCGTCGAACGCATTGTGAAACCAGTATTTGCAAAATCCTGCCTGCAACCCGCGGGTTGCACCGATGCGGGCACAGAAACCGAGCCCGCAGCCAATTTTGGTCAATTGCAGGTTTACCTGCCAGCACCCGCAACGGCTTCTGCGGCGCAGAATAAAAACACGCCGCCATGGTATATGGTGCCGATAGGGTGGCTGCTTGATCAAGTGGTGCCACCGGCACAAGCCCATCCGCTGGTGTTTCAGGCAATGGAAACGCAGATGGCATTGGGTGCGGCAGTGGGTACGGCGAGTAATAACGATGGATCATGGGAAACCGAAAGTGCTCCGCCACTGATTTCTGAGAAAGAAAAGCTGTTCATGGCCGCCATTGTCTCTTCCACACCGACGGACCGGGCACAGTTAGCCTGGGGGGCTCTGAAACGGGCATTTGGCGCTGACAGTGACACGGCTCAACACCAGCTCGAAAGACTGAAACAATTGGCTGATCAAAAAGGCCGTGCAGAGACCCGTGTTCGCTATCGTTTTGTGGAGGATGAGAAGACCGGAAAAGTGAAGGTGGTTGGTTACCATACCCGCGAAGGAAGTGGTATGGATACGGTTAAAGTGCGTCATGTGAAGCAAACCGCACCGGGAACATACGAATTTCGGGAGGATGGCGCAGATTCGCCTATACTGGTCTGGTACACTAACGCGTCGTCAATGTATAAGGCATTATCACCGCAGGAATTACCTCAATATTTTAACCAGCGTGGTACGCCAATCAATGTCAACACCGTGCCGCTTGATGATCCGAGCATGACCGGTCAAACACCCGGCCTGGAAATCCCAGAGCAGCCAACGTGGCGGGACGGGATTATGGTCAACCCGCAGCAAGATCCGAATGAAATGGCGGGGAACAAAACAGAAACGCCAATATCGGATGGAACAGACCGCGGGCCAACGAAAACGACCACACCGGTACAGGAGAGTGATTTCCAGGATTATATTCTGGTTTTCCCGATTGAGGGCGTGCCGGCGGTTTATGTTTATTTGAGCGCGTCACTTAAAGGTAAAGATGCTATTGAAGCTGCTAAAAAATTAGGTTATGACCAACGAATTCCAGCACAGAAAGCACCTTTTAACTCTCATGGACAAACTGTGTTTTACAACAAAAAAACAAAAACTTATATCACACCAGATGTAGATGGACACAACATTACTAATGGTTGGAAAATGATGGATAAAAAAGGTAAAAGAATGGGTACTTATGATAGTGAACTAAATAGGATTAAGGATTAAATTATGTTTGATATTGTAACAAAAAATTCTGTTATTGAATTTTTCGGAGAGCCAGCTTTACCATCGTCAATCATTATTGATGATTTTAAAGAGGAATTCCATCTACCAATAACCTATTGGAATATACATGATTATAAAAAAAGTTGGCTGAAATCTCTTAAAGAAGGCCTATATAAAAAAGATCATGCTGCATTAGCTGTCTCTATGTATGAACCTAGTAGTGTCAATTTTATTTTTATATGGATAATTTATTTCAAAGAACAAGAGATTTTTATACAAAATCAAACTTTATTTATAGATAATTGCCCCAGTTTTTCTCCTGATAGAATAAATGATTTCATAGAGCCTCGCTATACAGAAACTGAGGATGGGAACAAAATATCTGAATGGAGAACAGATCTAAATAGTATATTGAATTTTTACAAAAAATTAGAAAGAGAACTTGGACTCATATGATAAGTACAATTTCTGAAAATGCGGTCAGTTAATGTAATAAGCATTTTATTCGCACAATCATTTTGATCGTTCAGATTGATACTGACGCGCTGCGCTTGTCTTCTCCGTGTTACCGGGCTAATACATTAACCCGGTAACACGGAGAGATGAGAAATACCTGCCAGAAAAAATATTTCCTCACCTGCTCCTCATTTTTCTCCTCACTTTTTATTTTACTCACTGCAAAAACAGGTGAGGAATTGATAATTTTTTATCCTTAAAAATCAATGCGTTTTGTGCTCCTCACTTTTTCCGTATATAGGCGTAAAAAGTGAGGAATTTGGTAAGGCACAAATTTCCTTTCCTCGCCGTTCCTCACTTTTTTACTCACTTTTTAATCTTCATTTCTCTGGTTAATGATGGTGAGTTCCTGCCCGTTGCGGGCAATCAAGCCATCCTGTTCTAACTTGGTCAACCAACGGCTGAAATTCTTCACATTCACCCCCATCGCTTTTAAATCATCACGGACAAGGGCAATACTGCAAGGCTCGTTCAAAGCAGTACGTGATCGGATGCACTGCCATAATGCTGTGTGGTTATCGCTCTTATTGGAAACATGACCGATTTCTTCCTCTTCAACTGGATCACGTGGCCTGTCAATCAGAGCCAGTGATGTAATATCTTCACCGTCTTTATCGGTAAAAAGTTCAACTACACGCATGTCATAGGCTTTGGTTTCCGGTTCTTCGGCATCTTTCATCTTGGTGCAGGTGATAACCAGCGCACCGCCTTTTTTCCCTTCCCGATTGATCCGGTATTCAACATCCAGCGCAGCACGAAAGGCACTGGAACCCCTTGCGCCTTTGCTTTCATCTTTACCGGAATGGTGAACCACGAGAATACTTGCCCCTGTTCTGGCTTTTAGTTCGTCACAGCCCCGGACAAAAGCGCCCATATCTTTTGAATCATTCTCATCAGCACCACCAAAACAACGGGCAAGAGTGTCCAGAATAATCAGGCGTACCGGTTCGCCTGTTTCAGACTCAACCTGCTGGGCGGCAATCACGAGTTCATGTACTTCGGCTGGTGAGGCCGGAAATACTGGGGTATTGATCAGATACATATTTTTAACTGTCTGACCGTTGACGATTTCCCATGCCTTGATGCGCCGTGGTACACCAATCCCGCCTTCGCCGACAACGTACAGCACAGAACCCTGAGCAACCTTTTTTCCTGCCCATGCTTTACCCGTGGCAATGTGACAACCCCATGCACCCGCCAGAAAACTTTTATATGACCCGCTAGCTCCGTAAATGCTGCATAAGGAATGTGCTGGGATGATGCCTTTAACAACATAGTCCAACTGAGCATCAAATCCTTCTGAGCCAACGGATACAGGGCTACAGCACCGTGTTCCCGTTTTATCAGCAGGTGCAATATGCCCTGCCGGGTGAACGCACGGAGGCATTGTGATGGAAATCCCTAAACCGCTGCACCGCCCCGACCAGCTGCGTGAAGCCGATGAAGCCGCGATTTACCGGGCCAACCCTTCCATTATCGATTATCTGCCCTGGGTGGAATATCTGGAAGACGGGCAATGCCTGTTGCTGGATGATGGTGTCTCTGTCGGGGCGATCTACCGCATCGAGCCTGTTGCCACCGAAGGGCGTCCAATGGAGAGACTGATTGAAATTCGGGATCAGCTGGAAGATGCGATCCAGGACAGTCTGGAAGAGGACGATATCTCACCGTGGGTGGTGCAATTTTTTTGTCAGGACGAAGATGATCCTGCGGCCTATCTCAATACATTACGGGATTACGTCAAACCCTGGGCGCAAGGGACCGCGTTTACGGCGGCTTTTCTGGCTGAATCTGAGCGCCACCTGAACAGCATTGCCCGGCCTGAGGGAATATTTCAGGATAGCCTGATCACCGGACAACCATGGCGGGGACAACAACGCCAGACGCGCATGGTCGTCTATCGCTGGCTGCCTGCTCACCAATCACAGGCAACCAACTCAACGTTATCTTCAGTGGCCGCACTCAACCAGGTCTGCGAACGACTGGTGTCGTCACTGGCGGCGGCGGGAATTGTGGCTGTCCGGCAGCATGGCGCGCAGATCCATCGTTGGTTGTTACGTCATTTTAATCCAGCCCCGGACTGGGGCATGGCAAAAGCCGATTTTTATCGCACGGTGAGTGATGAAACGCCTCCGCAGCCCGATCTCCCGATCCATAATGATTTTGCCGAAAGCCTGTGGTTTACCCCGCCGGTGTCTGATCCTGACAATGGCATCTGGTGGTTTGATGGCCTGCCACATCAAGCGGTGCCGGTTGAACGTCTGCGCCGCCCGCCGGTGCCGGGCACGCTGACGGGGGAAGTGAAACGGGGGGATAATATCAATGCCCTGATGGATATGATGCCGGCAGGCACCGTGGTTTCTTTGACCATCGTGGCGCAGGCACAGGATACGCTGGAAGCGGATTTTACCCGGCTGGCAAAAAATGCCGTGGGGGAAAATACCGAATCGGCGCGTGTCCGGCAGGATGTGCAGGAAGTCAAAGCTTTACTGGGACGACGCCATAAACTGTACCGCAGTGCGCTGATCTTTCTGGTGCGGGGCAACGATATCACTGACCTGAACCAGCGGGTGCATCAGTTATCATCAACGTTACTGACCGCCGGATTACAGCCGGTGCGACCGGAATTCAGTGTGTCCCCGCTGAATGCCTATCTGCGCGCTTTGCCGATGGGGTTTAATCCGCAGAAAGATAAAAAACACTGGTACAGCCGCCTGAGCTGGGTGCAGCATCTGGCCGGACTGATACCGGTGACCGGCCGTTCAACCGGCACCGGGCACCCGGGGTTCAGCTTCTTTAATCGCGGTGGGGCACCGCTGACCTTCGATCCGATGAATAAACAGGATCGTACCCAGAATGCGCATTTATTATTATTTGGCCCGACCGGGGCAGGCAAATCCGCCACGTTGTGCGCCTCCCTGGTGCAACTGATGGCGATCCACCGACCGCGCCTGTTTATTGTCGAAGCCGGTAACAGCTTTGGTTTACTGGCCGATTACTACGCCAGTCTGGGGCTGACGGTCAATAAAATCGGTATTAAACCGGGCTGTGGCGTGAGTCTGGCGCTGTTTGCTGATGCGCACCAGCTGCTGCAACTGAGTCCCGGACAACTGTGTATTCATGAAGCCGATATTCCGGATGCCGATGAATCGCAGGATGACGGGGATGAACAGCGTGATATTCTGGGTGAGATGGAAATCGCGGCCCGGCTGATGATCACCGGCGGTGAGAAAAAAGAGGAGGAGCGTTTAACCCGTTCCGACCGGGGTTTGATCCGCGAAGCCATTATGATGGCGGCACACACCAGCCATGCTGAGGGACGCCAGATGCTGGCCTCTGACTTACAAAATGCGCTGTATGCTATCGCCCGCAATCATCGGCAGGATGAGCATGGGCAACCTTTAATTACGGCACACCGACGGGCGCGGGCAGATGAAATGGCCGGCGCCATGTCGATGTTTACCCAGGGTTTTGAAGGGGAGCTGTTTAACCGTCCCGGCACCCCGTGGCCGGAAGTCGACGTCACGTTGATTGATTTGGGTACGCTGGCGCGTGAAAACTATTCGGCACAGATGGCGCTGGCGATGGTGTCACTGATTAACAGTGTGAATAATCTGGCCGAACGCGACCAGTATCAGGACAGAGAACTGCAACTGGTGATTGATGAAGGGCATATCACTACCACCAACCCGCTACTCTCCCCCTATATGACCAAAGTGGTGAAAATGTGGCGTAAACTGGGGGCCTGGCTGTGGCTGGCGACGCAAAACCTCGCCGATTACCCGGATACGGCTGAGAAAATGCTGAATATGGCCGAATGGTGGCTGTGCCTGACCATGCCCCCGGATGAAGTCGAACAAATCGCCCGCTTCAAAAAACTTAACGAAGAACAGAAAGCTGTCTTGCTCTCCGCCAGTAAATTACCCCGCTGTTATACCGAAGGCGTGGTGCTGGCGAAAAAAATCGAGGCGTTGTTCCGGGTCGTGCCCCCAAGCCTCTATCTGGCGTTGGGGATGACGGAAAAAGAAGAAAAAGCAGAACGGCGGGCGTTAATGCGCGAGCATCAGTGCAGTGAACTGGAGGCGGCGATGTGGGTAGCCAGAAAAATGGATGTTGTTCGGGGATTAAGGACTGATGTTGTGGAACACAATATAGCAAAAGAAACTGGCTGAGATAATCTGACTTACTGAGAGCAAATAATAGTCAAGATCCCAATGCCAGGATTGGGATCACTTTCAGGTGATTAGTCTTTGTATTTGAATTCTATACTCGTCTCCATTTTTTCAAAGTCAATTGTAATTAAACAACCCTGCCATACAGTTGTCTCTTGATTACGTTATCAGAGTTCATTACCCACTAAATACTCAATGTCTTTTTTCAAATTATCCAGATCTATTTTTGTTAATGGTATAATGATTCTTTGTTTTGGTTGATTATTGAATAATGTGCCTAATTCATTTTTACTACTACCTTTAATACGCAAACTCATTAAGGTGAGGAAGTTCCACAGGGCTGATTACAAAAGTTAACCCATTGCTACGTTGTTTCCAGACAAATCCGTAGCTAAATGTAAGATCATTCGGAACACAAAAAACGCATGGCCCTTTGATAAAAACTTCTTCCCAGTAGTCAGCTATTGCTCTGGCTTCTTCCCAGTCGGCTAAAAATTTACTGAGAGCGCGAAATGTTTTATTTTCATATTCCTGTTCATCATCTTCCGATGATACCAATTTGGTAAGAATTTCCTCTACCGTTGGCAGAAATTCCCAGCGATGATCTATTGCGCTTATCGTATATTTGTACCATTTATCAGACATACTTGCCTCCTTGTTGGCTTGTTTACACATGTAAATACCATCCTTACCTTTTGGTAGATACCCAATGAAAACACGCCACACTTTAAATAAGACGTGAAAATGTAGCTTATTGTAACATATTGATTAAATAATAATTATTTCATTTTATGAACTTAATTTATTAATAATAAGACATTGATTTTACCCATTAAAATAAGAGGTTTAGATTTTTTTATGTTTTAATTTTTATAAAAATAGGCTGGGATTATCTATCTTATCTACTAATTCACTCTATCTCTTGTGATACAAGGCATTTTGACCATTTTCCTGACGTATTACTCATGTTTTTCACCATTAGCGTATCCCCTATTTGTTTTAATTTTCACTATCGGAAAAAGAATTGAGTACTGTATATGAGCTGTTTTTCAATCATGTTACCCCTTTCATCATTAATGAAAAGGGTAACAGTCAGTGTTGCAAAAATTCCCATCCTCTCTGTTCAATAACACGAGACGCCTGATCATCGGCCTGTTGAGTTTGGCTCTGAGTTTTCAAGGCCAGGCCACGTCAGAACATCAAAACGAAGATAATCTTTCTGACCTCAAACTGGCAGAAATCACTTCACAATTAGGACAACAACTTAACCAATCGCAATCTCCCACCGAAGCCATACAGTCAATCACCGCTCAACAGCTATCATCGGTAGTCACTTCCACATTAATCCCCTGGCTTAACCAATTCGGTAATGCCCGGGTATCACTCCCCTTTGAGCACGCTTTTTCGTTAAAAGAAGCCACACTGGATTGGTTGCTACCGTGGCATACCACCTCAGCCTACATAGCATTCAGCCAGTTAGGTGTTAAAACCGGACACGGTCAGACGACTACCCATCTTGGCATGGGATACCGCTATTTGAATGATAACTGGCTCTGGGGTGCCAATATCTTCTGGGATGCGTTGTGGCCGGAGCAGCACCACCGTTACAGTCTTGGGTTAGAAGCCTGGCATGATAACGTCAAATTGTCTGCCAACCTTTACCAGCGTTTATCCCATTGGAAGCCCTCACGGCTCACCGATTTTGATGCAAGACCCGCCAATGGCTGGGATATTCAGGCCGAAGCGTATTTGCCGGCTTTTCCTCACTGGGGCGGACAGTTGAAGTATGAACACTATGATGGGCAGCAGGTTGCCTTATTCGGTGAAGCAGAACGCCAGAAAAATCCGTACAGCGTCACCGCCGGGCTGACTTACACGCCAGTCCCCTTAGTCACATTGGGTGCCGATTTTCAGCAGGGTAAACAAGGGACCAGTGAGAACCGTTTTACCCTGAACCTCAATTATCGGTTGGGTGTTCCGTTCAGCCATCAGCTTGACCCGAACGCCGTCGCCCCCCTGCGCAGCCTGAGATCCAGTCAGTGGGATTTTGTGAACCGGCGCAGTGATATGGTACTGGATTATCAGAAGCAAACGCTGCTGACGCTGGCCTTTCCGACCTCGGTTAAAGGCTATGAAGGCAAGGAAGTGACCTTTTTTCCCGTTATCCACACCCAATATCCGTTGGCACGTTTAGCGCTGGATACGGCTGAATTACAGCAGGCAGGCGGGAAAATACTTGATCAGCAACCAGGTAAAGTGACATTACGGTTGCCGAAAACCCCGAAAAACCCCGTCCGGCTTTCGGGGGTTGCCGTTGATAATCGGGGTAACCGCTCTAACCGGGCAGAAATCCTGGTGGTGAGTCTGCCGACCGAAAAGCGATGGCAGGTGACAGCGAATAAAACGCAGGCCAAAGCCGATGGTCATGACAGTGTGATCTATACCGTCCTTGTCACCGATCAGGAAGGCACTCCTGTCCCTTATCAGGCTGTTATCTGGTCAAGTGATAAAGGTACATTATCCCAAACCCGGCAGGACACCGATGCGCAGGGGCAGGCATCGGTCGTGCTGCGCAGTCGTCAGCAGGGGCTGCATGCGGTACGTGTTACTGTGGATGAAGAATCTGTTGTTGCACCTTCAGGCCAGTTTGATGCGGTGCTGATACCCGAAATCACCATTGATAAGCACAGCGTTCAGGCGGATGGGAAATCGAGAGCGACTTTGACGGTCACGGTTAAAAACGCCGATGGTCAACCTGTGCCCAATCAGGCTGTTGGCTGGCAGACTCTTCTCGGCCAGTTCTCCTCATTTTCATTAATGACTGATGGGAAAGGGCAGGCCACCGCCTATTTAACCAGCAAAGTATCAGGAAATGCAGAAGTAGCAGTGGCGGTTGGCAGTGAAACGGTGATGTCTTCACCGATTACTTTTATCGCTTCGTTAACGCACACCCTTCAGGCAGACAAACAAACCGCGATGGCCGATGGTCAGGACAGCATTCTTTATACGGTGAACGTGCGCGATGCAGCAGATCACCCCGTTGCCCACAGTAAAGTGCAGTGGTCTGCGGATAACGGGCAACTTCTGGACAGGCAGGAACAGACAAACAGTCAGGGAGAAGCGACAGCCCGGTTAATCAGCCGCATCGCAGGGAGGGCAACGGTGAAAGCCGAGGTGGCGGGAAAAACCCTTGATGCTGCTCCGGTGACGTTTGAACGCCGGCTAAGACCCGCGATCACGGTGGATAAAGTCAGGGCGAAAGGTGATGGGCAGGATACGATTGTGTTGACGGCTAGGGTGTTAGATTCACTGGGATCACCCGTGGAAAATCAGCCAGTGAGTTGGCAAACAGATCACGGTGTGCTGTCCTCAGAACGGACACAAACCGACCCTCAGGGACAAGCGCAGGTTCAGCTGAGTAGTACGTTTGCAGGGGAGCACCAGGTTCAGATCCAGGTCGGTGATCATAAAGTGGCTGCCCCTATTGTCACCTTTGATGAAGTGCTGTTATCCACCATTCGGGTCAATAAAACCCGTGCTGCGGCGGATGGCGAAGATCGGGTGACTTTTACTGTCACCGTTACCGATATTCATGGGCAGGGGCTTGCGGATAAAGCGGTTGATTGGTCTGGCAACCTTGGCGAGATGATTTTTGCAGAAGACAGGACAGACCGTCAGGGAAATGCAACGGCAACCTTTGTCAGTCGTCATGCTGGACAGGCTTCGGTCACTGCTGAAGTGGGTGCGCAGCAAGTCGCTTCTTCTGTGGAATTTATCCTGCCGTTACGCCTGGTTGATACCGTTGCCGTTGACCGCCAGGGTGGCAATGCCAACCAGAAATCGTTTGGTCTCCGGGGACCTTCCGTACTCTGGCGTGGCGCAAAATTTCGCCTTATCACGGCCGGCAATACAGGCAGAGTAAGCTGGCAGAGTGATTCACCCTCGGTGACGGTATCGGGGGATGGGGTGACGGTGCAACAAAATCCTGACGGAGTCAGGCTCACCGGCACTGATGAGACCGGGCAACAGGTCGCACTGACCTTGACGGTTCACACCTGGTTTGAGCGCTCCGGCCTGACAAAAGACTTTTATTCTCATGCGAAACAGCTTTGCCAATCACTCGGCAGCCGGATTGCCACCAAATATGCCCTGGAACGGCTCTATGAGGAATGGGGGAACTTTTATCTTTATGATGGTTGGGCGCGGGAATTTTACGTGACATCAACGGATTATCTGGCGGCCAGCTCAGGTTCAGCAGAGCATCAGGCGAAATGGGCGTTTTGGGCAGAAACAGACCGGTGGATGCGAAATGGCTGGCCGATGACCGGATTTGCGTGTGGCAGGTAGCAATGTTGCCCAATTTACCGGCTAAATAAAGTCAGTGGCTGTTAAAACAGCCACTTAAGAGAATTTCAATCGGTCAGGATAATGTCTGATTTCTTGTTTTATTAACCCGTAGCAACAAGTGTACATCCAGATGGGCAACTACAATTCACTTTGTGCCCCTCCAGTGCAACCGCTTTACCCTGTATCACCGTCAGTGGAGAACCTTCAGCAATAGCTCCCGTGCTTTTACAAGCCGGGCAAAACACGCTGTCACCAACACAAGCAACGGGCTCCCCCTGTTTGGTTAGGCCTGAACCTGTTAGTACGGTGCCACTTGTGTTTGTAGTATCGCCTTTCAGGATAATTTTTTTTCCATCAATGGTTGCCCGCATTTTGCTGTGCCTCAAGTTCTTTCAGATCTTTAATGTCGTCATGTTCAATCTGACGCACCAAACGCCATACAGTGGTGCCGGGGGCATTACCCTCTACATCCGGGGCGATATCACCTTGCAGAATGATGTTTTCCAGTCCTTCACGGCCTTTGGTTGTCCAGTAACCATCGACTCTGGCGGGTTCGCCAGCTATTAACAGGTCAACCTGTAGGGGGCCACGGTCATAACGGGCATACCAGAGGGCGCTGGTTGTACCCGTGAAATGGCCTGAGCCGTAAGAATGTAAAGAATCACCTTCCTCTAAAGCATAACGAATAGGTCTGATTAGTTCATTAAGAGCAAAATAGCTTTCTGGGACATTAGCAGGTAATGGAGTTAAATCAGGATATTCTCCCGCTTGAATTATCAACCCATCATCATAATTGGTAATAACGATATCTGGGTGGATAGACAATTTTTTTCTAACCCATTGCTCATTACCCAATCGTTTAATGAAGCGTTTTGATAACAAAGTAATCCAGTTAATACTACGTATACTATTAAAATAGTGTCTTGCACACATGTGTACGGTAGAGTTAACCTGCATAGTAGGATAACGAATAGCAAGCTGGTATTCTTGCGGCATATACAGATGATAATCCCGCGGTAGTACTATTGTATAACCACAATCACCATGATCTGGATTCAATTGGTTACATAAAAATGTCAACCATTCTATAAATTCAGCTTGTCCTTGTTCTGTAGTTAGAGTATCCCACGGTAATACTAGACACAGGTAAGAGCTACCTTTGTTACCTGCTATTTCATATGAATCAATATAGTGCATCCAATATTGAGGGGCTTCACTCACATTTTTTGCATCACTGATATCCCAACCGCATGTCAGATTACCATCGGCATTCAGAATTAATTGCTCAACTTTTGTAATATTTTGATCTGAATATTTTTTCAATCCATCAAATTCATGCGTATGAAATTTTAACCTCCCCCCGTACATTTCCCGAAAACGGCGATAACAGGCTAAAATACGTTCTTTCTTTTCACGGGTATAACCTTGTTTAAAAAACAACGTGATAGCCAACCCTAAACGGGTGACGGTAATATCTCGTTCACTTTGCAGGGTAAATCCCGTTAATTGTGCCTTGATATGCTCAAAATAGGCTTCTTTATTCATAATAATCATTTTCCTTATGATACGGTTGCCGCTGTTAAGGCGGTAATCCCCGTCACTGCCGCTGCTAGGGTTGCCCATACCGCGGATGCGGCACCACCAACAATGCCACCCACCCAGATAATTAAACCCGCCAACAAAACTATCGCTGCGACAACGATAATTTTTTCAATAATGGTAATGATTTCTTCTCCTATTTTTACCATTAACTGAATTGTTCCATTACCCAGGTCAGCGGCTATCTGATACCAATCGACCTGTTTCAAGGCGTCTATCGTCAAATCGGTATATTTGTATACCGTTTCCACGGCTTCCTTGATTTTAGCTTCGGTGAGACGAACGATTTCTCCTGTTTTTTCACTTACCCAATGAATGGCATAACTCAGCTTTTTTGTCACCGGATCGATAATTTCATCCGCTATCCACTGACCTGATTCACGAAACCAGGCACCACAGGCAGCTAATGCTGCACGGGTTTTATCACTCAGGTAATTAAAACCACTGGCAGTTAAATCCCATGTCCATTCCCAACTTCGGACAATGGCATTTTTGGCATAAGTCACACTTTCTGATACAAATCTGGCACTCTGATCGTAATATTGCTCTACGCGCTCTAAAAATGATGGTTCCTTCTCGGAAGAAAGCGCTATCATCGCTGGAATGGCCGTATGACGCACGGCTAACCACAGGCTAAATATAGGTTCGTATTGCCATTGCCTCTCGCTGACTAGGGGGATATTTTTTAGTAACAACTGCTCAATACCTGTATAGCCTGGTATTGGCACTGGTAAAGAAGAGGCCAATCCTTCTATTGCAGGGGGGATAATAGAACGGCTGAATTGAGACAGATGTTGCTTAATGTTTTCCCGCTCGGCGGCTTTAGCTTCTGCCGAAAGTGTTTCCCACTCCTTTGAATCACGGTTATCCTCAACAACAAAAACCCCAAAACGAGCTTGAGTGGCGATTATTTCATAATCTATTTCCTGCCCTTTCTTCAAAGTATCACCAGGAAACTTCACTTCAATGAGCATCTTTAGGTTATCAGGGTGAACAGAACCATCAAAATATTGACCTTCACGTCCAGGCCAGCGGAGTTGCTTGTTTTTGACCAAAATAATATCCGGTCGTCGGATACTCGTAACACCGAATTTATTCTTTTCCACGTTAGTCAAATGTGAGAATGGGCTTTCTGAATGGGGGAGATTACCTGCGTATTTAGTTCTTCTTGCCTCACTATTGGCCAGCATTGGTAATGGCACATCATATCCTCTCATAAAGAAAACGACTTCAGCCTTGTATTGCCATAACCAATCGTGAATTTTTTCCTCAACTCTGATGAGACCACTCATCACAGCCTGTTTTAGCGAGAATGCGGCTCCATTTTTATTTATTCCTGCCTTTGGTGCCCAAATGGCGAAAGCTGCTTTCTTGGCTAAATAACATTGATCCTCATCTTTGGGAAATGCGACTCGCTCCATTCTACATCTCACTGATGTAATGGCTGGACACATTCCACCGGGTTGTAATTGCTGAGTCATTTTTATTCCTCCTTAAATTCCATCACATAATCCACGGGTTGATTATTACCAACGTGGTACAGCGTTTGGTTTTTTTTCTTTTTCTGCTCTTCTGGGATACTGAATTCCAGTGTATCCGCTTGTTGAGTTTGCACGATGGCGGTACGCCCTGCGGCATCAGTACGCCCAGATACGATGCCAGAGGGTGTTTTTATCTGGTACAGAGTATTGGTCAGTGGTTTATTTTCGTTCTTGCTGTTGGTCAGAATATAACGCCCCGAATAATCAAACAGTGGCTGACTGCCAGCTTTTCCTGCTGCGTGTTCGGTCATGGATATGGACGTACCCGAAATCGTAATTGCTCCTGTTGGATCGATGATGATTTGACCGCCTGAATTGCCAATGGTGATCTGGCCGCTTTGGGATTGCAGCACAATGTGTTTACCAACACGCACTTCCTGATTATCGTTAATTTCCAGTAACTGGCTTTTACCGATGTTGGTGCTTTGCTGCCCGGTAATGGTGCTGGACTGATTTTTCTCAACCCGCAAGGTCTGGTGACCGGAAACTGATTCGTCATCATCCTGTTTGATAACTGTTTGGCGATTGCGCTGAATCTCTTCAAACTGGTCACGTACTATTGTTATCTTCTGGTCGTTGCCAATACGCTCTTCATGGTCAACATCCACATGAGTGGTACGATTGTTCAGCACCTTGGTGTTCATGTCTTTCTGCGCATGGATATAGACTTCTTCGCTACCTTTGGCATCCTCAAAGCGTAGCTCGTTAAAACCTTCACCTTTATGCGTTTTAGTTTTAAACGTGGTACGAGTTTTTTGGCCCGGTAAATCCAGCGGCGGGCTATTGCGGCCATTGTAATTGCAACCGGTCACTATTGGACGGTCTATATCACCGTTCAGGTAAGAAATAATCACTTCCTGACCGATACGGGGGATTGCCATAAAGCCAAAGTTATTGCCATTCCAGCCCTGGGCAACACGCACCCAACAGGACGAACTGTCACCAAGTTTATCATAGCGGTTCCAGTGAAAATGCACTTTAATGGCACCGAGTTCATTGGTGAATATCTCTTCGCCTTCCGGCCCGACAACTGTGGCCAGCTCATCACCGTCTGCCAGTGGCTTATAGTGATACGGTGGCCGCCAGTCATCAAAGCCGGGGATAAAAGTCATATCGCTGGTTAATGTGGTGCCTTCACCGCCTATTCCTGCTGCTTGCGGCTGAGCGCCATGATGCGTGATGCTGACCACCTGCCAGCGGTCATTCATCGCGTCAGACGGATGTGCACTGAGGGTAAAGATTTTACCCGGCCGTAATTTGATGCAGTTAGACTGTGCGGAGCCCAGTTTACTTTCGCTGTTCAACTGGTTAAGACGAATTTGACCGAAGGGTTGTCCTTCTTTACTCCACTGGAAACGCCCGTAACTTTCAAAAACGGAATGCCCGCAGCTGGGTTCTACGTTGGCTTTGGTTTGCATCGGTTGGGAAGGACGCAGGTAGTTGTAATCTTTATGGATAAACTCATCAGGGCATAAATATTCGCCATACTGCCACTGCCAGACGGTTGAGTCAGTATCATCCGTGTTGGGTTGACCATTGTAGACCAAGGGTAAGGCGGCCGTCATACCGAGGTGAGAGTTGCTGTAAAACATCTGGTTTTCCTCAAACCAGAAAATAATGCCTTCTTCCGCCGCTAACCGGCACCAGAAATCGTAGGCTGATTCCCGTTTCTGGGTAATGTAGTCGCGGGGCGCATGATAACCGGCGCTATCATAGAACTTGCTGTCAGCTTTTACCCGGTGCTCTCCCAGCAATTTTTTCAAAATATCCGGTACGGAAAGATGCTGATAAATACGGCTGTCCTGATTGAGCGTCATCCGCCACATGTCAGGACGCAGGGTAAAGGTGTAAACCGTCTGCTTTCCGTCAGTATTCCCCTGTACTGCGCCGGCAACGATACCATTGACCGTCCGTTCCACCACGCCATTACGCTTGACGGTCAGTGAGGCTTCCTGGTTAAGCTGCTCACCCAGAGGGATATTATTGACGGCGCTGACCACCGTCAGAGTCAGGTGAAAAAGCTGAGATAAATGCTCCCGCAGAGTGAAGTTAACCACCTGAAAGGTCGTTGGCGGGAGTCGACCGATTTGGCAGGTAAAAACCAAACCATCCATAACCGTATTTCCTTATTGTTACATTAACGGACGATACCCCAGTACGGGACGGGGCATTAGCTTATAGAATTTTCCCGCCGTGGTACGGCAGGTCACTAACATGTGCATATCCTGCGTCAGGCAAAATGGCAGAAATTGAGACACACCATGGGCAAACATGAAAGCCTCCCCTTCATGAGTGTAGGCGCTGTCATCCAGCATCAGTTCAATAAACAGGCAGCGGTGGGGGACGCCCTTAATCAGCCAGTCGCTCGTTTTCGAATGCACGGAAACAATGCCATCAATCCTGCGGCGCAGTGCCCGGCTCCGGCTTCGGTTTGTTTCTGTATAAAAGTCATAGCCGCGCAATAGCTCTTTGAGCATGTCAGCAGAATGCAGCAAAAATGGGTTGGCCGAATAATGTGACAATAACGTCCAGTAGCGGTGACTGTCGGTGAGCGGCGGATAGGGCGAAGAAGGGGGTGTCAGGTTTTTGACTTGCATATTATCAGGGAATGTTTCATCCGCATCACACATTTCATCAGCCATTAATGGCTCCGGCTGAAGCCCGAATGTCGCTACCTGACAGATAAATTTTCGCGCCGGAGGCTGTGTCATGAATTGTCCCCGACTGTCCCGGAAGACCAGATCGTATTGCAAGCGGCCTAACGCATCTTCCCCCATTTCCAGTGAATAGAACCTGGCCTGTTCGTCATCCAAATAGCGATCCATACCGGTTAACAAGCGATCTGGATAGAAACGGAAAGACTCGCCCCGGTCGTACTCTTCATCCGGTTCTTGTTCCAGTGCAATGCTGTGCACATCCAGTACACCCTGCGAGGGTGATAAGGGTAAGCGATAACGCTCAGTCCCTAAATTAAACGGCACGGTTAATTGTGTTATTTGTCGATTGACCACGGGCACACAATGCAGGTGAAACGCTGTCGCTATCTGTGCTTCAGACACGGCCAATTCATACCTGAGTTTGATTACAATAGTAAATTCACGGGTTTCTGTCATGAATAAGTGGCTTCGCATCGTCGTCGGCAAAACCAATGTGATGAAGTGATGAACATGGGGCAAATAAAGTGACTCTATTAGCATTTGTGGCGCCCAGTTTCCCGCCCGCTGTGGCCGGGACAAAATAAGCCCGGAAGTGCCCTGCAAGGGTTCCAAACGCAAACCTTCCATTGGGTAAGGGGAATTTTCTCGGTATAACTGAATGTTATAAGCCTCTTGTGTCAGTGCCAGCATCAGGGTATCTGCGACGGTTTCATCAGCACTGAGAAACAGGCTGATGGGTTTGATTGCCCAACGGGCATCTTTGCCCGTATACCGGAATGTCAGGGTAATCTGGGTCTCCTGTGCCTGATGATGGAGTTCCCGCCGAATCAGTGTCAGTGGCTCGATATCACAGGGGCGACAGCTCATGAATGGTGTGTCATTTTCTGTGGTGATTTTACTGCCTGCCGGTACGGAGTAAGCATTATCTGTCCCCTGAACGCTATCCAGTTGCATCACACTGGTTGCCGGTAGACCTTTTATTGTCTGCGAGTGTAAGCGTTGCAGTAATGGTTGGGTGTATTCAGGCAATCCATCGTCAATTTTTTGGCGCAGACGGGCAGTCAAAAAGGCCAAGCCTTCATTGACTCTTTCCACATCCGGATCGTGTCCACTGAGGATATCCGCCAGATGTGGTTTTTCCTCCCGCACCAGTTTTTGTAATGCGCGGAGATACTCGATCTCGTGTTGAAAGTGTTGTTCAAATGTTTTCACACCGTTTTCCTTATCGATATTCAATAAACTCGGCCGGTTCACAATGGCACAACTTGTTTAAATCCCTCTTACCAGGCACGGATATTCACTATGCCTTTTATTTTTATCCTCGTATGTATGTTTTGATGAATTACTCATCGGTGTTCTATTGGAAAAATTTATACATATTTGGGCATTGATAACGGTTAATGGCGTATTTTACGGCATTATCTGTTAAATTTACTTTATGGAAGGTTGTTTTTGTGATTGGGGACGCGTCTTGATAAATGGTTATCAGAATTCCAAGCCAAAACCCAAATAAGAAAGATCTTAGTCTGAAGTGCATTTACTTTTTTTACTTTTGCAAAAACTAATTAATTACTGACATCAATAATGCATTTCTTCAGGCTATCCCGGTGTTTGATAAAACGGGAAATGTGCCATGTGGAAGTCGGCTTTATTGCTTTGGGGGGGATTGCTGGCCTCATTATCGGTCAATGCGAAAATAGTTATCTATACCGACAGCCAACATCCTCCCGTTAATTTTTCCCCGGAGACACCTGTCGTTTGGCTGGATGCGGCTGAACAACATCAGAGACAAATCTTCACTCACTTGTCTGCCGACCCTCAGCAAGCTTTGATACAGGCACAAGCTATTCTGCAATCACCCCAATGGCATCAGCAGGAACAGCAACTGATTCAGTCTTATCGTGCTGTTGTTAAAGCCTGGCAATCAGGCGTGCGTAAGTACCCGGCCGTGGTATTTAATGGTCGGGACGTCGTGTATGGTACGGCAGATGTGGCAAAGGCGAGTGCCCTCAGGGAGCAAAGTCAACCATGAAGACACAACGCCTTGCTTTTCCTGTGGTCATCACGCTGATGGCGGCGTTTGCTCCCTTTGCGCAGGCTTCCCTCAACACCGCCCAGATTGTGGCCAGCAGTCTCTCGCCATCCTGTATCCAGTGGCGGGTCAGCGGTATTTGTTACTGGCTGTTTTGTTCCTGGCATGGCTGTACGGTAAAAACGTCGGTTAAAGTCACTCACTACCTCCCCGAAGCGGTGGTGTCCACCTATCACGCCCCCGGCGGCAATCCGTGGGCAGACATGGCGCAAGTCAGCCGATTATCCGGCGGACCGGAAAATGCTGTCACCGGTGCGTTATCCCACCTGACTGCGGGCGGTGGCCACCATAATAGCCAGATTTCAGGCCAGCGGCGGACCAGCCTGCGTTTTAAATATGCCGATGCCATCGGGCATCCCGCTACCCGTCTGATTGGCGGGCAAATTCCCGGCTATTCCTGCCGCAGTGCGGCCACCCCGTTGGTGCCTTATTTTCTCAGCACGCTGGATACGATGGCATGGCGCACCGGTTTGCCGGAAGCGTTCTACCCGGAAGCGCTTATTCCCGGCCAGCGGGAGCTGGGCAGCCAGATGGCCGCCAATCTGTGGGGCACTATTTACCCGCGCTCAGGCTTTGTCAATCAGACCGATGATGACAAAGCGTCTGCCGTGGTGGCGCAGCGGGTGGCGGATATTATCACCCGCGCCGGGCAACCCCATGTTTATCAGACATTAAAAGGTCAACGCGCTGACGGTTATTGGCCACCCAAACCAGTGACAGAAAATACCGGTACCCAGAACCACCAATGGCAGCGATTATCACCCCGGTTAAGTCAATCTTGCGCAGTGTTTCCTGACGGCGAACATGCGGCTGCGGTCAATGGCAATCAGGCGTATGCCCTGTGGCAACCCTACAGTTGTTGTCAGCGTCGCGGGCAGCGTTTTCTTGGCAGTACCGATATCTGAAATAAGGGAGGAATAATGACGAAAATAAATGGGTTATTGCTGGTATTGAGTGGGCTGGCAACCGCTTCTGTGCAGGGTAATACACCGGTTGTATCCCTCTCATTACCGCAGGTAAATAACAGTGTGCTGGGTTATGGTGCCGATGTCTCCGGTGCGGTCTCCGATACGTTGTTTTATACCTTAGGGGGCGGCTCAGTGATTTCACAGCCGGCCACCCGCCGTTCCCTGACCACGCTGGGTGGACTGGAGCTGAGCTGGAGTTCCGATTTGATGTGCGGCAATTTTGACTTAAAAACTACCGTCGGTAATCAGTTAAACGGTATTACAGCCGGGTTTAAAAACCTGATGAGTGAAGTGATCCAGGGGGCAACCGGCGCTGTTGCCAGCTTACCCGCCATGATCATTCAGCGTGCCAACCCGGGGCTGTATGACATGCTGACCAACGGTGTGTTGCAGGCCAATGTGGCGTACGACAAGGCCCAGTTTAATTGCCAGAACATGGCCCGACGGATGATGGATTTTGCGCAAAACAGTAAATGGACGCAATCGGCTGCCCTACAGGAATATAAGACACAGGTGAACAGCGGGGATGCCGATGCGGTAAGAGTCAATAATGCCGGCAGCAAAGCCACAGGCACCAGCGGGCATCCGTGGATTGGCGGGAAGAAGCAGGGGGGCAAGGGACAAAATGCCATCCGGCCCACCCGTGATTTAGCCCGCGCGGGATTTAATATGATGAATCACCTGCCGGTACTGAGCCAGGCTTCCGTCAGCCATCAACAGTGTGATGGCGGTGCCTGTACCCAATTTCAGAATGCCAGAGAAGCGGCGGAGGCGGTGGTAAAAGTGCTGGGCGACCGGGCTATCCGTACCTGTGCCAATGCCGCAGAATGCACCAGCGGTGGGGAAATGCAGCAGCCGGGCGTGACGGTGGCCGGCACCGGCTTTGCGCCGATGCTGGAAGAGGGCACTAAAACCAATATTGAACAACTGGTGAAGCTGGTCAATGGCATGGAAAAACCGACCGCCGCCAATCTGGCCAGACTGAAAACCGGCAGCCTGGCCGTGACCAAAGGTGTCATTCAGGCATTGCAGCGAGACCCGGACAGTGCGGCGTTGACCGCGCGTCTGGCGGGCGAGCTGGCGATGGCTGAGACCGCCAAGACCGCATTGCTGATGCGGCGCATACTGATTACCGGCATGTCGGAACCCAATGCGGCCGCCCAGCCGGAAGCGCTGGCCGAAGGGGAACGGCGGATTGAGGCTCTGGATCGGGAAATCAATGCGCTGAAAAATGAAATGATGCTGAAACGGGAACTGTCCCGTAACGCCATCCTGACCATTATTGAGCGGGACACGCACCGTATTCAGGCCCATCCGCAAAAGCAGGTGCCGGACAGCACCGATGCCCGTTTTTATCAGCTGGAAATGCCTAACAGTGAACGGAGGTAAGGTAGATCATGGCAGAAACGGTCAAATTGCATTCTATTCTGAAAGTGAAAACAGGGTTCAGGGTATTACTGGTCATCATCGCAGTCATGGTCGTCACACTGCTGATGGGTTGGGCAGGCATGGAGTATCCCGAAAAAATGTCCGCGCTGAATCAGTGGATAATGAAGACAAAAGCGGTTTGGCTGGTTTGGCGGGGATGCCTTTATGTCACGTTAGGTTGGGGCGGATGGAAAATCTGGCAACGGACAACATATCAGAAGACACACCGCGCCGCGTTAATACGGATGATAGTGGTCAGCCTGTTGTTTATCCTGCTGGGTGAATATGCCCTGTCAGGCGCGATTGAGGTAACGCAATGACCACCAACAGCTATCTGGAATATTTTCTGACCCTGCTGGGTTGGGTGGTCAATAACGGGTTATGGCAAATACTGATTGCCACCGGACTGTTTACAACCCCTTTAGTGATAAAGGTCATCGCGGTCTGGCTGAAAGTGCGGGAATGCGGTGAAGAGGACGGTCATGGCGGGTTGCAGTCGCTTGCCCGTCTCGAAAATACGTTGTATGGCGCCTTTTTCGTCATGGTGGTGTGTTGTGTGCCGCTGGTCAATGTCAGCCTCAGTACCCTCCAGTATGATCAGTCCCGTGCCAAAAGTTGCGGCACCTGGACACCGCAAGCGCCGGATAAAAGTGGTTATGCGCCGGTGATCTCCAGCCTGAATAATCAGACGGCGGCGGTGCCCCTCTGGTGGGCCGTGGTGCATCGGTTGTCAAAGGGATTAACGCAAGCGGCGGTCGCTTCCATTCCCTGCCGGCCGGATCTGCGGCAAGTGCGCTTTGAGGTGCAGCATACCCGCATCAGCAACCCGGCACTGGCGGCGGAGTTGCAGGATTTTACCCACGATTGCTATGCGTTGGCACTGTATCAGTGGAAACAACGGGATCAGGGGCAAACCTCCGATCCGACCACCCTGCATGATATTGACTGGCTGGGCAGTCGCACCTTCTTATCCGGCGATTACCGGACGCTGCAATCCCGAATGCCCAGGGGACTATTTCCGTGGAATAAAAGCCGGGACACTGGCCGGCCCAATACCGGGCAGGGTGGTTATCCCACCTGTCAGGCCTGGTGGTCAACCCCTAAAACCGGACTGAAGGCCAGAGTATTGGCTGAGGCTGATCCGGGATTGTGGTTGCGTCTGTCGGCAGCCCTCAAAATGCTGGGCAAGGAAACCCGTGAATATCAAGAAGCGGTGATCCGCCGTTTAGTCAGTCCGGTTAACTTGACAATGTCTCAGGACGGCTATGTGTATGCGGGGTATGGCGGCAATGCCGATTTTACGGTCTGGGACAAATCAAATCGAGTGGGGTCTTCTGCGGGGACTCTGCTGGGGGGATTCCTCAGCATGCCGGCGTTTGATGCGGTGCGTCAGGCTTTGCCGATGATACAGGCGGTGATCCTGATGGCGTTGTATATCCTGATCCCGTTGATCCTGCTGTTTGCCGCCTATGAATTTAAGACGGTACTCACACTGACGTTCGCCCTGTTTGCGTTGAATTTCCTGACTTTCTGGTGGGAAACTGCCCGTTGGTTAGATAGCTATTTACTGGACGCCTTGTATGGCTCAGACACCCACAGCCTGTTGAATCTGGCGGGATTTCAGAACACCTCGGATGATTTGATTATGGGGCTGGTGATGGGCACGCTGTTTATTGTGCTGCCAATGGTCTGGCTGGGGGCACTGGCCTGGGCGGGTGTGCGGATGGGCGATATGGCGGGCATGATGAGCCAGGGCGTGGGACAGGTCAGGCAGTCTGCCGGCTTGTTCGGGCAAATGGTGATGCAAAAGATGTTGTCGAAGGGAAAGTAACAGCATAAGGGAGCAGATACTATTTATAACCTACCGCGTCTTGTGTGGGAAAAGTTACCTTCACTTTTTTGTAACTTGGTATTTGGTGAGCACCGTCTCATGAAATTTACTAAGTAACGTTATAGTATCTTGCCAGCTCAAACAAGCGTCAGTGATAGATTGCCCATAAACTAAAGGCTTGCTCAACGGTTGATTACCCTCTTTAATAAAGCTCTCAACCATCACTCCTCTTATGGATACAGAGCCTTTTTCTATTTGTTGGCATACAGATTCAGCTACTATTAATTGCTGTTTATGATTTTTCTGACTGTTACCATGGCTCAAATCTATCATAACACATTGTTTTTTTAGTATTTCATTAAGCTGTATAATGTCAAGCTCATGATAATTGGGAGCCTTCCCACCCCGAAGAATTATGTGCACATGCTGATTACCTGGTGTAGATACCAGTGATAGTTGACCAAAATTGTTAATGGTACAAGTTACGTGCGAGTGTCTGGCCGTTTTAATGGCATCTATAGCCACTTGAATGTTACCATCGGTGCTATTCTTAAAACCAACAGCATAGGGTAACCCAGATACAAGCTCTCGGTGTGGTTGTGATTCTGTTGTTCTTGCACCTATAGCTGCCCAACTAATTAAATCAGAGTAATAAGGGTATAAATATGGATTGAGAATTTCTGTAGCTGTAGCTATTCCCAGTTGATTGATTTTATAAAGAAGCTCTCGCGAGCGGTATAAACCTTCTGCATAGTGAGCTGAACCATCTAAATTGGGATCAGAAATAAAGCCCTTCCATCCTAACGTTGTTCTAGGTTTTTCTAAGTAGGTTCTCATTACGATAAATAATGAGTCTTGGTATTGTTGCATTATATTTTTTAATCGCTATGCATAATCTAGGCACGCTTCTTCATCATGGACAGAGCAGGGACCAATAATTACTAATAACCGTTCATCTTTTCCCGTTAAAATTTTTTTAATGATTTCTCTGCTATTGTTAACGTGTAATATAACTTCATTATTAAGTTTTATTTTATAAGGTAGTTGGTTAGGAATAGGTAAGTTTGGTAAGAATCTAAAATAATTCGAATTCATATATAACCTCTGAAAATATGTTTAGTTAATATCGTTATTGTTGTTTTTACAATATTATTAAATATAAAATATTGTTAATATTTCTATATGGAGTGAAAGTTAAAAATAATTTATCATTTGTGGTATATGAAAACCTACAATGTAATAACCACAGTGGCAGGAGAAATATACTATAACTATATTTATTAAGAATGTTATAGTAAATATTATTTAAATGTAAATTAATTTAATTATGAAAAACAAAAAATGCAACAGATGTCTCAATTAATTTGAGTTATAGACATTGAAAGAAAAAGTTTAATTCTAATTTAGAAAAACAAGCAAAATATTAATGGTTTTCAATTTGTTAATTGTTTTTCTTTTGTTGTCAAAATTAATTTTTGGTATAAACATGCTAATGATAAATAGTGATTATTTTTGTGTGGGTAAGCCAATTGCCTTATAACTTTATTCTTTAAAATTGCTTTTAATTTATAGAAATAAGTCTATTAAGATAGTCGTGTTTAGCCTTGATTTTTCTTATTGATTTTTTTAGATATAACGTCTTAGTGTGTTTTCTATATTGTGATTATGATTTAATATATGAGTATTAAAATTAAAAAGTTAAGTGAGCGCAGAGTTCGAGTTGATGTGAATTTATAAATTTAAAAATGTTGTAGTTATAATGTTTATGTATTGTTGAAAAATGTCATGGTATAAAATATAAAGAGAGATTAGATACTATATATGACAGTTGCGAGAAATAATATTGTTTTGAATGGATGCATAAGTTTTGTTTTATACTAAATTTTGAATTTTAATGCTTAATTTTTTAGTGCTTAGATTTTTTATATTGTTTTGATTTTATTATTAATATGGTTAACTCATTATAGAATATACAATGAAATAAATATTTATTAAAAAAATAATAACTCTGGTTTTTATATGTATATATAAATTACTGTAATTGCTTGATATGTATTCAGAAAAAAGTTGAGGGGTATTCATTTGTTTACCCTAATGTATGAACACTCATCTATCTATTGATAGATGAAGCACGCCTCGTTTCTAACAAATATAATAAAGGTAAACACAGTATTAATTTACTGTGAATGTCTTTTCCACTGGTTAATAAGTGGTTTTGAGGAGTGAAGTGAATATGTCAAAAAAAATATTTCCTATTTTATCTGATAGAGAAACCACAGAATGGTTGAGGGTAATGCAAACGTTGACAAATGTTCCCCTAAATCTAAGTGCTGAGGCGAAAGCTGTGGTTGCTCATACATTTTATTCGGGATTTATACAAGAAGTATCCACGATCATAAAACTGAAGGGGAGACTCTTGGATAAAGAATTTTTGCGTGAACTTGTGGTCGCTGGGTGGGGTGAAAAAATAGAGCAATATATTGATATTAAAGCAATTGAAAGTCATGAGGTAACAGATCATGAAGTTTTGCGGCTGACACAATTAGCAGTTAGATCCGGAACAGTACTATTCGCGATGTACAACGTATTGAGGGGGGATTACCAGCACTGTTGTCTTTCTATACATCATGCGCTTGCGGATGAACATACCCTTATGATCGTTAGTGATCTAGTACAGATGGCATATGCAGGAAAGATAGAGTTAGCGCTACACAATATGAAACAAGGTCGGCAGCTCTATTGTAGTTATGTGGAGCGCCAACTTATGGCAGCAAAAGACGATCATCGAGTACTACTAGAAGAGATATGTGATCATCCAATGATACCTGTGCGGCTGTCAGGAATAGGGAGATTAGCGTGGAATACGCGAGTGGAGCGGATAAGTCTACACCGCATAGTTCAAACTGAGAACATTAATAAGGAACAGCAACTTATAGAAATAGTTCTTGAGGTGCTACGTAATACAACAGATGTGGTACAGGAAGGGAACACGGTATGTTCATCGCGTAGTTGGCGTTTACCACACGAATCAGGGGCTATCGGTATGATGACAGGGCTCTTTGCAATTCCTTTTGGGTGGACAAAATGCACTCCTAGCAAGCTGAAGACCAGCTTAGAGGCTTGTGCGCGATATAGCTCGGTTTTGCGTGAGGTGCTTACATGCTGTCGTGTGTCCGAGTTGTTTATCAATGGAGCCGCATCCCGTGGAATCCCTTCCTCTCAAGTTATAAGTTCTACATTTCCTGTGGGCATAGACATCAAACGAATAAATGCTTCAGAGATTCGATTGGAAATAGAGGGAGCATTTTGTAGTAGGGCTGCAGTAGACGACTTACTCAATGAACTAGCTTATGAACTTTCGGATAGAAAGAAGGAAATAAAATGATTGAAAATATTGAAATAAGTAAAAAAAAACTTGCCGACGAAATAGAGCGGATAGCTACTGTATTTTGTGATGTTCTTAAGATCGAGTCTGTTTCCACAAATGATAATTTCTTCAGACTTGGTGGTGACTCTTTTGATGCTATTCGTGTGGTATCACGGTTAGGGGGAAATTTACAGATCGTATCTCTTTTCGAAAATCCAACTGCAGGAGATTTAGCTAAGTATATCCTCTCTGAATCCATTAATCGTAGTGCGCGGCTTATTCCTCTATACGACGAGAATTCCTCCAATGGATCGATTGTAGTAATTGGAGTTCCATTTGGAGGAGGAGATCCTACAGCATATAAAGATCTATTTCGTGAAAATAGGGATGTGCGTGTATTTGGGGTGGATTTTGGTGATTTTGAAATCGGAGACTCATCAGATTTCTCTACACTGGTTAGTACACTCGTTAGTGAGATTGAAAAAATTGATTCTAATCAATTCATTGTTTATGGACATTGTGCTGGCGCAGCACTGGCTGGCTGCCTAGCTTCAGCTACAGCATCTATGGTTACCTCTCTATCTCTTGTGGTTGCGGCATCAAATCCAATGGATGCTCCTGATATGGCAATAAGCGAATCCGAAAAAACTTCAGACCATACATGGAGCCAATATTTAAGATTCTTAGGTGCGTTTAACGGGCTGATTGATACGGAAATTGATGAGATGTTAATTCGAGGCAGAAGAGATCACTTAATCGCTGCGGAGGCATATAAAACTTTAGCACAGCACCCAGCTCGTGGGATACCCGCACTGGTACTATTAGGTGATGCAGATCCTACTACACCTAAGTTCAGTGACACAGTAGAAAAATGGAAAAATTTTATTGATGTTGTTGATTCAAAAAATTTAATCGGCGGTGGGCACTATTTTATGCGTACTCATTCTAGAGAAGTTTCAGACACAGTAATTTCATTTGCAACACGCAATAGAAAAAGAAGGTATACAGAATGATGGTCAATAATGAATTACTCCAAAACCAAGCTAGTCTACTACAAAGAGGTTTGGCGGATTTAGAAATACAAGATAAAGAACTTGCGAAGATCTTAGATGACGAAGTAAGGCGTCAACACCGAACATTGTCACTGGTCGCGTCTTGCTGTGCGGTTACTCCTCGAATTTTGGCAGCGTCAGCTTCTGCATTGGTCAATGTTACGGCAGAGGGAATTCCTGGTCGGCGGTATCATGCAGGATGTGAGAATGTTGATTTAGTCGAATCCTTAGCCATCAGAAGAGCGCAGGAGTTATTTGGTGCTCAATATGCCGGTGTGCAGTCGCATTCAGCATCAAGTGCAAATTATCAGGTGCTTTCAGCTTTACTTGAGCCTGGAGATACTTTGCTAGGAATGAGCCTTGATCATGGAGGGCATCTTACCCACGGTAGCCCCGTTACATTTTCGGGTACATATTACCGAGCAATTGGATATGGTACCACACCAGAAGGGCTTATAGATTATGACGAAGTGAGAAGGTTAGCTCATATCCATCATCCTCGTATAATTATCTGTGGTGCTACCGCTTATTCAAGAATTGTAGATTTTGAGCAGTTCAGAAAAATTGCCGATGAAACAGGAGCAATTTTGCTTGCTGACATTTCGCATATTGCGGGACTTGTTGCAACTGGACGACACCCTAGCCCAATCAATTCCGCACACATAACTACTACTTGTACTCATAAACAACTTGCAGGACCACGCGGTGGTTTGATTATGTCTGGACGTGATGCCAACGAAAAGGTTTTAGGCTTGAAAACAACCTTTGCACGTACTTTGGAACAAGCAGTATTCCCTCGAATGCAGGGAGCCCCAGCTGTCAATATGATTGCTGCGAAAGCAGCAGCTTTTGGCTATGCAATGTCGTCAGAGTTTGACGCTTATATGGAACGAATCCGAATTATAGCTGACACAATAGCAAGCGAATTTCAGAAGCATGGCTATGAAGTTATAGGGGGACGGACTGAGAACCACACAATTCTAATTCGTCTGTATGGTTCTATCACTGGTTCCATTGCTGAATCGGCGTTAGAACAATGTGGAATTATAGTTAACAAGAATCGAGTACCTGGAGAGACTCGTCCTTCATTTGTCACAAGTGGGTTACGTATTGGTACGGGATCCTTGGCACAACGCCATATAGACCAGCTAGGATGCGTTCAACTTGTTGATTTGTTTTGTCGGATATTGAATGCAGTGAAGCCGCTTGATGAGCATAAATTTGTGCTAGACCCCGCTATACATAAAGAGTTTCGTTCAGAGGCCGAGACATTATGCACAATGTATCCTTTAATCAATTACATGGAATATTAAATAACTGGATAACTAATTGATTAATATCTAGAAAATGTTATGTCGGTTATGAATTGGGTTAATGGATACTATGGAAAAGAATATGACGAATAAAATCAGGTATGTCGCTATTAATGGATCAGAGCGAATAGATGGAAACAATACGCAGGCTCTAGAATGGGCAAAACATTATCTGGAAAAGCAAGACATTATTCTAGATGTTTTCTCTTTAGCCAAATTTAAAATTGAACCATGTGGAGCGTGCGGAGACTGTAATTTTCGTAATGAGCCATGCGTACAAAATGATGATGCAGCACATGCAATTCACCTAATGGAAGCTAGTGATGGTGTTATTTTTGCATGTGCAGTGCATGGGTTTGGTGCAACCCCTTTAATGTCTGCTTTTTTAGAGCGTATTGGAACTGGTTTTTTGCGACATAATCGAACACTAACTAATAAGGTGGCTGGGGTAATGGTTACAGGGCGGAGGATGGGACATGTCGAAGTTTACAATCAAATGCTCCAATGTGCGCTCTTGAATCGAATGATTGTAGTTGGGTATGGTTTTCCAGCTATCTTGATGGGCGACAAAAAAGGTGAAGTGCTTAGAGATCAAGAAGGAATGGAGATGCTGCGTCGGATGCTCGACCGAATGGTATCGATGACTCAACTCATACGTGAATACGAACAGCTAACGGGACAAAAAGCATTACAGGTTTTAGAGCCTGGAGAGCGTCATCGTATGAATGAAAATGGTGAATTTTACGTCCCATCAAAGCTCGATATGTACTAGATAATGTTCACATACGGGCAGTATGGGAATGACGTATGCGGATTCTGCCATGTCACTTGTATGAGTTATGGGTATTTGTGCCTTCTTATTCTAATGTGATTTTAAGTGACTAACATCCTCCTAATGAGTGAGGGACACAGAAAAATGAAGCATAGCAAGATTAACTGGGATGGGCTACCTAACAATTTTTTATCTGAATGGATTATATCGGAACATTTTGAGCGCTTTAAAGGAGCAACTGTAAAGGAAGTCGCTGAGGCTTATGTTGGTGTATATTCAACTCGTCCAACCAGTTGGCTAGTTTTTTTGACGCGCAATAATAATATTGCGCGAACAAAAGCTATTTCTATGGAAGCTGATCCTGGGTTAGTTCGGATACCAGGAATGCGACGCTCAAAGTTTTTACTCCCACAATCTTTGGCCGCAACGGTATTTAGTGCTACACGTTTGTCTTTGGCCAATCATGAGTGGCGGTTGCGTGATGTCGGCCTTACTTTGGCAGATTATAGGCAAATATTACCTGATCTTACGGAATTCACTACAAGTGCTCCTGTCCGCTTGCAAGATATTGGGAACGCTCTTGGATTAACTGGTTCTCAGGCTCGTGCGTGCGTCTCTGTTGCTACTTACGACGGCGTTTTAATTCGGATCCCTCCTCCAAATATTTGGTCTAACAGGTGGCTATATGCTGCTGCTCCTAGTGAACTGCTCCAAAGCAATGACACATTATTAACTAATGAATGGCTATTGCAGGGCATTGCTGTTCGTTACGTTGAACATTATGGGCCAGTCACAATCGATGACTTAGCTTGGTGGCTACCAGTTTCCAAGGAAAAGTCTCGTTGGCTTATGGAAAACTCTAGGGCGTGCGAGATAGGGGGAGGAATGTGGATAAGTATAACTAGGCAAAAGCTGTTTGAGCATTGTATTTCCAAAACAGCTCAGAAACTAAATACTGATGTGCGTTTTTTGCCTGCTTGGGATCCGTTGGTAATGGGGTATGCCCCTGGTTCAAGACAACGTATTTGTCTCGGGCTTGATCAAGTTGGTGGATACGATGCAGCGGGAAATGGTCTCCCAGTTGTTTTAATGGGAGCACGGGCTGTGGCTACCTGGGATATGAAAGTTAATGGTTCCAAACGTTCTATTCAGATTGATCTCTCAAATGTTACAGGCAAGGAACAAGAAGATATTCAAAAAGCTGCCTCAATTTGGGCTAACCGAATCGGAGCATTCTACGATCCTAATAACCAAATAATTTACAATGGATAAGGTTGGATGACATGAAGAATGACATGATATTAACAGCACCTGAACTAAATAATAATCGGTTAGATAACAAGAAATTTGGGAAGTTTCCCCGTACTGCTCGGACAATATGGGATGCTTTTGAATGTTGTTCCACTGATCAACCAACATTGGTTGAACGGGTAGAAGAGGAAATTCTTTTACCTGATGGATTTGTTGCATCTGTCGATAGCCTTATTGTTATTGCTGCAATGTTGGGGTCTTTACTCAGCACTGAAGGAAAAATAACTATAGGAATATACTCTGATATTTCAGTAAATTATCTTGAGATTGATACGAATGAGCTATGTGGTGTTGATGATGTTCGTACCTATATTGCAGAGCTGCGTAAAATAACAGAGCTGACACAACCAAATGTTCTACCCCATGCTGCTGATATAGAGGTGGCTGATGGCCAAAATTCTCCACCTTTGGAATCATTAGTATGGCTTGTGGCAAAGAGAGATAAGTGTGTCCTGTCTGTGAGGAAAGATCGGATTGACCAAGCTGCTCGTGAACACTTACGAAAAGTTACACTCTTCGCATGTACACGGGTATTTCATCCTATAGCAATTCCTATGCCTGAGACTCTACCTACACGCCCTCTGTATGAATTAATTCTGCGTAATTCATTGATAGAAAATATATTTAATCACGTGCAGATGAGGCCATTAGCCTTAGCAATCGTGGATGATAATAATGGTAAGACTTTGACTTACGCCGAGCTTTGGAATTCTTCCAGCATGATAATACAGCAGGTGCGTAAGCAGACATCCCTCCAATGTTTACAGCCGAGGATTGCTCTTTTTCTAGAACGGGGTTGGCAACATTTGGCTTCAATTATTGCTGCCCAGAGAATGGGTGGAACTTGTGTATTAATAGATCCTGCTAACCCTAATGATTTGATATGTAACTTTCTTCAGGAATGTCTTCCCGACTCAGTGCTGACTACTGGCAGTATGGTAGAAAGGGCACGCAATCTCACAAGCTGTCCTATATTGGAAATAGGTGAAATAGGTAAAGAAGATACGCAGCTAACACAGATTGACTGGGAATGTGGTCATTGGATTGAAACGACCAATGAGGAGTGCTTCATTTCTGGTACCTCTGGAACGACAGGTCGACCCAAAGCTGTTTGTTTATCCTATCGTGGGATGGCTGCCACACTTGATGCAGTTATTAAATGTGCCGAGCTGGGGGAAAATTCACGAGGAACATGGTTGACATCACCGGGGTATGGAATGGTTGAGGTTGATCCTCTGCCAGTGTTATATGCAGGTGGAACAGTATGTATTCCTTCATCTGAAATCTTACAGGATATAAGGTTACTAGCTCTTTGGTTTGTAAAGAACAATGTTACACATACACTAGTAATGACATCTATTGCTGAAGCGTTTTGGGCTGGTGAATGGCAAACGAACCTGCACACTATGTTGATTGCTGGTGAGAGATGTAAACAATGGCCTCCTATTAATCTCAGCTACCAAGTATTCAATGTTTATGGTTCCGCAGAAGCTGCGGTGGTCTCGATTGGAAATTTGTCATCTCCTCGGCGTCACACTTTGTTGCCTTCTGTGGGACACGCAGTCGCTGGAGCAAATATGTATGTAGTTGATAATACAGGTCAAGAACTCCCAGCGAATTGTGTTGGAGAATTAGTTATTACCGGAGAAACTCTCTCTGTAGGCTATATCAATATTGAGGATACTAGGAAATCTTTCCATCCGAATATATTCGATGATACTTCAGCATTGCAATATCTCACTGGAGATCGAGCACGGATGAGTTTGGATGGCACCGTCGAAATTTTTGGGCGATTGGATTCGATCGTAAAAATTCGCGGACATAGGATAGATCTAATAGAAATAGAAATTTCTGCTCTTGAAGTCGTTGGAGTAGCAAAAGCTGCCGCAATTTGCTTCACCAACGATACTGGAATAACTCTAGTGCTATTTATTGAACCTGTCTTATACACTACGGAAAGCATGGATGTCATAGATACCGTACGTAAACATCTTAGTAAGAGGTTAAAACCCGCAGCTCAACCGAATCGAATAGTTGTTGATGTGCTACCAATGGGACGAAACGGTAAGGTGGACTATCGCGCTCTGAAGATATCTCCGGCTGAGCCAGATATGACGGATACTATTTTCTCTCCAAGCACGGAAATTGAAAATGTGTTGCGTTCCTGTTGGTTGAATTGGACGGGATATAATGAGGCAACCCTTGAATCTAATTTCTTTAGCACTGGTGGAGATTCCTTACGAGCGATGAGAATGTTGGGCGAACTTGCTTGTAAGCATGGAATTCATATAGAGATGAGCGCCTTTCTCGAAGAGCCTGTGTTGTCGAATCTTATACGTTTGGGCAACGATTCACGTAACAGCAAGTTACCAACGTTTGAACATCTGCCAGCCGACAAACAGCTACAGTCTTTTACGCTTAATGAAAGTCAGCAAGCTCTGTGGATTGGGCGTGGATCTGACTTCGATTACGGTGGTGTTGGCTGCCAAGGATATTTTGAGTGGGAAGTAGAAGACCTGAAACAAGAAAGATTTGTACGTGCTGTGAGTTTGTTAGTTGACCGCCACCCAATGTTACGAATGACGATTAATGAAAACGGTTATCAGCAAATTGGTGTAGTCAATGGACGTGAGGCAGTCGAATATATAGATCTGAGTGGTCTTCCCGATAGTGAAATAAATGACAAAATTAATCTAATACGTCGCCGTATGGCGGATGATGAAATTGGAACAACGCAATGGCCCTTATTTAAGTTTGTCGTGAGTAAGATTAGCTCGCACTTAAGTAGAGTGCACTTCAGTATTGACATGCTGATCGCTGATGCATGGTCAATATTTCAGGTTATGATTCCTGATTTGATCGACTTATATATTGAGGAAAATCCTCAGTTACCAAAACTTAAAACTTCATTTTTCGACTATATTGCTTATAGGCACAAAGTTATTCAAAGCGAACAATATCGTGCTGATCGAGAATATTGGTTACAAAAAATCGTAGACTTGCCGTCAGCCCCTCAATTACCGCAGCTTGAAATAGGAGAATCTGCTGTCCCCTCAAGATTTGAAAGATATGAAGGTACACTCGAACAAGAATCTTGGGATAGATTAAAAGCCCAAGCTCAAGAACGAAATATTTCACCTTCAGGGGTTGTAGCTTTGGTCTTGTGTGAAGTTCTACGTTGTTGGAGCGAAGAAAATCGGTTTACATTAAATTTCCCTGTCTCAGATCGAATGCCAGTTAGTGATGATATTGATTTAGTTGTTGGAGATTTCACTAACACATTACTTGTTCCTTACGAAACTATCACTGACGATACACTCGAGAAGCGTGGTCAGAAACTACAGAACGCGATCTGGAATGCACTTGATCATAGGCTTTTTACTGGTGTTGAAGTATTACGAGAACTGTCTCGGATACGGAGAAATGGGCGTGCACCATTGATGCCAGTAGTGTTGACAAGCCTTCTTGGTCATCCTGGACGACACGATGTTGCTCGGTTAGGCCGAGAAGTCTTCGGAGTGTCGCAAACTCCGCAAGTGACGCTGGATGTTCAGGTCAGAGAATCAGATAGGGTGTTATATTTCAAGTGGGACTATCTTACAGGCGTTATTCGCCCTGATGTAATTGAAGCTATGTTTGGTGCATTTTGTAAATTACTGCAACAGCTAGCATGTGATTCAGAAATTTGGAAACGTACATGGCTTGACTTGCGGCCAGCATCGCAGATTGCTATACGAAATATTGTTAACTCAACACAGAAATCAGTGCCTGAAGTTCACTTGCGAGACTTATTTTTAGATTGTCTTTCAAATCGTGTAAATGAACCAGCAGTCATAGATGCCCATAGAACATATTCTTGGGGTGAGATAGGCAATGCAGCAGCACAAGTCAATTTTCTAATTAAGAAAGTTTGCTCTCCTAGCGATCGATTTGTCGGGATCGTATTACCTAAAGGAGTGATGCAGTATGTTGCTGCTTATGGATGTTTACTGGCTGGTGTCGGTTATGTTCCTATAGATATTGATCTACCGCTTGAGCGAATAGATGCAATGCTCACACAGTCTGAGGTACAAACTGTAATCTCATCACCAGAGACTATATTATCCCAAGGTATCCATAGGATAGAGTGTACGACTGCAAACCTTAATATTTGGATTCAACAAGATACTGAAACTGCTATTGAACCCATTCGTGAAAACTATGCGCCATATGTGATTTTTACTTCAGGTTCTACTGGTAATCCAAAGGGAGTTGAAATTCCAGAGATCGCAGTGGTCAATCATGTATGCGATGTCGTTGAACGTTTTGGTCTGGATACATCAACCAGGCATCTCGCTACTGCTGCTCTGCATTTCGATATGTCAGTATTTGATATTTTTGGTCCTTTAGTCCATGGCGGCTCAGTCGTGGTGCCTGATCAAGCAGCTGGACCAGATCCTGACACTTGGCTACGATTACATCGTCGCCATAAGGTGACATTTTGGGCATGTGTTCCTGCTATTATGGAACTCGTATGTAGTGTGGCTGAAGTTGCTCGTACTACATATATTATTGAGTCAGTAACCAAAATAGTAATGGCTGGTGATTGGATCCCACTGTCATTATTACCACGAGCAAGAATGCTCTTCCCTTCTGCTCAGATGTTTTCGTGTGGGGGGCCGACAGAGACCACGAATTGGTCAATTATACATGAAATTAATGAATGTGAAGGCAGCATAGTTCGCTCAGTTATTTATGGTATGCCGATGCGAAATTCTGCATATCACATTGTTGCTGACGACTGGATAGATTGTCCGGACTGGGTGCCAGGTGAAATGCTGGTAGAAAGTGACATTTCGTTGGCTCGTGGATATATAGGCCAGACAGAACTTACTCAACGTGCTTTCGCTTATCATCCTAGAACTAGACATCGAATTTATCGTACAGGAGATTTGGGACGCTATTTGCCTAACGGTGAAATTGAAATCCTTGGGCGTATAGATAATCAGATTAAAATTAATGGGCTTAGGATAGAACTTGGAGAAATCGAAAACATAGCTCAATCCTGTGACGGGGTATCCAGAGCGTGTGCAGTGGCATTGCCTGGCCCAGATGGGCGCCCGAAACAGATAGCATTGGCCTATATTGGTACTCCTAACTATGAAACCATTATCAGTGAAGTAATTACACGATATCTACCTACCTATATGATTCCAAAAACTATTAAGCACATGACGAAACTACCTTTATCAAAAAACGGTAAGGTGGATGTAATAGCTTTGCGTAACATACTGAGGGATGACATGAAAGAACCTAATATCAGAAATCAACAGACTATCTTACGAGAAGTTATACGAGTAATTTCAGTCCAACTTGCCGAACCAGTTGTATTACCTGAAGACAACTTCTTCGATTTAGGAGGTAATTCACTGACTGCGATGAAGATTAAAATCGAATTAGAGTCCAAATTTGAAATTTCAATTCCACTTGAAAGTATTATGTTGACCGAGTCAATTCGCGAATGTGCTGAACAAATTGCAGAAAGGAGTCTGTCATGACCAATAAGCAATTACATCAGGAATGGCTTGAATATGTTACTGCATATTTGAATGGGCAAATAAAACTTCATTGTCTGTATCAAAAAACTGAATTACGGGTACAAGAAATACTGAAATATGTTGCGGATAAATCGCCATTTTATCGCAAACATCTACATAATAAACAAGGCTCTTCAAGTTCATTCAAGATTCTTGACGGTATTCCTTTTACTACCAAAGACGATCTTCGTTCTGCAGGTACTGCTGTCTGCTGTGTCCCATTCAACGAGATAGCTATGTACTATGAAACAACAGGAACCACTGGGCAGCCAACGCCATGCCCACGGGCATCAATTGATGTTGAAACTAGTGGAATCTACGTTCAAAGAGCTATCGAAGAGGTATACCAATCAACTTTCGGTACGATGCAGGCTCTTACTGCTATCATGGGCCCATCAGAACTGTATGCGTTTGGGGATACCTATGGTGAAATTTGCCGGAATCTTGGGATTCCATTTGTACGATTGTGGCCGGAAAGTCCACGAGTTGGTTTGGATAAAGCGTCCAGCCTTATCACTGATCTTGGTGTGCGTTCATTAATTTGCTCTCCGGCAATAGCGCTGGCGTTAGCTCGTCTCTATATAAGTCTTGGAGTCGATCCTAAAAAAACTTCAGTGGAGCAGATTTTTGTTCTTGGAGAATTATGTACACCAGGAATGCTTTCAAATATATCCCATATATGGGATGCGCATTGTACTCATGGCCTATATGGCTCACAAGAAGCTCATGCAATTGCGACGGGTTGTTCAAAAGGTAACTTACATTTTTCAGAGACAAATTATCTTGCAGAAATTATTCCAATCTCTGGATTAGATGGTGATGTAGGTGAATTATGTCTGACGATGCTAGTACCTGGGGCTAAGCCGTTAATTCGGTTTCGTACAGGAGATTTAGCTTATCTTCAGTCACCAGAGGTTTGCAGTTGTGGTGACCACTCCCGTTGCTTGAAAGTATTTGGTCGGATCAATGACGTTATGACACTTGGTGGCCGCTTGATTTTACCCTCATCAATTGAATCTGTTGTTTTAAGGGCAGCTGAGCGGATTTGGGGATACCAGGTTACGGTTTTGGAGACAAATAGCGGATCTGATGAGATAGAGATATCAATGATTGCTCAGATTGAGGGGCGATCAGTTACTCAGGTTCAAAAGCAGATGGAGGAGCTTTTTAATGTTCCAGTTAGGCTACATTTGGTAGATCGGTTGGATCCAAGAACGGAGACTGGTGCCTATGTATCCTGGAAGCATGCTCGCATTCAAGATAAGAGGAATCAACCCTATGATTGAACAGCATCTGAAACATTCGTGGATTGTAGAACAATATGAGATTCCAGAGGCCGCTCCGATAATACAAGTACGGAAGGAACTTCTCAGTTTGTACCCTAACCCAGCTTTGTTCGAAACTGGAACTGGTTTTCAAGCTGTTGATGGTTCACAAACGATGTTCATGATCGACTTACTGTTTGAACTCATATTAGTGAATGATACGTGGAGAATTAGGGGCAATGGCCCTTTTGAGGAGTACATTGCGGCATGTGAATTAGTGGTAAATGACCGCAATAAACCTCTATGGAAACGTTTACGGGAGGTGACACAGATTCTCGCACTGCCGGATGGTTTCCCGTTAATGTTAGTACTAGGGTATAGTGCAGCTCGTTTTGTGGAACACCTACCTGGAATGGGTACTGAGGAAGGAGTACCAGAAGTAGTGATCCGTATCTACCGACACGTTATACGCTACGATGGCACAGGTGATGGTGCGAAAATTGATGTATTGAAGCTTAACCCTGATGAGGTTATAGATACCACAATTTTAGTGGCAGTACTTAACAAACCAAGGGAAGTCCTCACACCTACCAATTCATGGAATTTTGGTGTTATTAGGGACTTAACTGACCGTAGCGCATTTTATTCCGCAGTAGAACGAGCAAAAGAATATATTAGAGCCGGTGATATTTATCAGGTACAACTTTGTCGTCGTGCTGTATCGAATGCAACAATTCCTCCAATAGACTTATATGAACGACTTGCATCAGTTAATCCTGCTCCTTACATGTACTATTTAGATCTTGATAATCAGCACGTAGTATCTTCCAGCCCAGAGCTCATGATCCGTGTTCATGATGGTGTAGCTCAAGTTCGCCCTATAGCTGGAACTATGGCCCGGGAAGATATGAAAGGCAATCAGCTGGATCAGATTCCTAAAGAAACGGCTGAACACCTGATGCTTGTGGATCTAGCACGTAACGACTTAGCTCGTTGCGCGATTCCTGGCGGAGTTAAGGTAACTTCGTTTATGAAAGAAGATGTCTATGGCTCACTTCACCATTTGGTTTCTACAATTGAAACTAAGGTTCGTAATAATTGTGATATATGGGACTTGATTGTAGCAAATTTCCCTGCTGGAACAATGACGGGGGCACCTAAAATTCGAGCAATGGAAATTATTATGGAGTTAGAAGGAATGCCACGCGGATTGTTCACTGGATGTGCGGGATACCTTATGGGAGAAAAATGCGGAGTTCTTGCTTTGACGATACGAACAATTATTGGAAATTCTGGCTGTTATGTATTGCAGTCTGCTGCGGGTATTGTTGCTGATTCGCAAGCCTCAGCTGAATGGGAGGAAACTGGTGCGAAGATCAAATCATTTGCTCGAGCAATGGGGGAAGGGGTATGAAAGTATTATTAGTGGATGCTTTCGACAGTTTTGTATTTGTTATTGAGCAGTACTACTCCATGGTTGGGGTACAGACGCAAGTGGTGCGTGTTAATGATGATCCAATAGGTAAGTATCAAAAATGGAAGCCACAACTTTTGGTCTTAGGACCGGGTCCCGGAACTCCTCAAGAGCAGGGTTATCCTGAAATAATTCGTGCAGTGGGTGAAGATCAGGCCATATTTGGGGTTTGTTTAGGCCACCAAGCAATTGGGGAATATTTTGGTTGGAAGCTTACACGAGCACCTACTGTGAAACATGGTAAGTATTCACAGGTGCAACACGATGGTCAAGGTATTTTTCGTGATATCCCATCACCTGTTAATGTTGTGCGTTACCATTCACTATCTATCATTAATTCTGGAATTGAAAATGAATTAGTGGCGACTGCATATACTAAAGGAGAGGCGGTGAACATGGCTGTGCGTCATCGCATTCGTCCCATCGAAAGTGTGCAGTTTCATCCCGAAAGTATAGGAACGGAGTATGGACTCAAAATGATTCAAAATTCATTAGCTTTAGTTAATCGTAAGGTCATACAGTACTAATCCTAAAAACAAATGGGGCGTATTAACCGGAATAGAACCAGCTTTAATTGAATCCCAAAATTTAGAGGAAGGAACTATGGATACTGTAAGCAAGAAGAAATGGCAAGCGCTGGGTGTCGTTTCTATTATTCAGTTAATATTACTGCTTGATGCCACCGTAGTAAATGTAGCACTACCACGGATTAAGTACGATCTAGGGCTTACAGATGGGTCTCTGACTTGGATTGTAAACGCGTATCTCATCACTGCTGGCTCGTTACTATTACTTGGAGGGCGGATAGGCGATGCCTATGGGGTATTGCGTACATTCCAAGTAGGTCTTGCAATCTTCGGGGGAAGTTCTCTTGTGGCTACGATCGCCCCTAACGCTACTATCTTAATCATGGGTCGTGCTGGACAAGGGGTTGGTGAAGCTTTAGCTTCGGCGACTGGCTTAGCGATGATATCCTTGCTATTCCCTTCGGGACCTGATCGCGGTAAAGCATTTTCAGTCTGGGCTGCTCTTGGTGGACTTGGCTCAATAATTGGGGTTCTGCTATCTGGTGTAATCACAGAGCAGCTCTCATGGCGCTGGGTCTTTGGAATTAATGTACCGATTGTATTGATCCTAGCTATAGCTACAGTATTAGTGATACCAAAATTTTCTAATCAAAGATCTACTCGGTTGGATCTTAGTAATGCTCTGATGTTAGCGGTTGCAGTGTGTATAACAGTGCTTGGTCTGATTGGATCTGGCATCGAACAGCTTTTATGGCTCCGAATTATGCTGTTCTTATTGGGCTTGTTCGGTGTTACCGCAGTGTTAAAGCGTTGTAAGCATTCTGATGGTAGCATCATTCCTGCCCGACTAATGACCAGATCGCCACGATTAACAGGGTACGCTATTATTGCAATTCAAGCGGGAACATCTGGTGCTGTTTTTTATCTCGGTGTTCTGTTGCTGCAAGATTATATTGGGATGACTCCTTTGCAAACAGGCCTCGCTTGGTTGCCATTCTGTTTTGGCTTCTTCCCAGGAATTTTTCTCTCTCAGCTCATGACTCAAAGGTGGAATTCTCAGATTGCGGCTGTTTTTGGTCTATCTATCTCTGCTTTTGGTTTCGTATTGTTTGCAATCGGGATACCTGTGCAAAACTACTGGATCGGAATGATGCCAGCGATGCTTGTCACGTCTGTTGGTTTTGGTTGTGTTGCTCCGGTTGCACAATCTCTCGCAACTACGGGGCTTTCTGAATCTGATGCTGGAGCTGGATCAGGCATAGCAACAACAATTCAACAGTTGTTTCAGGTAGGAGGAATGACACTTCTAGTCGCTGTTGCTATTAGTTTTACGGATGGGGTTGGGATTTCGACGATTGAATCTAACGGTTTCATAGCTGCATTTGTTTTATCTGCAATGATTTTTATTGGTGGGGCAGTTCTTATTGGGATTAGGCGTAATGCATTAGTCTAGATATAGAAAACACTGAAATTAAACATTTGGGGCCTTCTATGTACCAGAACTATCTAATTTCATCTGTGGATGAACTTCCTATAGTAGTACCTAGTACGGTAAGCCTACGTGAAAAATGGATCGGAGCAATGTTAGATAAAACGGGGAGAGCTTATTCCGGGGCGTTACGACTCGATTTTTCTCCAGGATGTGTGCCAGAGCGAGTATTTAATGCAGTTGTTGATACATTAATACGGCATCCCGTTTTAGCTGCTCAATTTGATATTGAAGGTGATGACCTTATTGGTCACGCTCCAAACAAAACTAAATTACGTAATGCTCTCTGGGAACGCTTGAATTATAAGCATACAGACATAACGGATGAGGTATTCCTGGCTCACCAAGCAAGTAGAGCTAGTGAACCCGGACTCAGAATAGCATCAGTTATTGATGATACTGGGATTCACGTGTGGATAGGATTTTGGACTTATACCTGCGATGGCGCATCAATTGATTTGTTAATTGAAGACATAGTTCAATGTTATCGTGATAAGTCTGGAATATCTAAATGCTGGATAGAATATGCCCATATGGTGAACACTCGTGTATCAAAAAAAGTGATAAGTTTACAGGAACGAGTTGAGGTTTATCCAGAACAGGGGCCGTATGGCCTTGATGCGATCCGAGAAACTCCAAATGGCTCGGTAGGAGTTATGCAGAGTGTAAGGTTTAGCACTTCTGTATTGCGTAGTAGTGTTTTGGTCTATGCAAGGGCTTGTCGTATCACTCCATTTGTATTGTTATTCTCTATTTTCCAACGTGCAATCAGTATGATCAGTGGAGTTGCTACTGTTGTCACAGGAGTTCCGTTTATCAACCGAAAGTATTCCGATGAGTTCACCGTTGTTGGCCCTTTGTCGAACACTGTTCCGATCACGACTCATCATATGCCAGGTGAATTGCTACCAAGTATGTTTAATCGACTGCAACGTGACGTAATCAAAGCATCTGCTCGCCAGGACATAGAACCGGCTGCTTTGTATCCCGATGGTATTTCACCTCGAACTGTAGCCTATGAACTTCCTTTCCCTCAACTGTTTAATGCCTGGAACTCACGGTGTGACGGTACACGAATACCTCTAGGAAATAGTGAATGGATGAATCTTCAGCTGCTACCAAATGGTACTTGCCGAGCAGGTTTTGAAATTACTTTAGATGAACACTCTGAATATATATCGGGGAGAATAGATATGGATGTTAATGCTTATGGCATGTGTGTAGAACAGGTAATAAAACAGATGATTGAGGATTTAGAGAGTATTAGTTTGGGTTAGATACTGTAATCAATTGTATCCTTTTGGCAAACTAAGAGTGATTTTTTCTTTCTTGCACGTGACTCCACGTCTTTTTATTACCGTTGAGCCCCTATTTACCCAAGCCGAGTGATTGGCACTTTTTGAGCAGTAGAACTGTAAGTGTTAACAAATAGTCACCTTGCTTTCTACCATTTTCCATAGCAGGAGTTTATCCAGCCCATAGGGTGGCTGAAATAATTCACCTAGGCAAGTCATGAGATAAGAATCCCAGACATTCTACAAGCTTGTTAAAATTATGAGCAGACGGAAGTTATTTTCATCAAAAAAAAAATGATGGCCCGTTCTTCCACAACATATTATCGAACAAAAATTTGACCCCACTCTATCCAATCGATAGAGTACTTAATTGTTATCAATGATCTTATCGCCTGTAAAGATCACCCATCGGGTGGCGAAACAAAACTCCTGTAGCCTGAAAGGGAGTGCATGCAATGCGGTACATCTGCGCACTTTTGGAAGCAGATATCCTCGGACACCTAACCTTCCGTCTGAGGATGAAAGTTTCCCGGTGGTATTCATCATCGGCTATTCACATACATAACCGAGCAGAACAGGCTCTGCCTTACGTTAATCGATACCGTTTTAATCGGTACAACATTCACCTGCATTTTGCATTTATCACGAAAAACGTCCCGAATATTGCGCGGCGTCACTTGTGTTAAAGCGCAGCGTTTACCAAGTGACGCCGCAAAGCGGCCAACGTCCAGAGCACGTAGAGCCTGACTTTACGGCCGATTTGAACCCCGCATTACTCAGTGAAACCACGCAAAACAGACCATTAACCGCCATTTTGTTTGATTGATAAACGATCGCCTTATCGGATCTTCAACCCATTGCCTGATTACAGGCTGATGCAGTAAAAATGAAGGAGAAATTCATCACGTCAAGATAATGAGGCGTTCATCCTGAGCTGATCAGGCCCTGAACGGGGAGCATGTCATCGCTGTGCTGAGCACGTCGCGAGCTCCTGCAATAACTCAACACAATCCCGCCCTGCTACACATTGTCTGACGCACCACGGAACGGTGAACCTGAACCGACACGCAGGGAATTGTTTTAAAAACGACTCAAAAAATGAATAAAACACAAGCAAAGCAGCAGGAGAGGCGAGAATGGCGCAGGGATCGACACGTTCAAAGGTTGAGCAGTTCAGAAAAGCCTTTATTACTCATGCCCGACAGGCGGGCGGAAGTTTTGTGACAGTGGCTGATCGTGAGCGGATTGCCCGGTATTTCCTTGATTATTTAAAAAATAATGGCATCAAACTCCGGCAAATGGATAGCCTGAAGGTGAAATATATTGAGCGCTACATCGCTGAACGGAAAGCTCACCATATTAATCACCGGACATTGCAAAATGAAATGTCGGTGCTGCGAGCCATTTTAGCGCGGGCGGGAAAGCACAAGCTGGCTGATCCCGAGAATGCCCGCCTGAGTAACCGGGCATTGGGTATCGCTGAGACGAGCCGCAAGGGAATGAAAACGGCGTTGACACCGGACGCGTTCCGGGAAATTTTTCAGCAGGTGGAACAAAAAGACCGGCGCGTGGCAGCGGTGATGCAACTGGCTTATGTACTGGGGCTGCGCACCAAAGAAGCAATCGAAGCCTATAAATCGTTAGCGACCTGGAAAAAAGCGCTGGAAAACGGGCATACCTCTGTGCGGGTGGTGTTCGGCACCAAAGGCGGACGTCCAAGACAAACGGTCATACTGGATCGGGAAGCCCTGCAACACGCGATTGCTTATGCGGAACGCGAGCAGGCCGGGCGTAGCGGCAAATTGATTGATAAGCCTACTATCACCCAGGCCATAGATCGCTATCGGTATATTGTCAGAAGGGCAGGACTGAGCGGCAAGAAAGCCCCACACAGTATGCGCTACCATTTTGCCCAGCAATCTGGTGAACATTACACCGCGCAGGGCTTCAGCGAGCAGGAAGCACAGGCCCTGGTCTCAATGGATTTGGGCCATGGCGATGGGCGCGGGCGCTATATCCGGCAGGTGTATTACCAGAATATTGAGGGTGAATAAGATCATCCCGTTTCTGACATTATTTTCAGTATCAGAAAATGAATTACCCATTGATCTTAATATGTTCATTGATTAGCGTAGCCAGACTTATCCATGATCCGGTCGCTTGTGAGGATCACCTTCGGGCAGCGACACCCACACTCCCGTAGCCTGCAAGGGAGTACACACTGTGTGGTACATCTGCCCACCTTTGGAAGCAGATATCATCTTTGTTGATGATGAAGGTTATTTAATCCACGCTGGCAACCCAGCCAGTCAACCCGGACGGGGAACATGCTTCCCGTCGGGCAAGGTGTTCTCCGTTATTTTAAAGGAGTCCACCATGCAACAAAACGAAACCAGGACAACGGTGCCTGCTGTACCGGCGTCTGAATTGTCCCCTTTTGCGGACGTCTTTCCGCGAAGTAGCCCACTGGAATTGAGGCTGCTGGAACACTCGGTCATTAAAGCGGCGGTTACGCTGTGTGAGGATTACCGGTGTGATACCTGGCAGTGCCGGAAAGTGTCCGACAAAATTGCCTATGCCGTGCCGACCCGTGCTGACACGTATGGGGTCAAAATCGAGACCACTGACTTTAACAGCGAGGTGTCAGCAGATACGTTCGGGCTGATGGTCACCCTGACGGTACTGGGCTATCTGACGGCACTGGTAAAGCAGGATGAAATCGCTGAACGGTTGTGTGATTTGCGGGAATACGCGCTGCAACACCCCCAGGCCCCGTGTATCCGGGCGGCTTTAAGTTTAGCGGGGGCATGGCGATAATTTAATCTACCCTGGCACAATGCCAGTCACCCGACGGGGAATGCCTTTCCCATCGGGCAGGGTGTTCTCCGTCTTTTTTATTTACAGGAGAACATCATGCAAGAAGGTGACCTTATCATGCTGGACAGTCTCGCGCTGTCCGCGGCATTTCCCGGTAAAAAATCGCTGGAGCGGTTGTTTCTGGGGTTTCTGATTGTCAATACCGCTTCAACGTTATGCAAAAATGACCCGTATGAACAATGGACAGGCCGGCAGGTGTCTGAGTCGCTGGCCTATATGGTGCCGACCTCAGCGAAAAACTACCCGGTTTACCTGTCAGACACGCAGTTAACGGTGACACTCTCAGCCGATGCCTTCGGGCTGGCGGTGACGTCAATCGTGCTTGCCCGTATCGCCGCGCTGAATGAGCTGAATGCGGATGCCTGTCGGTTTCGCGAATTGCGGGAATATGCGAAGCAACATCCGGAAAATGGCCTGATAGAATCAGTCATGACATTGAGATTCCACGAGGACTTTATCAGCCCGTCATTAATCGAAAATCAAAATCATCATCATCATTGAGGTTATCGGCCTATGTCGCTGTTAACCCTGCTCTTTTCTTAAGCGCCTGACCAGGGAGCCGAAAACACCTTCCCGGCATCGGGCGGGTGTTTTCTTTATTTGACCTTCCATCAAGGAAATACCGATGAACCCGATTTTTTTACCCGTGCCGGCTGAAACTAACCCGGCCTTACGTGAAGATATTTTTACTGCCCAGGTCACCGGCCTGATGCAACCCCCACAAATGCCCCCGTCTCTGCGGTCGGAAACCCTGACGGTGTGCGAAGCTTCTTCAGTTACGGAAGCGGTACAGCGGCTGAAGGTTATCCATTTACTGGGGGACTGGCCGGTGCCGGAGACTCCATCCGGTCAGGCGGCGTGTGTGTTTTTTCCGCTGACCGTCATGATTTATGACGCCGGGGACAGAAAAGTGCTCGGTGGCCGGTTTTATGACGAGATTGTCTGGGCGCAGCCGGTGACGCTGGCCTCAGCGCGCCTGTCACTGGAAAAGCGACAGCAGCAGTTGTGCCAGTCGGCGGTACTTGAGCAGGGCTGGCAGAATATCCCGGCCGCCCGGGCATTGTGGCATGAGGCGCATTTACTGTCGCTGCATGGGGTTTCACCCCGTTATCACGCGTGCCGTGAAGTGCAGGATATTCTCCGGCACAGCACGACAGTCAGTATTTAACGTGGGAGATATTACTATGGCACCTTTACGTCTAACCGTCTGGCAGGTCATTGCCGGCACGCTGCTGAAACGGCATTTTGGCCTGAACCTGAATGATACGGCCCTGTGTGATGCTGACACGGTGGCTGAACTGATGGCCAGTGGCGTCCAGCCCTTTGAAGCCATCAACGCGTTGGTGGATAAATACGATTTAACCCGGCTGAATGCGCAGAGTATGAGCAGTACACCGTACCTGGGGATTCATGATGAGCTGAGGGCAATTTTCGACTGCGGGATTACCGAAACGCTGCTCAGTCAGGACACCGGGTCACAGCCCGAATAAATCCATTTTTCAATCACCCATCGGGGGAGCGGTGCCCTGATGGCGCGGTTCCTCCGGTTTATGCTGATTCATCCAATGAGGAACCTGACCATGGCAGAATGGTATACTAATCAACTGGACATCACCGGTAAGTCGGTGTGTATTGACGTAATGCAACAATGGGTCTGCGGGGAAGAAACTCCCCGTTACCGTCAGGCAGTGCAGCAAAGCCTGCGGCTGTTTCTGGCGGGTTGTGCGGGGATACTGAAACCGACTAAACCGCAAACCTATGCGCCTTACCCGGCACTGGTGTACGGCACGGCGGCGCCGACGGCACAGAACCTGGCTTTTGAACAATGGCTTAAGTTGTTGCAGGATAATGTGCCGTTAAACAGCGACAACATTAAACGGACAGATAACCTGTACCGCCAGTCCTGTCTCAGCCTGTTGCGTTGGGAAAGCGTACCGGCGCCGGCGCGTGACATTATCACCCGTCTCCTGACCCGCCAGTATACCGACTGGTTTGGCATGGTGGGCTGGTCTGAAACTATCGATATCGGCGCGTGCTGGGATAAACTGAGTGTTTATCCGGGATCGGCGCAGCCCTGCGATATGCTGATGATAATGCCGACCCGCCTTGTTTCTGGCGGGTTGTGCGGGGATACTGAAACCGACTAAACCGCAAACCTATGCGCCTTACCCGGCACTGGTGTACGGCACGGCGGCGCCGACGGCACAGAACCTGGCTTTTGAACAATGGCTTAAGTTGTTGCAGGATAATGTGCCGTTAAACAGCGACAACATTAAACGGACAGATAACCTGTACCGCCAGTCCTGTCTCAGCCTGTTGCGTTGGGAAAGCGTACCGGCGCCGGCGCGTGACATTATCACCCGTCTCCTGACCCGCCAGTATACCGACTGGTTTGGCATGGTGGGCTGGTCTGAAACTATCGATATCGGCGCGTGCTGGGATAAACTGAGTGTTTATCCGGGATCGGCGCAGCCCTGCGATATGCTGATGATAATGCCGACCCGCCTTGCCACCGAGATTAACGGCAACAGTGGCTTGCTCAAAGGCATCGCGACTCCGGCGCAGTTTTACGACGCGCAATACGGTATGGAATGGCCGTTGGGGCACCATGTCCGCTGGGAGCGCCGGCATGTCAGCAGCCTGACCGTGCGCTTTGATTCTCCCTGGGCACCCCCGTCGGCCGAACTGATGGGCGAGCTGTCATCGGTGTTTGACTGTGAAATCCGCCACGGGTACAGCGAACCGTCAGGAAGCCTCAAAGGTTACGATTGCTATGACCAGGGCGAGCATGTGGACAGTGGCAACGGGCTGTCAGGACGGGAGAACCGGCCTACGCTTTATCTGGTCAACGATGACAAGCGGGCGGTGAACCTGCCTGTGCCGGCCATTGCCGTTGGGCAGTAACGCGTTATTTAACCCATCATTAATTTATTTTTTATCTTCACTTCAACCGAAAGGGGAAACATTTTCCTTTTTCGGGATGTGTTTTCCTTTTTCTCTTTTTGTTCTTCAGGGAAAACAGGTGATGACATCTCAACCCGATTATCAGAAAGCCTTTATTTCTTTGTTTAACCAGACGGCACGTGACCACCGTCGTTATCAGGTTTTTCAGGATTTTTGCAATTGTGCGATGGCCGCCATTCACAATAAATACCATTATTGTGAGGAGCTGGAGCAGTATTACCTGAAAACCATCAACAAGTACGAACGGGAGGATGTTGACCGGATTGTAGAACTCTTTTCCTGTACCGTGCTGGGGCTGGCGCAGGAACCCGGTGATTTTCTGGGCAGTGTGTTTATGCAGCTGGGATTGGGTGATAAAGACCTCAACCAGTTTTTTACCCCCTGGTGCGTGGCCAGAATGATGGCGGAGATACAGTTGCAGGATGTCGCTGCACGCTTGCAGGAGAAACCCTTTGTCACCCTGTACGAGCCGGCTTGTGGGGCGGGTTGTATGACGCTGGCCGCAGCCGACGTCCTGAGAGCGCAGGGGCATGATCCGTTATGCAGTCTGTGGGTCTCAGCGATTGATATTGATCCGCTGGCCGCGGTGATGGCCTACATCCAGTTTGCCCTGACCGACATTCCGGCCGCCGTCACTATTGGCAATGCCCTGCATGATGGCGGCAGTCAGCGAACCCGCTATACACCGGCACATTATCTGGGTAACTGGTCGAACCGTTTACGGGAGCATCAACAGCCACAGGCAGCCTGAATTTTTTCAGTATCTATTCTATTGTTCTCATGCGCCTTTCGGGGCGCTTTCTTACTTTTAAGTAATATTAATGTATTGATTTATAGTAAAAATTAAGGTGATCCGATAAGTGAATCCATGGATGAATCGGGTCAGTTTAATTTTCATTTCCGCAAAAAGAGTTTTCCCTTGTTTCCGATTGGGATCCACCGACACTGTGCCCAATTTGAACGGAAAGAGGAAAGACCATGTTTGCGCGTTTTAAATCGCATTTTGCCCGCCAGTCTGCCACACTGCAAAAATCCCCCGAGCAACAACCGGCCGCCATTCGTGACAGCCGGGGCTATTTCCGGCCGCAATCGGCTGATGAGTTACTGGCAACGCCCCTGCGCCGCCAGTGTCTTCAGCAATTATGGCAAAACAGTGCCTTGCCGGAAGGGCTGTATCAGCGTTTTTATCTTGCACCGGTGAAGCAATTGCTGGGCAGTGTCCAGCAAATACCCGCCACACCGGAAGGTGACTGGTCAGGGGCTGGGGGATTTGCCGACCTGACGCTGCAATTTACCACCTGTGCCGTGCGGCTGGCGAAGGGGCATCTGTTACCACCGGGGGCGGCACCGGAAACGCAGGCGGCCCAGAGCTTGCTATGGCAGGCGGTGGTGTTCTGGGCGGCGTTGTTTTACCACCTGCCCTTGTTGCGGCAGCTTGAGGGGGAACTGGAGGACGGGCATGTCTGGCAGCCGGGCATCGGTATCCCCGACAAACCGTTTCGTTTCCGTTTTCGCACACCGGAGAACATACCGTCGGTTCCACAAGAAGTGTTGCTGGCTGCCTGTTTGTTACCAGAAAAAGCCATGATGTGGCTGGTGAGCGTACCGGAAGTCTGGCATTGTCTGATGCAGCATCTCAATGGGCGTCCCTCCACTGTTCCGCTGATAGATACATTGCTTCAGGACGCTGCCGGGCAGGTTCATTCCCCTTTGCGGGGGAAACAGGAAGTTTTTTCATCTCCGGCGAAGGAGGCGGAGTTCTCTTCCGAATACAATCCGGTACCGGAAACGACATCCACGCCGCCTGTCAGTGAAATCACAACCCCACCGCCATCCGTGTCTGATGATACCCTGACATTATTATCCTTATTTCAGTCACCTGATGGGTCTTCGCCGCAAAATCAGGGAAAAAGTCACCCCCCCGCCTCGAAACTGACCAAACGGTCAAAACGGGAGAAAGAAAGTATTGCCCCTGACAGTCACCTGCATTCATCATTTAAAGATAAATAATTCAAACAGTTATTTTTATTTTATTGCCGCGAATTGTTTTTGGACAGGAAACGGCAGGATGAGCCGAGGAAAAAATAATATGTTGCACACAGCAGAAGCCCACAGTTGGGAAGCGCTATTAGAAGAGTACTTTTTTTCACATATCCTGAGACCGGATACCGAATGGAGTTATCGTAAGGTCACACGGGGTTTTATCCGGTTTATGGGGGAAGCGGCATCACCGGCGCAGATCACTCATCGGGATGTGTTGCGGTGGCGGCGCCATCTTCTGGTGGAAAAAAAGCAGTCGAGCCATACCTGGAACAATAAGGTAGCCCACCTGCGGGCGATTTTTAATTTTGGTATGGCGCAAAAATTGCTGCCCCACACCGACAACCCGTTTAACCACGCGGTGGTTAAAAAAGAGAAGAAAAAGAAGAAGATTTTGAGTCAGTCGCAGATAACCCGTATTAACCTGTTGATGGGGAAGTTTGCGGAAGAAGAAAGAACCGACGTGATGCCACGGGGAGGGCGGTGTGCCCTGTACCCAACCTGGTATTGGTCAACCGTGCTGGCGACATTGCGCTTTACGGGGATGCGCCAGAACCAGTTACTGCACCTGCGGCTGCGGGATATTAACCTGGAAAGCAATTATATTGAACTGGGGCTGGAAGGCAGTAAAAACCACAGCGAATGGGAGATACCGATTATTCCGCAACTCAAACCCTGGCTGGCACAACTCGTGGCAAGGGCGATGGCTGCCGGTGCTGAAGGCCACGATCCGATTTTCGATCTCAGCCGGTTAAGTGTGCCGCACCCCAGCCGGCTTTCCCGTTACCAATATGATATCAATCGGGAAAAACAACAGCTCCGTTCTTTCTTTCGTCGGCTGTCCAGGGAGTGTGATTTTGCCGTCTCGCCCCACCGTTTTCGCCATACCGTGGCAACGACGCTGATGAAAGCGCCGGATCGGAACCTGCCGTTGGTGAAAAGATTACTGGGGCATCGTAATGTCGCGACCACGATGGAATACATTGATCTCGATATGGAAGTGACGGGGAAAACACTGGAGCGGGAGCTGGGGTTGTATACCGATCGTTCTGATGAGCCTGCCGGTGAGAAGGAATAAAGCGGATTAAAAAAATCAGGGCAGATCGCAGGATGGATTAAGGAGGAGATAGCGTGAGCTGCCCTGCATCAACAGTGATGGGATGGAAAAAAGCGTTCATGCTGATCCGGTATCCCGTCGTGAAGTTTTCACCTGACTTGACATCAGAATCAATTACTGAAATCATTACCTTAAACAAGAAAAGGGCAACTGATAAAACAGCCACCCTGTCATCTTGTCTTAAATGTTCTTATCAACTAAACAGTACAAATTGAACTGATTAGGCTTTAACATTTAATTAACGATTGATTCTTTTTCGCGCTTTTGTCAGGAAATTTAACAACCTAGGACAAACCCGCATGGAAACTTGGTGCCGGAGGCGGAATCGAAAATCATTATAACTTGTTGAATAATCAAAGTCTATAACCTTGCCTTCCTTTTATGCCCCTTTTAATGCCCCTAAGTTTTTTTGTTTGCTTTTTCTTCTATATCTGACTGATTTTTATTATTTATATCGCTACCTATGTGCTTTTAAATCATCTTAAAGCAAAAAAGCCGTGAGGGTTAAAAATGGTCAAATTGGGCTGCCATTTTACGCTCAGGGCTTAAGATAAAAAATGTTCATTTTACGACATAGATCACAAATTACAGCAGGTTATTCCTGTGGCTTAGAGCGGGCTTTCCTTTCTAATAATTCTCCGGTATGAGAATCGAAATAACGGCTGGGCCAGATCTCTGAGGGATGGATGCCAAGGTAATTTGCGATAATCCATTCGCCTTTCGGCCACGGTCTGCTGAATGCATTTGCCAGTGTAGATGAACTAAGTCCTGCTTCACGAGAAACCGCCGCTAAGGTTGTACCCCGTTTACGTAATGCAGCAATAATATCGGCCTGATGCCAGTCATTTTGAACATTGTTGTTATTCATTCCTGCTACCCCTTCCATTAATTAATATTGATGGTGGCGATTCAAGCAGGGTTCGCAATACCGGAGATCAACCAATCCGGCGAGGCCAAAGCCTCCCCCACCTGAACCGCCATAGAAAAGGCGAACACAGGCGCACTGGCAGAAACATCCTACCAGTGGGTTGATCATTACAGGGTTGCGAATCCCCGACCATCGGATTTTGCCAATGGCGGGAATACTTTAACTGATTGTTTTAGCTTACTCAATAACTGAACGGCTAAGTGTAACGGCTATAACTCCTCTCATGAGCGCACAAACTCAGGGGAGAATACGGACGGCTAAATCAATCTTTGTTGTTTATTCTGGTTCGTGATCGTTTCGCTGTCCGCATTTTCCCTTTGATTTTCAGGCTATTTTTATACATTTCGAAACATTCTCTGCGTGTCGGTTAGGTTCACCGTTCCGTGGTGCGTCAGATAATGTGTAGCAGAGAGAGCATTGTGTTGAGTTTTTGCAGGAGTTCGCTACGTGCATGCTAGGCACGGCGATGGTTTACTCCCCGTTCAGCGCCTGATTCAATCAGGATGAACGCCTCATTATTCGTGACGTGTGATATCTCCTTTCTTTACTGCATCGGCCTGTTGCAAGGCAGTGGGTGAAAAAAACGAAATAAGTGAATTAAGGCAGAAAAATGCCAATGAAAAGTGGTGACACTGAGTAAAACGGGGTTCAAATCGTTAGTAAAGCCAGACCGGACGTGCTCTGGACGTTGGCCGCCGGCGGCGTCACTTGGTAATCGCTTCGCTTTAACGCAAGTGACGCCGCGAAGTTTTCGGGACGTTTATTGTACGTTAGTCAAGGTGTGGATAAAAATCGTACAGAGTAAAATTGTTATAGCGAACGTGGCAGGGGGGACTGCTCAACGTGTGTGATAAGCCGGTGCATAAAGAAACCGGGAAACTTTCATCATCGATACACTGGGTTATTTTTTCGACGATATCTGCTTCCAAAAGTGTGCAGATGTACCGCAAATTTTGCTCTCCCTTTCAGGCTACGGGAGTTTTGTTTCGCCGCTTAATGCTGATCCTTGCAGGCTATGGATCATTGATAACAATTAAATACTTTATCGATTGAATCGAGCGGGGTCAAATCTTTGTTCAATGATGGGGAGTGGAAAAAGCACCATTATTTTTTGATGAAAATGACTTAGCTTTTGTTAATAATCTTAACAGACTTTTGGTCTTTCAAGATTATCATTCCACTACACACCATTTTTATTAAATTAGCATCGATAGCTTGATTATATTTTCATGATGAAAAAATTCAATAAAACTAATATTTATTAGTCATAGGTATAAAATTCGAAATGTTGAGTTAATCTACCAGTTTCCATAGAGTCACCAAAAATTCCAGTGGATCCATGAAACACTCTGGCCATAATAATTACAGCGCGATTAAATCGCATTGGAATTTCACCAATTTTATCCCAATTATTATCATCCTTAAAGTACGAAAGAACTCTCTTATGAAAATCATCGCCAACGGTAGGAAATCCTTTACTTTGAATTACAGTTTTATTAAAAAAAACCTCTCCTGTTTTTTTATGTTTATAAAAAGCAACCCCTCCTTGACAAAGAATGTTAGGTGTTAGATATATAATTCCTGAATATTTCTGTTGGTCTACATGGACATTATCTAGACGTTTTTTATTATCATTTGCAACAGCAATACGAAATTTTCCCTGTGCAAATCCATCCGACTTAGGACAGGGGGCACTGACATCTTCATTTATGTATGACATGAGAGTATTTCTAACTACATCCCAATTTCGTTCAGATGTAGCCTCCATTCCTGGATACGTAGCTCCATTTTTTTGTTTATAATCAAGTGAAAGTGCATGCTTTCTGATCTCAATGGGATTATCATAAAAATCATCGATTACAATGATACTTTGTGATTTTAACATTATATCACTCCAAAATTAAGAAATACTAATTGCTTTGGGAAAACCAACATGTGTGATTTTTACATTGAAAAAATAATTATAATTAATCTTCAAATACAAAAGAATTCAATACATGATCTTGCCATACTCCATTTATCTTAAGATATGATTTGGCATAACCTTCTTTAATAAATCCAACTCGTTGTAATAAATGAGCACATCTATCATTAGTTGTAAGGTGATTAGCCATTACGCGATGTAGTTGATATTTATTTCTGATATGTTTTAATGATTCAGTTAAAACTTCACGCATCACACCTTTACCCTCAAAATCAGTATCAATTGAGAAACCAAGGTGGCATGCTTGAAAAACCCCAAAAACGAAATTAGTAAAATTGATATTTCCAACTATATCTGATGAATTTTTTAGAGTAAATACAAGTGAAACTCCTTTATTTTCCTCTTGCAGATTCACAGTTGATCGAATACGCTTTTTCACTTCATTTAATTCGTAATATTCGCAAGTCCTTAATGGCTCAAATGGTGCTAATCTATCTTTATTATTCACCAAATATTTCTGAAAGGCATTAGCCATTTCTTCATTGATGTAGTGAACATCCATTTGTTTGGTACTAAATGATGTAATATAATTACTTTTATGCATAATACTTTCCTATTAATTGCGTAATTAAGGATGGTTACTAGAGTTATGTAAAATTAATTAGTAAAATAAATAGTCATAATAAAATAGTTCCTCAAGACAAAATATATACTTAAATATTAAAGGCGATAAAGAACAGGCTATTGTCATACTCTATAAATTAGTTGAAACATAGTCAAAAATTATAGCTAATTTCTTGATTGCAAAGCAGGGTTTTCAGTATCTATTTGTGGGGTGATTTTTATATAGAACGTCAAAAGTCCTCCTATCAGTGCAATCACTGCTATTTCTAACAAGATATATGGTGCAGGCTCTGCACCAATACCAGCAAAGGTTAAATAGACAGAATAAGCACCATATAATATAATTACAGTACCTGTTGCGAGACTCAAAGAAAAAGCTCGGATTTCCTCAGGTAAGCGGGCAAGAAAATTACTGATCGCCACGTCTTGACCAATAGTCACGGTCGTTCTAAAAAACAAAATATACAAAATTAATGCTAAAATGCCATTGAAATAAAGATAAAGAAGATAACAAAATCCTGAGAGTATCATCAAACTGACGAAAGAAATCATAATCATCGTATTATCTGAGAACTTTGCGGCTACACGTGGAACTATCACACCTTTAATATAATGAGCTACATCAAATGATATAATAAACAAAAACAAAAGAATTAGATAAGCTCTTTCAACCTGCATTATATTGTATTCTCTGAATTCAGAAATCATGAGATAAGTGTGAACATGAATCATAGAGAAATTTAGAAGAATTATTACTATAGAAAGTTTCAAAAAAATCAAACATTGAGTATGTGATAATTCACGCATATATACAATAAAGTGACGTAATGTACTTTTACGCCTGATGTGAGCGTTCTGCTTTCCGAGATTTTCATGCATACCATTCAACTGAGGAAAACACCATAGCCATATTCCTAAACCAATAAACATTATAGTTGGAATAAATAATATAATTTCAGCATGTCCTATAGTCCGGTAAAGCACTAATAATAGCAATAAAAAAAGAACAGGAACGATAGAAACAATTTCTTTACCATATCGTTGAGAAAGCAGAAGTGCTTTTGTACGTAGAGTGCGTTCTTCACCATGTTTAATGATTTGATAATCAATCAAATCCTGTAACATTGCTTGATAAGCACCAGAAATCAAAGACATCGCGATGGCACTTAAAAAAGAACTGATAATAAGTAATGTAATTTGATTATCGATATTATCTGCCGTTGCGAGTGACCAGTACAATACAAGCAGGGCAATAGCATTAAACCAGTTCCCTAAAGCAACTGTTTTAAAATGACCTAATCTATCAGCCAGCAATCCAGAAGGGACTTCAAGGAAGAGAGATGAATAGAATGCAATAGAAACACGTAATGAAACCGCTGTACCAAACATACCACCTAAGCTTCCTACTAATAAATGACTAATTTGATTTGATGTTGATTGCATTGCACGCGATATGCTATCTAAATAACCAATGTTTTTTAACCAATTTTGATTTTTCATTTCTTATTACTCACATTTGGCCAAATAAAATTTCACTAAATAATCTATTGCTAATCTGGCATCTTGTTTTTTAGGGTGCATAGTGTCGTTTTTAAATAAAGAACGCAGCTGCGCTATATCTAAATGTGGAGCAATCTTAAGCATGGCATCAATCACCCGATCAATGTAGCGCTCGTACCAAATGATTTGTCGTACCAAAGCCATCATCTGACGTTTTTGTAGTGAACTTATCTGCCCTTCTGCCATCAGATAGCAAGCAATATATTCTATATGCACATAAGAGAGCGTGATTTCCTGATAATTATCCGTGTGATATCGCAGAGCCACATCTGCATCTGAGTGATAATACCCGAATAGATATCCCTGAAATATTTGCCCTATTCCTACCATTCCTTGAATGTAGCAGTCTGCAGCGCGCAATGCTCCCATGCTGGAACTACCGAGTAGTATTCCTCCTGCGTTGATAAAATTTAAGCACTCCACTACAGTAATCGACATATTGCTACCAAAAAGGCCATCTGTAATCAGAACCGGCCGACCACTTCCTGACAGCTCCAGTAAATCTCCTGTCTGGATTGGTGGGCGAAATTCAATTATTGCGTCATAACGCTGATCACAGGGTAAGGAAGAACCACCAAATACAACTGGTTTTTGTTTACGAGCAAATAGCACGATTTATTTCCTCCTTCCCGGATTAACATGCCAATCAAATAGCCCTGGAATAATAGCTTTTACCGTATGAAAAGGTACATCGGGCAGAGATAAATCCGTGATATAAATCTGTTCCTTTCCTTCCTCCGCTAGCTTTTGGATTAAAAACTCGGTAGCAGAAGCCAGTGCTATCGGGACATTCTGCTCAGTCGATATATTCACCATTTTATAATGCTTGCGAAATAATTCGCGCAGTACGTAGAAACGTGAATGATTAAAGAAGTTCTTATCATCATACTTTTTCTGCTGACGGCTTAAATCTTCTCGTGAAGCCTGTAAACAGACTACTAGCCCCTGAACTGCTTCCATTAGTGCAGCATCCAGAGCTAGTGTTTCAGTAAATCCAGAGGCGGAACCGGCAACCATAAATTTTGGTCCCATATTGGTTGGATCGTATAAAGCTACATAATAAGTCGGTATCGTACCGTGGATACGTAAGGCGAAACTTTCATACCCTTTGTCAGATAACGATTGCCATAAAGCTTTTGTCGACGGATAATTGATGCTTTCAGGATCTATAATATCTGCACAAATACTCGATAAACAGTTTTGGTAAAATCGGGATGTAATATTGCGTTCAAAGGATTCTAATATAGCAAAACAGATCGCTTCTTCTAAGGTGCCACCACACGCCAGTCCCGAGGTGTGAGCGTGTATATTTACCCGTTGAGCATCCGAACCATGATAAGGAAACTGTACTTCTACAGCAGGTAATAAAATTTCTTTTCCAGTTTGCAACTCGTATCCTGGTATCCAGTCTTTGATATCATACTCTGGATCAAATCCCAGTTGCCGCTGTATGAGACGGTCATAATAATGCGTATTTTGGTGAACAATCAGATCATCACACCAACAAGCACAGTGGCGTTCATAGGCCTCCATTAATGCGCTACAGGTGGCTGTATATAGATTTCGCCCTTTTCCTTGGGTGGTTGATATTTGTCCTTTTTTCAATGTAGTACGAACTGCATTTACTATACTGATGCCAGCAATATCCACAAATTCACCAACAGAAGCTAAGCGCGAGATTCCCAGTTTCTTACGTAATGGTAAAATTAATTTCAGTGCCTCTCGGGTAGAGTAACGGCGAAACCCTAATTCAGTGATGGAGATCGTCACACTCAAATTCCTCAGTAAAATCACGTGCAATATTAAGAAATTTCAATCGAACATAGTGCATCACTGCTTTCCTTAGCTCAGGGCTTAACTCATCATATACAGCTTGGGTATCCGCCAGAGACATTTGCTTCACTAATAGTAAAAGAGCCTGATATAGCGAGGCAGTAATAATTTGATTATTATCTTGGTATTCGTGGCTTATTATATGACGCAGTTGATTTTTCTCTAGACTGCTTTTTAAGCTACAACCAGGGCTCAAACATAACAATCCTGGAACTACTTCTGGAGTAAACGATGGAGCGAATAGTTCGACTATATAGTCACCGAATACCACCGCATCAATATGGGTGGAAAGCAACATTTCGATTGCCTGTTCTGCCCGTTCTACGATAGGTTTTCCACGAACATTAAACGATGTATTCAGTAAAACGGGAAATCCAGAAAGTTTGCCAAATGCGGAGAGCAAAGCATGGATTTCTTCATTATCATTGACAGACACTGTTTGTACACGTGCTGAACCATCTATATGCGTGATAGCGGCAAGTTGCTCCCGGTATTCAGGACGAACTGGCAGCACTTCAAGCATATATTTATAGTCACCTTCACCTTCGAAATAACGACCTAGGTGCTCAGTAGCAACCATCGGCGCAAAAGGACGAAAATCCTCACGGAACTTCACCCAGCGATTGATGAATTTCCATGTATCCATCGAGCAAGGGCTAGCTAGTATTGAACGGGCACCCAACGCACGTGGACCAAATTCAGACCCTTTAGTACAGGAGTAGTAACCAATGATCTGTCCCGCATGTAACCGTTCGGCTAGTGTAACAGTATCAATAGGTTTCACTATTACCCTATCAGCAAATAAGTTAAGGGCTCTGGAAATATCTTCATATCTGTAAACTTTTCCCAGATAATCGTGATTAAAAGCATCACTAAGAATTCGGTTATGCCTTTTATAATAAGCAGCATTAGCGGCACCGATAGAAATACCAGCATCATGTTGAGCTGGGAATAAATAGAAATCACGTAATTGAAAGTTCTGACGCACCTTATAGTTCACTACAGAATTTAGAGCAACACCTCCTGTCATGACAAGAGGTTCATTATTAGTTATGTGGTAATGCTCTAAGCGAGAAAAAATCCCTTTTTCCAGAACGAGTTGTACCGAAGCGGCCAGATCTGCGTAATCCATCACGTTAAGTGTTTTCTTGCTAAATTTTTGCTTCCAAGTATAACCAAAAGAAATACCCTGCGGGCTTTCAATCGCAATCTCCTCAGCAAATTTTGGTATACCATAAGGTGCAAGCCCCATTAATTTTCCAGAAGCGTGCCAAGAATTAAAAACAAGTTGGCTCACAGAGGCATAAGCCTCACCCAATGAGCGACTTCCAGTTCGAATATTAAATGATGGGCTGTATTCACGGGCTAGCAGCGTATATCCATTTTCACAAAAGGTATAATGAGAAACTACATGCAATTCCGGTTTATACTCTTTAAGTCCAGCATTTAAATACTCAGAAAACTCTTGCCCAGAGATGAGTAAATCATTTTGTCCTACGACACTACCTCCGGAACCATCCGCTACCACTACATTTCCTCTGGAAAACTTTGACCCCGACCAAGCGGCAAATGCGTGACACAGATGATGGCTAACAACTATAGCCTCTGGAGAGAAGGGATCAAACAACGAAAAATCTGTACTACAAACAGGCTGATTTAGCCCGATATACTCCGGAGTCACTGATTGAATATTATAGGCAAAACAGCTTACATCTTCCCGCATTAAACCAGCGGCATTCAGACAATAATCTACAGCTAAAGTAGTATTGAGGGATTGGCTTCCATCGTGTTTGACACGGGTTAAACGCTCAAGCTGAATTCCATAACGAATTTTTCCGTTAATCATCACACAAGCAGAAGCATCGTGACTTGCAGAGATACCAACAATAATTTCATCGTCAGGCGCGACAAGTAGTTGCGAGCTAATACATTTCATTACCAGTGTGTTCTGACATGCCACTGTCACATGATCGAGACGTCCTACAGCGTATACTGTAATATTAAGGGGGGATTTTTCAAGCAAATGAGCTGGTATTAATAATGTACCTCTTTGCCCTACAATTTCTTGACCATTGACTACGGTTGTCAGGCGTGTTTGTCTGGCAATGGACGCTTGATAAGAAACGACCAATGCAATTTGATTGTTTCTGACGGATGTGTTTGGAGTAAGCGTAAGCAGTATTTCTGCTTCCTTCGAACGCTTCAAAGGAATACTCCATGTTTGAGGCATACATTTTTGCTCTGATACATCATCAAAAAGATATCTACCTTGAAATGCTTGGCTCATGCAAATCATGGCTGCATGTAAAGCATGGCGATCATAGACCATTTGATTTCTTTTTAGCCACGAATGAAGTTTTCCAGCCAGACTGGCGAGATAGACTACTGCCGCAGAGGTACCTTTTGTTGTGGTTAGTGCCCCTTGTTCGTCGTAGGTGGAATAGTCACATTCTTTGACCAAAAACTCGATATTACCCCATCCTAAAGGCGTCATACCTGGAATACTGCCATTATGGCATAATAATCCTACGCCAATAGTTTCACTGCATGACCCAGGAAAACGCTGGCGACCAAAATCATGGCCTACAGAAGCCAAAACATAAGGAGCTAGTGCTTTATCATGGAATGTAGATAATGAGGTATGAATATCTGTAATATATTCATTCTCTGGCAGAGAGTATGCATGTGCTTCTATAGGGCAGATGCCAAAACGCTCATATATATGAGTGCGCAACTCTGAATATCCTTGCTCAAACGCATCCAAGTAGCTGGCTGATATTAAATCCAGAGAGACTTGTGTTGTCCATGGAAAAGGTATTTGTGATAAAATATTAGCGATTTTAGCGGTATGATTATGTAAATTATTCTGTTGAGAAACGTCATTAAGCTTGGATAACTGATTTTTTTTAGCACTATCGATAAGAAGAATAGATGTTTTATCATTTTCCATATACTCATTACCTTTAAATTTGCAACAACCTGATTATCAGCTCTGTTTGTTTATTCAGAATGAAGGGATAAACGCCATTCGTTGACAAATATCTTCAATATTCTGTAAATCTGTACGGATCACAATTGGAGTAATTCCCACCCCTAACTCATATGTCACAGCTTTCAGATTTGGGCACTGAGCTAGTGCCTGTTCCAACAGTGGGAAAACACTATCAACAATTGGTTCTGAGTGTGTATCACGGTATCTCCATGAATGGTTTGGGTGTACACTCCCCCCAGCAATATGAATTTCGTTCACTGAGGTCAATGGAAGGCTAGCTAATACATCCGGTGGCTGTAGATCACAATAAATGGCATATGAAAATACGTGGCTGATGTCTAAAACAATATTACAGTCTGTCGCATCAACTAGCCGATGGAAAAACTCACCTAAAGCCATTTCTCCTGCAACAATGCTGAAAGAAGGTATTTCCGCAGAAAAAGGAATACTGGAAACAGACTGAATCGTTTTCACACCTTCAATTGCCATAGAAAGAACGGATTCACAAAGTACTGGCGCAGCAAAATAAGGTAAGTTGTAAGGGCCAATATTCCAGATACCGATATCTTCCAGACACCAGTATGCCTGGAGAGTCTCACTAATGGCATTTTGCCTTACAAGCACATCAGAGCGTAATCCATCAATACCTGCTGGCTCCATTCCAGAAAAATGATGAATGATAGGATATTGAGGATATTTATTACGAAAAGCTTGTGCAACATCCTCATTAGGTATGGCCACGACAGATAAATGACTAATTCCGTTTTGCGCTAATTGTAATAATTTAGTTAAGTCATAACCATAATTATGTGTATAATCAATTCCTAACCCTACTCGTGCATTCATACAACCTCCCGACAGGATAATGCCACTTTGCCACTTTCGTTATGAAAGCGAAGCTTAGCTAATTTATTTTTAAAAATTATTTCCTTGAGAGAGTTTATTGTATCTAATTTAGATAGAGTAAAATAACGATCACAGTTAATTTCTTCTGTTATGGATTTTTCATTATTTCTGGAAATTGTAGAACTCCATGGTGAGTTTGTCATTCCGGTAGAAATGCCAGAATAAATACCATCAATAAGAAAAGGAATTTTTTCTTCTTCCATCAAATCTGCATTTGTATAAACAAAATAGCAAAAGCTTTCAATCAATGTTCTACTATTCCAATTCCAGAAACTATCCGAATCACAATATAAATTTACAAGCTTAAGGAAAAAATCCTTACTAAAAAAGCGTGGAGAAAAATGCATATCTGCATAAAGTACTGTACGTAAATTTCTGCGACGAGCAGCCCGCTCAACTACCAGTCTGTCGTGATCCATTGTAGAATGGATATAATGATACTCTTTTTCCGCACCTGTAATACAACAATGATCACTATATAGTAGTGATACGTAGGCTTTTTGTAATAACTTAGCATCCATTTCATCCTCCTGAAATAGCTATTTCAAAAGACAAAATGTCACCATCATTTAATGAAGGATTACTCTCTACTGACATGACATTATTTATAAAAAGAGTAACGAAAGGTTTAAGTTTAAGATTATCGTCTTTAGATATCGCAATCAAAGAAAAAATATCGATATGTTTCTCCTGCATCTCTTTTAATATTTCATAAAGATTATTTGCTGAGATAATAATCTGTCTATTTCCGCTAACAGATTCAGGAAATGATATAGTAATCATATTAATTCCTTCAATTATTTATTGGTTTTGACACAAACAGTCAGTGCGTCTCTTGGTCACTAATAATTGATATTTATTATTTAACAAATCAAGTTTCAATAGCTTTCCATCTAATGTATCACCTATATTTAGAATAACTTTCAATGCTTCATTTGCCTGATGTAATCCTAAAATACCTGGAATAATTCCAACTACACCATTCTCAGAGCATGAGGGGGACAAAGTTGTTGGTGGAGCTTCGGGGTAGATACAGCGGTAGCAAGGAGAATAAGGTTGAGTACGTGCCATTACATGGCCTGTAAATCGTTGTACGGCAGCAGAAATTAATGGTTTATTTGCCCTTACTGCAGCATCATTTATCGCATAACGAGCATTAAAGTTATCTGTACAATCGATGATTATATCGTAATCCTCCAGAATAGGCTGAATATTCTTGATATTAATGGCAACATCTATGATTTTTATTTTGATGCCAGAATTTAATGCTTTTAGCGTATGAAGGGCTGATTCAACTTTTTTCTTTTGTAACATCGTTTCATTATGGATAACTTGCCGTTGTAGGTTACCTAAATCGACGATATCGTGATCAACAATGGCAATTTCACCTACCCCAGCGGCTGTCAAATAAAGCAGACAAGATGAACCTAGTCCCCCTGCTCCAATGACCAGTATTTTAGACTTCATGATTTTTAATTGTCCATGAAGTCCAATATCTTTTAAGGAGATATGACGCGCATATCGGTTTTTCTCGGTTTGGCTTAAGATTGTGGAGGGTTGTTCTACAGAATTACCTCCTGCTTTCCATGCTTCGAAACCACCCTCAAGAGAATATATATTAACGAAATTCAGTGCAATTAAGCCCAATGCAGCGTATTTTGAACGAAGCCCACTAGCACAAAACAAAACAATTGGATGATCTAGTTCAACTTGTCTGTTTTTTAGCTCAATTTCCAAAAAACCTCGTCCTAGGGTTAATGCTCCGGGAATTGTGCCATTAGCAAATTCATGGCTTTCCCGAACATCCACCAATAGAAAGCTATTAAGTTCTTTTAATGCATTAATTGTTATTGTTTCAACATCTTGAATATCACCCATAATATTGCTCATATTAAAGTCTGTTTTTAGATGAAAAACTAATTTTAATTAAAATTATATGGTTAAGAATTTTAGTCGTGATTTAGACATGGCCGCATCGCGGCCATGTAGTATTATTCTTGCCACTCTTTGTTGGAAACTACACCTGTAATATCTAACAACAATTCATTTTCCGCATCGGAATTTTCTGCATTCAGTTCGGCTACAGCAATTTCCAATTCTTGAGCTTTATCCATTTTATTTTCCTTCTATATATGTTTGTAAGAGTGTAAAAAATGTCAATATACGCACCATTTTACATTTTATGTTGCGAACAAAACTCATGTTAATTTAATGTGTTTTTTTGTCAAAAAAATGTTCTATCTTGTATATGAAATATTGATAAATGATAACGGCATTTCTGATATTGGCTAGGAGAAAATATATCCGTTATTCCGCACAGCGATATCTGTAATACAATGATTTTAAAGCGTTTGCATAATACTTGCGTAAATATTAATTTTTAATTAAAACAATGGATTAAGAATACGATTCGGAATGTAGATGTATCTTCAGGTCACATATTTTATGATCTCTGATTTAAATTATCTGGGATATACACCTAACGCGTTGGATTATATTTTGAAGTTATTGTTAATTAAATTTAAATTTGACTGACAAGAGTATATGTAGATACATTGCTTGGGCATTAACTTGCAGGTACTCCCGTCGTTCCTAAACATTGAGTTATGTCGGGTATACAACATTATTAGGGCATATCTCTATCATCGATAGTTCCTGCTGATAACCACTTTAACCTACTTAGAGCGACACTGACGCGCTATGCTTGTCTTCTCCGAGTTACCGGGCTAATACATTAACCCAGTAACTCGGAGAGCTGAAAAACACCTTCCAGAGAAAATTTTTTTGCTTACCCCCTGTATTAAAGAATTAGGGATAAAACTGTTCACCCTGTTCACCTTTGAATATTTTTGTTTAAATTCATATTGTTAAAGGATGATAGCTTGAAATAAAACTCATCACCACTCTTCACCTAACCGTTCACCTCAAACTAAAATAAGGTGAACAGAGGTGAAGACTTGTGAACAGTTTAAAAATAACTATTCACCCTATAATATATTGATATATCTGGTTTAAATTATAGAGTGAACAGGAATGAACACTTTTTTATATTTCTTTGAAAAATGTCTGTAATCAGAAAGAATTATTCTTCTGGTAGGTTATCCCTTGTCAATTTTGGCAGCCACTCGATGGCAGTATCAAGATCCAGACTCAGATTGCTGCGAATGCCGTATTTGCTTTTCTTGCGCAGGTAATGCTGGTTGTACTCCGCCAGTGCGCCCGGCATATCCATACCAAAACGGGTTACGGAAACAGGTTTATTCAGATTGTTGCCTTTCATATAAGCAAGGTAGGCATGATAAAGGTACTTACGGGGATTGAACGGCACAATCTCTGCATTACCGATTAACAGGCCGTCAGTTTCATGGGAAGCCACCAGATAACCACAGAAATCGACTAATGGATCGGTGTTGCGTTTGATATCCAGCGCTTCATCTGATTTCTGTTGCTCTGCCAGTAAACGCCTTGCTGATTGTGGATCAGCAAATCGATGCAGCAGATGCCGGATAATCACGGGTAATTCTGCTGCGATTTTATCCCGCAGAAGTGGATCACGTTCATTTTCCGGCACAACTTCGGAAAAATTGAAGATTACCCGACGCCGTGATACACCACCACTGCGATCACTGAAACTCATGGCATTATTGTTTACCGCCAAGACCACCGCAGGAATGCGGGTTGAGTAGGGCTGTTTATGCTTTGGATCGATAGCCACTTCATCGCCGCCTGTAATGGCCTTAATACCTGAGCCATCGCCCACATAGCGGGTCTGGTCTGGCAGGATAATCAGCGAATAGCCGACAATCAACGCCCGTTCCCGTGGAATTTCTAATGCAGACATACTTGCTGAAACAGTATTACCTTTACCCGCCAGCATTGAACAGATTTCAGCAAAGATGCTTTTACCACTGCCTCCGGCGCCAGTGATTTCCAGAAACAACTGCCAGTCGTAACGATTCGCCAGCACCATAAATAGGGCTGCCAGCACGCGATCAAACTTGTTCTCACAGTTGGCTGTTGCCCGGTTAAGCCATTGCCAGAACTGCGGGGCATGGTCTTTTAGCGTTTCCGCCAAAATGGGGGAATTGAATTCAACGTCATTGGTAAGCAATAACCAATCATGTTTACGGTGAGGTCTGAATCGGCAGGCTTTCAGATCAAATACACCGTTACTGAATCCGATTAAGTGGCGCTCTGGCGGCTGCATCATGGGAAGCTGCAATTTCAGGGCATCCACCGCAGAACTGATACCATGAGGTGAGTACGGTAATTTCTCTTCCATAAAGGCCGCGACCATTTCCCGTTTTAAATCGCGGTCACTGACCGGACGCCAGACAATACCATCATAGTGATGGACGGTTTCCGAAGCGCCATCCAACGCCAAATTGCTGTCATAACGCGCCAGCAACACTTCTCCGCGCTGGCTGGCACCCATCTGGCATAATGTCAGCTTAGAAGACTCGACGTCATTGGGCTGAGTGGCTGCTTTTTTCTTGGTTGGTGTCGGTTGATAAAGCCCCTGAACAAAGGCCAGCTCTGCTATTTTCACACTATTTTGCTGGCGATAATCATCCCAATCGGCTTTATGTTCTGTCGGTGGTAACGTAACCCAACCATTCACCGCAAGGGCAGCTTTTTCTGCTGAGATCTTGCCGACATTCACTTTGGGTTTCCCGTTCTTATCCAGCTCGTCGGGGCGGTGCCAGTCATTATCTGCGGCAATAATGATTTTGGTGTCCGGCCAGCGTTCCCGAATGGCTTTGGCAACAGAAGATAAATTGCCCTCATCCAGCGCCGCCAGAACAGTGCCTTTATAGAGCTGGCTAACCGTGAGTGCCGTGGCGTAACCTTCGGTAATAATTACCGTCTCCGGATGCTCTTCCAGCGCTGTCAAGGGAATAAACGCGCCTTTTTTCTGGCTGCCGGGGAAGAATTTTTTCTCGCCATTGGGTTTGATGATTTGAGCGCCTGCGACTTTTTTATCCAGTGCTGTCAGTACCAGCACTGTCGAATTATCAAACAGTAGCCGCTGATCAAGGTGTTTCAGACCCTTTGCAGTCAGATAGGGTGATTGCCCGGCGACAGTTTGTGCCATCAGTGCCGCCACTCTTTCGGCAATCGGTAGTGTTGGATAATGGGATCCTTTGGCTGGCTTGGGGGCTGGCAAAGGTAGCGCCAATACATTAGCAACAACTTTTGCCGCCTCAGTAACAGAGATCCCTTTGGTTCTTGCCACTAAATCCAGTCCATCACCATAGTTTGGATAATCACATTGGCGGCAATGCCAGTTGCCATGATGGTGATCATCGATAAAGTGAAAACGGTCGGTGCCACCGCAGATAGGACAAGCGCCATGCTTTCCCTTTGCGGGGATATCAATACCACAAGCGGGCAACAGATTTTGCCAGGAATACATAGCCGAAGTTTTCACGGTCTGGATAAGATCAAGCGGTTTTTGGCTGCCTGATGTTTTTTGAACTGTAAATTTGGGGCGAGTTTGGGTATGCTGTGTATCAGCCATCATTTTTACCTTGCTTAATGGTTGTTGGTGAAACGCCTCGCAGTGTGTGCCGCACTTCGGGGCGTTGTATTTTTATGTTACGTGTCTTATGTCATCTTCTTTTCTGTGTTATGCCGCCCGCGATTCAGCAATACGCTGGGCAATCCAGTCATCAATCTCTGCTTCAATAAAAGCAACGGAACGCGGGCCAATCTTGACCTGTTTCGGGAATGCGCCGTCACTAATCAGTTTGTAGATCCACGCTTTGCTGTAACCCGTTCTGCGTTGTACTTCTGGCAAACGAATCAGGCTTGTTTTCAATGCTGCCACTGTCATGTCACTTCTCCTGTTACCCAGTCCCTGAAATATCATTGTGGACGTTGTTTGATGACAGGCGGATTATTTAAAAAGCAAGACTTAATGAACAGCGTTAATTGTTTTTCTCCCGATGAAAATTAAACGGGTTACAAATTGTACTAACGGCTCTTGCTGTCGCGCAGCGGCTTGGCGAAGTCATACGGTGTAATGGAATTTTCCCGGTTGGCATCCAGATAATCCGCCCACCATTGCACCATCAGCCGCCGTTCATCCAGATGTTTAGAAGTGTGAATATACGCCGCCCGGACGTTGTTTCGTTCGATATGGCTGAGCTGGCGTTCGATGGCATCATCGCTCCACAGACCGGATTCGCCCATTGCACCGCGTGCCATTGTACGGAAGCCATGCCCGCAGACATCGGTTTGAGTGTCGTAGCCCATCGCCCGTAATGCCTTGTTAACCGTGTTTTCGCTCATGACTTTCGCAGCATCATGATCACTGGGGAATACCACTTCGCAGTTGCCGCTCAGTACGTTCAACTCTTTGAATAACGAGACAGCTTGACGGCTCAGCGGCACGATGTGATCCGTTTTCATTTTCATGCCGCGTTCAGAGAAGCGAACGCCTTTGATGGGTTTTCGTGTGGCGGGAATTTTCCACACCGCATTTTCGAAGTCAATTTCCTGCCAGCGGGCAAATCTCAGTTCGCTGGAGCGCACAAACGTCAGCAGCGCCAGCCTTACCGCGATCTTGGTCAGTAAGCGCCCGCGGTAAGCAGACAATCGGTTTAGAAAATCCGGTAAACATTCATGGGGCAGGGCGGGATGGTGACGGGATTTGGTGGTGGTAAGTGCGCCAGCCATATCATTGGCCGGGTTGGTTTCCAGAATATCATTCTGGACAGCATAACGCATGACAGCGGTGATACGCTGGCGTAGCCGTTGTGCTATATCGTGTTTGCCCTGTTCATCAATGGCTTTGACGGGCGCTAAAAGCTGGCTGGTGCGTAATGTGGTAATATCGCGTGCACCGATATGCGGGAAAATAGACTGCTCAAGGCTGCGCAGCACTTTTTGACGGTGGCTGTCGCTCCAGCGTTTGTTGCTGGCGTGCCATGCACGGGCGACCTGTTCAAAGGTGTTAACTTTGGCGGGTGTTGGTGTGCCTTTTTTCTCTGCTTTGGGGTCGATCCTCTGAGCCATCAGCTTCTTGGCTTCATCGCGCTTAGCACGGGCATCGGCTAATGATATGGCGGGATAAACACCAAATGCCAGTCGGTCTTCTTTCTTATCGGTCGGGCGATAATATTTCATCCGCCAGTACTTCGAGCCGCGAGCAGTGACTTCTAAATAAAGACCGCCACCATCGGCAAGTTTGTAGGTTTTTTCTTTGGGCTTTGCAGTGTCGATTTGTCGTGCGTTGAGTTTCATTATTAAGGGCATTCCTTGAATCGAACGGTAAGTGCCCCGAATTATGCCCTTCGCTGCCTCTTGATTGCAACAGACGAAACTAGACCTAAAAATAAGAAAGGGTGTTGATTTTGCTGGGTTTGAGAGAAATTGTTTGACTGGGCTGGACTTCACTGGAAGTTGAAGTGGTGCCCGGAGGCGGAATCGAACCACCGACACGGGGATTTTCAATCCCATCGTAAGTTAATTCAATGTAAAATCGCCTAATCTGGCAATTTGTACGCTTAACTTTAATGAGTGTACAAATGAAGATACTTCCCATCATTTCTCCCAAAGGCGGAGAAGGTAAATCCACGCACGCCGCGAATCTGGCCGGATTTTTGGCCGATGCGGGTTTAAATACTCTCCTGATTGACGCCGATTATTCACAACCCACCTCCAGCAGTATTTTTAACCTGGGCTATGAAGCCCCCACCGGGCTGTATGAGCTGTTGATGCAGACGATGGATCTAAGGGAATCGAAGCGGATCATTTCCCGCTCGGTGATCAACCATCTCGATATTATTGTCTCCAATGATCCCGATGAACTCTTGCCGACTGCGATGCTGCATGCCCCTGACGGGCGTCTTCGTCTGCGCAATATTTTGCAACATCCCATTTTTCAGCAATACGATGTCATTATTATCGACTCCAAAGGGGCAACCGGGGTGATGACGGAGCTGGTCGTGCTGGCTGCCACACATCCTGTGCTGGGGGTAATTAAACCGATTTTGCCGGATGTGCGGGAGTTCCTGCGCGGCACGCTGCGGATGCTGACCCGCCTTAAGTCATTTGAAAATTACGGCATTCAGCTTCCGCTGATCCAGATACTGGCCAATGGCATTGAAGGCACTAATTTAGATCGCGACACGCTCAATGAACTGACCGATATTATCGAACAGCAACGGTATGATGCGTCCGCGCTGGGCGGCAGGTGTGTTTATCAGTTGCTGAATACCCGAATAGATCTGCTGGATATCTACAAACTGGGGCATGTTCGTGCCCAGCCCGTTCATCGTCTTGAGTATAAAACCACCCGAAAAAGTCCCGCCGCCGCCCAGACCATGTACAGTCTGGCCTGTGAATTGTTCCCTGAATGGCAAGCGAAATTTGATGCCGTGTTGATTAACCAGCCGACGGGGGATGCACAATGAATGTTATCTGGCGAGCGGTCTGTTTTTGTTATGACCATGCAGCATTACCGTTTACGGATACACGGGATGAATGGTTTGTATTTGTCGATGCGCCGGATCGTCGGGCAGCAGAGGCAAAGCTCCGGACATTATTATCCGTTATCTGGGCGGTTTCTCCTGAGAAGGTGGAGTATTTCATTCCCCGTCACGAAGAGGAATTGCGTGGATTGTCACTGTGGGTGCCTGGTATATCGGATGATTTGACACTGATGGAATGTGGCTGGGAAAAGGGCAAGCCGCAATATTTAACCGCAAAAGATGTGCTGTTCTGGGTGTCTTCTCCCCACCTGCAACAGCGTTTAGTGAGGGCACTGAATGCCGTCAACAGGGAGGTGACCCATGAATCTGGATCATGAGGCTTTACAGGCCATCAGTGAAGCGGAACCCAGCTATGCTTATGCCGAGGTGGGGGTAATTGGCGGACTGGTACTGGACAATGATCGCTGGGATAGTGTGGTTCAGTTGCTGGCGGCCGACGATTTTTTCTTCCCGGCACACCGAATAATCTATCAGGCTATTGCGGAGCTGAGCGAAAAAAATTGCCCGTTTGATCTCATTACCCTGACCGACAGGCTGACACAGCGGGGACAAATAGACAGCGCCGGCGGTTTTGCTTATGTGGCGGAAGTGTGTAAGAACACACCGAGTGCCGCCAATATTGAGGAATATGCCCGCATTGTGGCGGAAAAAAGCCGGTTACGTCAGTTACTGGCACTGGGGAAATCCCTCAGCGCGGAAGTCTTCCAACCTAATATCCAGTCAGAAACCCTGATTGAGCAGGCAGAAAGTCACTTATTTAATCTGGCGGAGAAGGGCGCCGTTCGGCAACATCAGGCCGTGACCCTGCTGCAAGGCGCAGATACCCTGATTGCCCATCTGGAACGCATACAGGGCAGCAACGGCATCACGGGCACCCCCACAGGTTTTCAGGAGCTGGATGACATGACCTGTGGCTTACAGGCGGGCGACCTCATTCTGCTGGCCGCCCGTCCTTCCATGGGGAAAACGGCACTGGGGCTGGCCTGTTGTCTCGGTGCCCTGCGGCATCGGGACGATGCGGTGGTACAGATTTTCAGCCTGGAAATGCCGATCGCCCAATTGATGCTGCGTTTGTCGGCGATGGAAGGCAGCGTAGCATTAAGTGCGCTGCGCAGCGGTCTGCTGGATGATGAACAGTGGGGACGCATCAGCCAGAGTCTGGATCAGTTTGCCCAATGGGATAAGCGGCTGATTATTGATGATTGCAGTTACCAGACCCCCGCGCTATTACGTGCCCGTGCTCGCCGTTATACCCGCCAATACGGCAAACCCGCTTTGATTATGGTGGATTACCTCCAGTTGATGTGCGCCCCCGGGCAGGAAAATCGCACCCAGGAAATTGCCGATATCTCCCGCAGCCTGAAAGCGTTGGGCAAAGAGCTGGAGTGTCCGGTGCTGGCGTTGTCCCAGCTGAACCGGCAGGTGGAAGGCCGTGCCGATAAACGTCCGAACAACGGCGACCTGCGGGATTCCGGTTCGCTGGAGCAGGATGCCGATCTCATTCTTCATCTTTACCGCGATGAAGTCTACCACCCGGAAACACCGGACGCTGGGATTGCAGAGATCATTATCGGTAAGCAGCGTCAGGGACCGACCGGCACGGTGCGTGTGCGGTTTGACGGCCGGTATACGCGTTTTTCGGATATCGACAGCGGCGGGAGGTAAAGGATGGGGCGCAATACGTTGAATTTAGGCCATGCTTTGTTACAGCAGGGAAGACAGGCCGTGGCTACCCGCAATGACAGTCAGCCGATGGCGGAAATGCCAATGGTGTTGACGCTCGATCAGCTTCGCCCGAATCCGGATAACCCCCGCACCCGCCGCAACCCGCGTTATGACGATATCAAGGCATCCATAAAAGCCCGTGGACTGGATACAGTGCCGAAAGTCACGCGTGACCCGGATGGCGATGAGGTCTATATCTTCAGTGATGGCGGGAATACGCGCTATCAAATTCTGTCCGAATTGTGGCAGGAGACCGGGGATGAACATTTTTATCGGGTTCATTGCCTGTTTAAACCGTGGCCGGGGCGTTTACAGTGTGTTATCGGGCACCTGGCCGAAAATGAGCTGCGGGGTGAACTCAGCTTTATTGAAAAAGCGTTAGGTGTCTGCAAGGCCAGAACCCTTTATGAAGCGCAGAAACAGCAGAAAATCACCCAAAGTGAACTGTCTGCCCTGCTGGGGGCAGCCGGTTTTCCTGTCAGTCGCAGTTATATCAGCCGGATGGAAGATACGGTGCAGTACCTGTACCCGTGGATGCCCAACCTGTTGAATTCGGGGCTGGGCGTCGCGCAAATCCGGGCATTGCTGGCATTACGACAGGATGCCGATGCCGTCTGGCAACAGCATGTGGCCAGTATAAACCTAAAACCTGCCGTCACTTTTGATGAAGTTTTTGGGGCCTGCTGCCGCAAGTTTGATGCGCCGGAAATCTGGTCGCCGGAGATGTTCCGGGATGAGCTGATTGGTGATTTATTACCGGCCCTGCCACACCCGCAGCTTAATTACGACCGCTGGGTACTGGAATTAGATCCGAAAGAAAGCAACCGCCGACAGCTCTTTGGTGAGCAGGCCAGCACGTTTGACCCTGTGCCGGTACCGGCAGAGCCTGAAACGAAAAAAACGGCGCGGGTTCGAGCGCCAGACAGGGAATCGAACCCGCGCCCCCCTTCTCAGTCCACCGCCCGGGCCGTGCAGGCACCTGCGCCGGAACCCGCGCTGGTTGATAAGGCACCCGGGTCTGCGCCGTTAAATCCGGTTATTCCGCCTTATCAGCCGGATAGCGCGGATAACCCACCTGAATCCGCACTGCCTGTCCCTGAAACCGAATGCCTGGCTTTTGCCCAGACGGGGCTGGAGCCGGTCAGTTCGGTCTGGGCGATTTCCCCAATGCAGGATGATATTGAACATCTGCAAAACATGGCATTCCGGCTGGCGTTTGAACTGGCAGAAGTGATGGCATGTGACGGTGATTTACTGCCCGTATCAACGGTGGATTCGGCGGGCTTCTGCCTGACTGATGGGCAGGATACCCATCCTTTTTCGTCTTTATTGTTCAGCCTGACCGGAGAGAGCACAGCTGATCGGGGTGAACTGACGCTGGCTGCCGTTTTGCTCGGTACCGCCAGACAGGAAGGTCTACCGTTACTGGATGATACCCAGACCGTCAAGTTCCTGCGGCTTATCCGGGTGCTCCGTCGTCTGCGTGAGCTTCAGCGTCAAATGACATCAGAGATGATAGCGATGGCGTGATCCCGGTGCATCGTGCGGGGTATCTGTTTTCCAATGTGTTGTTCATGACATTTTGACTGGCCTGATAGTGGAGGAAGTGGATGAATCATTTATCGCAAGTGACAAATAGCCTGCTGATGCAGCTGGTGATGGATTTGAAGAACGGCTATATCCGCCGTTGTGAGGCGCTGGGGCTGGCCCCCAGCGAGATGCTGATGTTGCAGCGCCTGACGATTGAGGATTTGCACTATCTGGGTAACAGCCCGGTGTCGGTGCTGAATGTCCATATTCATCACACCAATCTGGTGCGCCTCTTACAACAGGCGCGTATCGAGCAGCAGCGGATGCAACGGATTGACCGGGCACTGGAATTAGGCGGCTCTATCGAGCTGATGCACTATTTTTTTGGCCTGTCCAGTCTGGAAATCGCCGCCCGGCGGCGGATTGCCGGCATGGCAGTCCGGCCGGGGCGCGGCTCGCCCCTGACGGAAGAGGAAAGCCGTCACCTGTGGCAACGCTGGCAGGCGGCAATGATTACCGATGCGGACAGTGCTGAAGGGCTGGATCTCATGATGGCGATGGCTGAGCACCATGCGGTCTCGCTGACGTCCGTCTGGCGTGCCGTGAAGGACTGGCAGCACAGCGGGGCACCTGAGCCTGTCAAAAAAACAGGCATGAAAGCCCTCAGTTAAAAAAACAGAACGGGAAATGATGTCAGGAAAATTAACGGAAATGGTCCCCGGCCTGCATGTGCCCGCCACCGCACCGTTGTCACTGCGCCATAAAGCGCAACATCAGGTACGGTGCTACCAGCAGGGCGAGCGTAATTACGTCCGGCTGAAAGAAAAAGGCAAGGGGTATCTGAAAATCAATGTGGGCTTGTTCTGGCGGCTGTTAAGCCGTGATAACGGGCAATCGTGGGAGCTGATGCTCCATGAACGCTACAACAATGAAATTCGTAAATCCTGAATGTGACTGAAGTTATGTCATTCTGCACCCTGTTGCAACAGGGTGCAGCCCTGACATTATTTTTTAGGGCTAACGCCGCAGAAAAGGGAACATGATGAACCTGTCCGCCGACAGCATAATTGCACACACCATTGCCAAAATGAAAATGCGTCTGGAAAAACAGGCGGACAATGACGTCTCACAACTGCGCAGTGGCCTGCTGTTTATGGGCAATATTCATGATGCCTATCCCCGCCGTCTGTTGCTGGATGATCGCCTGTCGCCACTGGATAAAACGGGCTGGATGATGATCCGCCTGTACGCGCAGCAAAATGAAGGGGCGGTTTTCCCCAGTTATGACGAATTGCAGGTACTGCTGGCCTCGCCTTATAAAGGTAAAGCCTCCCGTGAAACGGTCAGCCGGGTATTACTGATGCTGCGGATCACCGGCTGGCTGAGTTTATGTAAGCGTATCCGGGATGAACACGGGCGGGTGCGGGGCAATATTTATGCGCAACACGATGAGCCGCTGACCTGCCGTGATGCCGAGATGTTAGATCCCCACTGGCTGGATACGGTGGCGGAAGCCTGCCGCAGTAAGAACCGCACCATCAGCCAGACGGCCCGGGACGTCCTGACCGACATCAAAGACGATCCGCTGATGCGCCATCGTCACAGCCATATTCACCTGCTGGAAGCAAGGCTGAATGCCGTGCAGACTCCGCAGCAAAGTGTCATGCGCCAGAAGCTGGGATCTGAGTTGCAAAAGGAAGCGGTGCAAACCGAACTCAGGGGAATTCAGCCGGGTTCGGAAACCGAACTGAGTCCACCCATGGGGCAGGCTGAGCTGAATTCGGTATCCGAACTCAGTCTGCAATCAACGTCTTATAGTGGATCAGCTAAACCGAACCGTTATGTACGTTCTTTCACACAGAGTGTGAATAAAAAAACATACGTTGATCCGCAATCCGCGCTTTTTCTGCCAGAAGGACTTTGCCGACAACTGGAGCCGGAAGCGGTAACGATGCTGAACAGCCAGCTGCAAGCGTTGCCCGCTGAGCAGGCACAAACCGTGTTGAACTGTCTGGATAAGGCGCTACGGGCCGGGAAAATTGGTAATCCGGTCGGCTGGTTGCTGGTGATGATGAAACGGGCACGGGAGGGGAAATTATATGAACAACCTGAAACGGCGGTTACCCCGCCAGCCTCGGCTAAGGTACCTGTTGAATGCACTCAACAGGTCGTGCGATCTGCTTCACCTTCCTCACAAGCCCATGTGCGTAATATGGTGAAAGATATCCGTCAGCGGCTGACAATGGCAAAATACCGCAATGATAATATTGATTAAAAAACAGGCGTGTGTGCCCGTGGCACACACGATTAAAAAGTGCACGGTTTTGAGCGAGGTACTCCAGATTGGACATCATCCTGGGTTACCTGAGCCTGGTATGGTTAAAAAGTATACGCCTGTACCCGTGGCACACGCGGTTAAAAAGTGCACGGTTTTGAGCGAGGTACTCCAGATTGGACATCATCCTGGGTTACCTGAGCCTGGGGCGGTTAAAAAGCATACGCTTGTGCCCGTGGCACACGCGGTTAAAAAATGTTCTGTTTTGAGCGATACAACAGAAGCTGGAAATCCTCCTGTGTTGCCTGTGTCAGGGGTGGTTAAAAAACAGATGCCTGTGCCCGTGGCACATGAGGCTAAAAAAACATCACTTTTGGTCGCGAATAAAATTCACTCTTTTTCCCGTTTCCCATAACTGGTTATTCGTTGAGTCGCAAACGCCTTTGCCTTGATAGTTCTACTGACTTATCAAGGCAAAGGAGTCTTTGTGCATGTCTGATTCAGAAGACAAATCACCATCCCAGCCGCGTTTACGCGCCGGGGTATTAACCTCCTCATTAACGATTGAACTGCATACCCACTATGCCATCCGTCTGTGGGCAGGGCGCAGACGGGAAGAGATCAGCAATCCACGAAAATTTTCAGGCATTCTTGGGATGCCGCAGGTGATTAAACGCGCGGGCACGATCAGTGTGGATGCCGCTGCCGATAATCCGTATGCCGATACCTGGCTGGTGAAGCTGGAACAAGCGCTGGATAAGGCTTCCGTCAATCTCCAGCAGAGTCTTGCCACTTTGCAGGATACGTTGAACGCGGTACCACAGCAGATCACCTTATCCGCCGTTTCCTCCGTCGAACCGCTGAATATCGGGGTTTACAGCCATTCACCATTAGGCTATCGCTGTGTCTGGCTGCTGGTAGGTTACGACCAGCTGGCGATGAAAACGTTTCAGGTTTTCCATTATGGGCTGATTTCACGTTCAGATCGTGATGCCTTTCTGCACAATGGCAGCCGTGCCGTTCGCCAGATTTATGGCATTGTACGCTCTTACCGTTCACTGGCGGTCACCCGGCAGGATATTGCGGAAAAAACGCCGGCCGGGCTTGAGGCCATTAAACTGCTGGGTGAACCCCATCCCGACATTTTGTCAGGCAAGTTGCGGTCGGTTTTCTCGCCGCCATTGCGCCCGGCTGCGCAAGGCTGAGGGAGGGCAACTATGCCACTTTATCTGTGTGAAAAACCCTCCCAGGCCAAAGACATTGCCAAAGTCCTGGGGGTGAAACAGCGCGGGCAGGGATTTCTCTTCGGTTCCGGTGTGATTGTCACCTGGGCCATCGGGCATTTGCTGGAGGTGGCCGCGCCCGAACACTATGGCGAGCAATTTGGTCCGCCGTGGCGGATGGCGGTGCTGCCGGTGCTACCTTCGCAATGGCAATGGACAGTCAAAAAAGAGACGGCCGGGCAGTTTGCGGTGATCCAGCAATTATTGAAACAGGTCGATGAGGTGATTATTGCCACTGATGCCGACCGCGAAGGGGAAGTTATCGCGCGGGAGTTGCTGGAGTATTGCCATTTCACCGGTACGGTCAGGCGTCTTTGGTTGTCGGCACTGGATGAAACCAGCATCCGGCAGGCACTGGCGGCGATATTGCCGGGTGAGCAGACAGCAGCACTTTATCAGGCCGGACTGGGACGGGCACGGGCCGACTGGTTAACGGGCATCAACCTGACCCGTTTGTATACCCTGAAAGCGCAGGCCCTGGGTTTTGGCGAGGTGCTGTCCATCGGGCGGGTGCAGACCCCGACACTGGCATTGGTGGTGAACCGGGATAAGGCCATCGCCCGGTTTGAGCCAAAACCTTACTGGCAATTGGTGGCTAAACTGGAAAAAGACCGCATGCGTTTTCGGGCCAAATGGCAGCCGGTAACGGATGAGTGTGATGAAGAAAACCGTTGTATTAAGCCGGATATTGTTCAGGCCGTTCAGCAACGTTGTCAGCAGGCAACACACGCCACCGTCATGGATGTCAGCAAAAAACGGGAGAAAACGCCCCCGCCGCTCTGTTTTGATTTGGGGACATTGCAGCAGACCGCTTCCCGTCACTGGGGCATGGGCGCGAGCCAGGTGCTGGCGATTGCCCAGTCCCTGTATGAAACCCATAAAGCGACCACCTATCCGCGTACGGATTGCGGCTATCTGCCAGCGTCCATGCAGGCAGATATTCCTGTCGTGCTGACAGCACTGGTGCGCACCGACCCGGCTATGGAGACCCTTATCAGCCAGCTGGATAAACAAGGTGTTTCCCGGGTCTGGAATGACAACAAGATCACGGCACACCATGCCATTATTCCCACACGTCATGCTTTTGATCTCACCCGGTTAACAACCGACGAGTTAAAGATTTACCAGCTTATCCGTCAGTATTATCTGGCGCAATTTCTGCCGGTGCAGGAAACCGATGTGACTGCGGTAACACTGGATATCGGCGGGCAGTTATTCCGGGTGAAAGGCCGGGTGAATGTGATCACAGGCTGGAAGGCACTGTTTGCAGATGGAACGAGAGGGCACGAAAAGGAAGACGAGCAGGAAGCCGATTTACCCCTGCCGGCCCTTAACCAGGGCGATTGCTGTCAGGTGATTGAGGCAAAAATTCAGTCACTGTACACCAAACCGCCGGCCCCGTTTACTGAAGGTACCCTGATTGCCGCGATGAAAAATGCCGCCAGTCTGGTCAGTGATCCGCAATTAAAGCAAGTCCTGCGAGAAAGTGCCGGGCTGGGTACGGAAGCGACCCGGGCCGGCATTCTGGATACGTTGTTTAAACGCCAGCTGATTGAGCGAAAAAAGAAAGCGATCCACGCAACGCCGCTGGCGCAGGAACTGATTGCCGGGCTGCCGGCGGTACTGACCGATCCGGGGATGACCGCGTTATGGGAACAATCGCTGGAAGATATTGCACAGGGTAAAGCGTCGCTGGCGGTTTTTATGCAAAAACAGGCGCAGTGGCTTGTGCATTTAGTCGAGCGCGGCAAGGCACAGCCGCTGCATCTGACGTTGCCGAAAACACCCGAATGCCCGAACTGTGGCGGCCGGATGCGGCAACGGCAGGGAAAAACCGCGCCGTTCTGGGGCTGCGTGAACTATCCGGCCTGTAAAGGGATGCTGAATGACAAAGCGGCCACGCAATCGCGCAAAGCCCGGCGGGCAAATCAACGGACATGAAGATCTGGTTGTTGATTGACGTGTTGATGGGATGCTTTAAGAATCAACCTGTTTCTTAAATGATCGGTGAGCCTGCAACGATCGCCTCCGGGTGGCTGTAAAACTCCCGTAGCCTGAAAGGGAGCGCCTCAACGCGGTACATCTGCCCACCTTTGGAAGCAGATATTGCCAGCTCAACGGCAATGAAGGTTCATTATTCTTTATCAGCACGTCAGTAACGTATCTGTCTGACACCCGGCGGGGAAAAACCTTCCCGCCAGGGGACAGGATTTTCTCCGTTACCCCTTATTGTTTACCTCCATGGAGAACATCGTATGTCTGAGAACGCAACAGCATTAACCAAAAACGACTATTTCAACCTGAATATCAAGGGACTCGGCTATTTGAATCATATCCGCCATGTCAGCACCGCCAGTGGCACGTTCCTGAGCTGTGTGATTAATGCGTTAAATGGTCCCAGTGATAATCCGGTCTATGTCCGTTTTGATATTACCGTGGTCGGTAAGGAGGCGACCAGCCTGGTGGGTCGTTGCCAGAAAGCCGTTGACGAGGACAAAAAAGTGTTGCTGGGCTTTACCTTAAGTAACCCGTCCACCGATATTTTTACCCTGAAACGCGGCGATCATGCCGGTGAACAGCGCGTCAGCCTGAAAGCCCGCCTGATTAAAGTGGACTGGATTAAAATCGGGCAGGACAAAGTGTATCAGGCCGAACAATCCGATTCGACGCCGCCACAAAACGGTGTTGCGCAAGCCGAATATGCAGAAAACTCATTCTGATATTCATTCTACTCCACTGACTTGCCCTGATGTTTCAGGGCAGTCTCTTTGCTAACAAATACAATAGGGTACAGAGATGACTATTCCCCCCATTGGCGTTCTGGCACTGCAATATTGTTATAAGCAATTACCGTTAACGGTGTTACAAACCCGTGCAGGCTTTTATATCGGCACGATAGAGGGCGGCGTGCCCTGCTCCCGTGAGTCTATGGAATATTTTGCCCGCCGTGAGCAGGCGGAATTTGCCCTGAAACAGGGGCGCTGGACACAACGTCAGTCAGCGTAACAGAAAGGAAATCGATATGTCTTCACGGGGTATCAACAAAGTGATTTTAATCGGTAATCTGGGACAAGATCCGGAGATCCGTTACCTGCCAACCGGCGGTACCGTGGCAACGCTGTCACTGGCAACATCAGAAAGCTGGCGGGATAAACAAACCGGTGAAATACGGGAGAAAACCGAATGGCACCGGGTAGTGATCTTCGGCAAATTAGCCGAAATTGCGGCGGAGTACCTGCAAAAAGGCGCCCAGGTTTACATTGAAGGCCAGTTGCAAACGCGCAAATGGCAGGATCAACAGGGGCAGGATCGCTATTCAACCGAAGTGGTAGTGAATGTGAATGGCACGATGCAGATGCTGGGCAGCCGTGGAGATGCAAAACAGACGGCGGTTCAGCAAACTGGGCATAAGCCAGCACCGAAGCCACCGTCTTCTAAACCCGCCAATAAGGAAAGAAAGGTGACTCCGGCAGTACAACCTGCTGTGTTACCGAAAGAGGAAGAAGTAGACTGGGGAGATGAGATCCCGTTTTGAGCGGTTCGCTAAGCTGCTCAGTGTCTTGCAGGTGAAAGTCCTGCCGCAGTAGTTGGTTGATTTGACTGCGTAGCTATGGCGTACGTGTGGATGGTGACTGAAACACGGGAGCAACGCCGGATAAACGTGACCCCTGACCCAGACTGTGGGTGCGCGCAAGTATGCAGCCCGTAACGCAAGTGAACCTGAACAAGCCTCGTAAATTTCAGCCATACCGTTATGCTGGGAGAGTGTGGTGTAGGGTGATCCTGCCGAGCCTTTAGAATGGGGGCGAAGGCCAGTGAATCATGATGGATTAACAACCATATGAAGTCATGACAGGGATCCGGGGTATTGAGGATGGGATGCATGTATAGCACTGAGTGGAACGAACGAGACCTCTCCCTGTCGTAGTCTAACCCACTGCGTAATCAAAGATATAAGGTAACCGCTGAAATTCTGAGAGATGCAGGATAGAGGAGTCGGAGGAGGTCATAGTACTGTTGATGGTAGGGACAACATAACCTGACCGTAGGGAAGGACCTCTACTTCTGTCATGCCTGTTGTTACAGGAGGTACTACGTGATTGCGAAAGCTCTAAACACGGCATTTGAAAAGGTACGAGTACTGCAACGCAAGCTATACCTGGCAGCCAAGGCGGATCCAAAACGTAAATTTGGTGTTCTGTATGACAAGGTATGTAGTGGTCGTGTGCTTGTTATGGCATGGACGCAGGTTAAAGCCAATAAAGGTTCTTCAGGAATTGACAGGTTAACAATCGATAAGATTGAAACTGAAATTGGTGTAGGTAACTTTCTGCAAGACATCCAGAAGAAGCTAGTTCAAAAGAAGTACTCTCCTCAACCGGTGCGTAGGGTTTACATTCCTAAACCGGATGGAAAGGAAAGACCACTGGGCATACCTGTTATTGAAGATCGTGTAGTTCAGGCAGCAGTAAAGATAGTCATAGAACCGCTTTTCGAAGCGAGTTTTAAAGATTTTTCATATGGCTTTCGGCCTCGCAGAAATGCGCAGCAGGCGCTGAGAGAAATCTATAAGTGGCTAAATTTTAAATGTTACTGGGTGGTAGATGCTGATTTGAAGTCTTATTTTGACACTATCCCCCATGATAAATTGTTGTTATCGGTGAGAACCAGAGTCATAGATCGCTCAGTTGTGAAACTGATTGAAATGTGGCTGAAAGCTGGAGTAATGGAAGAGGGAAACCTGAAAGCGGGGATAGCAGGAACTCCACAAGGAGGCGTGATATCTCCACTACTGGCTAATCTTTACCTGCACTGGCTGGATCATATCTGGGAAAAAGAGGGATTCAATCAGCGTGAGCATGACGCTCATCTTGTTCGTTATGCCGATGACTTTGTCATTTTGTGTAAGAAAGCACCGAGGTTTTATCTGGCTCAAGCCTGTAAGGTACTTGATCGGCTTGGATTGACGCTAAATACCGAAAAGACGAAAGTCGTTCATGCAATAAAGTCACCGTTTGACTTTCTGGGGCACAGGTTTGCAGTGCAGCCGTCCAAAAGGGATGGAAAATTGAGAACCTATTACTACCCCTCACCAGAAGCGATGAAAAGAGTAAAGCGAAAGATTCGTGAAGTGACACGAAAAGGTCAGCATCGGGATCTTCCGGAGCTAATCAGAACAGAAATAAACCCAATCCTTAGAGGGTGGGGTAATTATTTCAAGACGTGCAACTCCCGGATGCATTTCAAAAGCATCGCAAATTACACGATATGGACACTCTGTATTATGTTGAGGAAGAAGCACAAGAAGCGAACTAAAGGATGGAGGGACCATCCGCCGAGCTGGTTCTACAAGTATCACGGGTTATTTAAGTTGTATAGTCTGTCGATAAACGGAAACGAAGTCAGTCGGTATGCTCGCCTTGTAACGTCGTAATGCAGCAGGAAGAAGACAGTCGGAAAGCCGTGTGCGGGAAAACCGCACGCACGGTTTGACGAGGGGCCGCTGGGGAGATGACATCAAACTTGAGGCCTACTCTACGAGTGGTTAAACTTATTGCCCTGTTATCACAGGGCTTATCCTCAACCTTAATTTACGGGTAAAATGGTGTGGCTTATTTAATACGAGTGGCCAGTATGGTCAGCTTATTTAGCCACTGATTGAAATGTGGGCATTGGGCGCGAATGATATCTAAACCAATATCACCGACGATCAGTGGACCATGTAAAGTTTTATGATAATTGGGAATGATTGCCAGAATACGTTTAGACGGGGCCGTTTGCGGGCTGTTATTGATATCTTCAGGTGTATCAAATTCATCTTTGATGGCCTGTAGTGCGGCAATTGGTGCATGGTCATCAAGCCAGTCTGCAAATTTTTCGGGTTGGCAAAATAGTAACGCTTCAAATTCATGCAATAACAGATTGGGAATAAAATTAGCCTGTCCGATATCATTAGCGAAAGCCTGCTCCAGCTTCACGACCCGTTCGTTGGCCGCATTATCCCGTTGTTCGTTATAATCAGGGAAATCAGTTGGCAGACCATAGTAGTCGATAAGTATGGTGACGAATGCACCGGGATCTTGTCGGCATAAGCGGGTAATTTGGTGTTTTACTTTGCCGTAACTCGTGATCCCCCCTTTCTGGCTGGAACTCGTCTGGGCTAATATAGGTGTCAGATAGATATGTTGTGCAAAAAAATAAGGTGCCACCACATCCCGCACGAAAGTTTCTTCTGTCTGCCCTTCGACAAAAACGTTGATACGGATCATCGCTGTGGTCTCCCGCCAAGTAAGTTTTTCTTCCATAATTCACCCAAACTATAGTCTTCAAGCCATTCGGCCAGAGTTTCATTATCCAGTCGCTTAAAAGTAGAAGCGCCTTGTTGTTTGTCGACCACAATTAGATCATCAGCATCAAACTGGTTAACCAGCTCGACCGACTGAGTGGAAATAATCAGTTGATGTTTATTGCTGGCATTTTTAATCAAACCCGCCAATACATTGATGGCATAGGGATGGAGTCCGAGTTCAGGTTCATCAATAATAATAGAATCGGGCATGTAATCTTCGGGTTGCAGTAGCACAGTCGTGAGTAAAATAAAGCGCAAAGTACCATCAGAAAGTTCACTGGCTTTAAAAGGAATATCCTGATCTTTTTCTGTCCATTCGAGTTGAATGTAGTCGGCATTATCCGGTGTGGATCGTAAATAAAAATCACCAAAAAACGGCGCGACCATCTGAATGGCTTTGATAATGCGGGTGTAATGTTGTTGGTGATTTTTTTGCAGACGATACAGAAATGCCGCTAAATTGGCCCCATCTTCCCGCAGGTAATCATTATCATTAATGCGGTAAGTTTGTTTAACTTTGGCACTGTCACTCGTATCATGAAAATGATATACCCGCCAACGAAGCGGGCTCGGTAAGGTGTCATTTTCAAGGTTCGTATGATTAACCTGAGATTCAAAATGTCCGGCACCAATATCATATTCTCTTTTACTGTCACAAAAGAGTGATTCATGGCGAAACATCATGCGGTTATCATTAGTCGGTTCCAGTTCAAATTTATAACCATTGTGGCCAAAAGAAAGTTCAGCCCCCATAAACTCGGTTTTTTTGCGACCAAAGTGTAAGAGGGTATCGGGTCCCCCCATTTTACCAACAAGAGATTGTAAGCGCTGATCGAGCAGGACGGAGGACAAACGAAAGAAACTGATGAAATTGGATTTTCCGGCACCATTGGCCCCAATAAGGATATTCAGGCTTCCCATTGGTAAATCACATTTTGCGATAGATTTGTAGCCTGTTATCTTAATTCTACTTAAGTGGTCATTATCAGTTATTGGTTTCATAATTTTGCCTTTTCAGCATCATGTGACTCAATTGTGCACTATCTTAAGGTAAACAATAAAATAAGTATTGTCTTGGTCGCTGGCTTTGCGTCCTTTTTTTAGTGAAATGGAGTAAGTAATATGCAATCGCGGGATAATTGTCTGAAAGCCATTATCAAATGGGCGGAGAATGCAGACAACGTTCAGGCACTGATTCAGACTGGTTCTCTGGCCCGAAAAGATAATTCCAGTGATGACCTTTCGGATATTGATATTGAAATCATTGTATCCGACCCAAAATCACTGATGAAAGATGATCAGTGGATGCATGAATTTGGTGAACTGATTACTGTGCTTCGTCTTGATCCAGATGAACATCAAGCATGGGCCACACGTCTTGCCATTTATAACAATGGCGTAAAAATCGATTTCACCTTGGCGGGTATTGATCGTATTCACTACATGGCAGAGAGTGGAATTCTTGATGAACTCTATGAACGAGGGTATAGAGTACTATTCGACAGAACGTCGATTACCCAAGTGCTTCCTGTTTCAACATACGGATTTCCAGTGAGACAGCTTCCATCACAGTACGAATTCAAAACTTCAGTTGAAGAATTTTGGTTTGAAGCTTTCCACATACCTAAATATTTGTCTCGCGGGGAACTCTGGTTGGTTAAATTTCGTGATAACACGATGAAAGAACTCTTGATGTGTATGTTGGAGTGGAGTGCACTTGCTCGAAATAATGAGTCGATAGATCTATGGCATAATGGCTTGCATTTAAAGGAATGGACTGATTCGCAAACGTGGACTGAATTGCAAAACACCTTTGGACGGTTTGACACATCTGATGCACTACGCGCATTTGAAGCAACGACTCAACTATATGGGCGTTTGGGACGGGAAGTTGCCCAAATTATTGGTTTCGATTATCCGCAGGAGTGTGAAACCCGCATAACCGAACTGAACAGAAAGGTTTTGTCACAGCATATACTTTGAATATTCTGAATATATTTTATTTACTTGTTAAACTAACATGTTCGATTATTGAATTAGATAACTCAATCGGTTAAAGTAAAAAAGCTATCAGCACATCTGATAGTCGGGGATTTGCAACCCTGTTAAAGAGTAACCCACTGGTAGAAATTTTCTGCCAGTGTGCCTGCTATCGCACCTTCAATGGCGGTTCAGGCAGGGGAGGCTTCGGTCTCGCCGGACGGTTACTCCCGGTATTGCAAACCCTGTCTGAACTACCACCAATAATCAACAGAAGGGGAAGCAGGTATGACTCACACTCAACAAGACTGGCACCCAGCCGAAATTATTTGTGCATTACGCAAGCGTGGTACCACACTCGCCGCTTTATCCCGTGAATCGGGACTCAGTTCTTCTACACTGGCAAATACCTTATCCCGCCCATGGCCCAAAGGGGAGTTTATCATCGCTACCTGTCTGGAGATGGCGCCATCTGAAATCTGGCCCAGCCGTTATTTTGACCGCAACGGTAAGTTGATTGAGCGGAGAAGACGTCAATCGGTGGCTGAATAATGTTCCGTTATTACCCATGCCACGTAATACGATAATACCGGTTCAGGGTTTATCCGTTATTTCCTATTACGACACCTTTATTTTCAGCAAACACAGTTGAGTTGTTCATTGAATACATCACCGGGTTCCTTGCATAGTCAGGATTATTTTACGACTGAGCAGGAACCTATCTGGCATGAAAATAAACGTGTTAATCGGCTTAATGGCGGTCATACTGACGGGATGCGAGACTCCCGTAAAACAACCGCTATCTCAGCCTTCCCAAAGTCGTTTTCCTTCCGTCACACTGACACGCAACATTCAGCCTGTTTCACCGGATATTTATGGACAACAACCTGAAGTTGTTCGTTATGGCCGTTATTTGCTGGCCAGTACCGACCCGACAGAAGCACAACGTGCCCCGCTTTCCCAATTGGTTGATATCCATATCCCTGCGTCGCTGAAACCGACGGTTGCTGATGCACTGCATTACGTGTTGCGTCAATCAGGTTACTCGTTATGTGCACCGGATAAAACCCATGACATCTTATATCGCCAGCCATTGCCCTCGGTGCACTATCAGTTAGGCCCAATCCGGTTGCGCACCGCATTGCAAATCATGGCAGGCCCGGCCTGGCAACTGGACGTGGATGAGGTGCAGCGAGTGGTTTGTCATCATTTACGACAAGGCTATCAGCTACCTGATTCAGCTAAACAAACGCAGCAGGGAGGGCATTGATGAAATGGCATCGTTTCGGTTTATTGGTCTGGTTACTGAGCAGTTCAGTGTGGGCAGCCACACCGGCACCGTTAGCTTCGCAGCAGACACCATCGACAGAAAGCCAGCCGCAACCCTTGAAAAGCCAGGCTGAACAGTGGAAGCTAAGTGCCGATGAATACCAGCGTTATCAGCACCTGGTGAAGGGGCCACGGGGTATCCAGTCACCGGGGCTTGATCCGCTGACTACATTAGGCATTGAAGCCGACAGTGATGCCGAACGCCGTCGTTATGCTGAACAGTGGGTTAAATCAGAATTTGCCCGTACCGAGAAAGAATTGCGCTTCCAGCGGGAAGTGGATGCGGCCTGGCAGCGGCTGTTTCCGGATGTGCTGCCAGTCAATATGACAACATCGCGCGGGACAAATGGCCGGCTGGCACTGTTTGTCAGAGCCAAAGATTGTCCACAATGTGAAACCCGTTTGAGCGAAGTCCTGGCGGCTAACCCGCCCGTTGATATTTATTTGGTAGACAGCCAACGTAATGATGACACCTTACGGCTGTGGGCCAAAGACCATCATATCCCCGTTGAACGGGTACGCAACCGGCAAATCACACTGAATCATGATGCGGGTTACTGGTTCCGGTTTGGTAAAGGGCTGATGCCGGTATTGCTGCGACAAGGAGATCAAGGATGGCAGGTCACGTCATTACAATGAAACGGTTGAGCGTATTCCCCATTATCGGCCTGTTATGGATTAATACCTGCCAGGCCGAACTGAATGTCATTGCTGATTTAGGCGGCCAGGATGCCTCGCCTTTTTATGAAAGTATTCATGCCCAACCGGGGGATATTCCTGCACGACCCCCGTATTCCTTACCAGAAATGGTTGGCGAAGCCGCGATGTTGCCCGTTAAAACACCGGAACTGACACCGGGGCAGGTGATAAGTCGATCACTGCAATTGCCGGGCATTGGGGCGTTATTTCTGATTGGCGATGATCCTGACTCACGCCAGTGGTTAAGCCAGAATGCCACCCGATTCAAGCAATTGCACGCTGTGGGGCTGGTTGTCAATGTCAGTGAGATAGCCGGTTTACAGTCACTGCGGGCATTAGCGCCGGATGTCTTGTTATCGCCGGCTGCCGGTTCGGAATTGGCTCGCCGGTTGCAACTGCAACATTATCCGGTGTTGATCACCGAAACGGCGCTCTCTCAATAGTTATCATCATGAGCCGCCGTTACGTTGTTGAAGCCCTGTTACGTCCTGCCGTCGAGCTGAATACCGCGGTGGTCTCCGCCGTTGCTGCGTTTATCTGCATCCGGGCACCCTGGGCTATCGCACTGGCCCCCTCAGTCAGTTATGTCATGGCCGGCGGTTTTGCGGTATTGGCGATGATACGCACATGGCAGGGTATTCAGGTACTCCGCTATCGCCGAAACCTGCGTCGCTTGCCGCGTTATCAGATGGGCACAAAACAGATCCCCGTCAGCCATCAGCGCCTGTTTCTGGGCAGGGGATTTCGCTGGCAGCAGAAGCATACCCAGCGTTTGCAGGATACGCGGCGGCCGGAAGTCGAACGCTTTGTGCAACCCTCTCAGGTTTATCAGCTTGCCCGTTTGCTGGCGCACCGAACGGAATACTGTTGGCCTAAGTTATCAGCGCTGTTACGCAACGATTCCCTTTTTAATCCGGTGCGGCCTTTGCCCCCGGTTGGCGGTAACCCCATGATCCACGGCATTGAGCCACAGGAAGCCGACGTGTTTATGGATCTGCGTGAGCGGGTCGGGCATACCTTAGTGATGGGTACCACCCGTGTGGGGAAAACCCGGCTGGCTGAATTGCTGATAACCCAGGATATCCGGCGGGGCGAGGTGGTGATTGTCTTTGATCCGAAAGGCGACGCTGACCTGTTAAGGCGGATTTGGGCAGAAACGCACCGGGCGGGTCGTGGCAGTGAACTTTCCCTCTTCCATCTGGGCTGGCCGGAAATTTCGGCACGTTATAATGCGGTCGGGCGGTTTGGCCGGGTCTCGGAAGTTGCCTCCCGTCTGGCGGGGCAGCTCAGTGGTGAGGGCAACAGTGCCGCATTCCGTGAGTTTGCCTGGCGCTTTGTCAATATTGTCGCCCGGGCTTTAGTTGCACTGGGGCATCGGCCGGATTACACGCTGATTACCCGTTACGTCAATAATATCAGTGAATTGTACCAGCTCTATGCCACGAAAATGCTGGCAGAAAGGCAGCCCGCCCTGCTGGAGCAAATCAACCAAACCCTCGGCAAGCTGAAAGAAAAAGATATCCCGCGCAATATGCAGGGACAGCCGGATGCGCTCAGACTCTGGGCGATGGAAGTCACGCTGAGTTCAGAAGCGGGTAAGTCGCTCTACGATCCGATTCTGGACGGGTTACGCTCTGCCGTGCGTTATGATCGTACCTATTTTGATAAAATTGTCGCTTCCTTATTGCCGCTATTGGAAAAACTGACCACGGGCAAAATCGCTGAACTGTTATCACCGGATTATCTCAATATGATGGATCTGCGCCCCATCTTCGACTGGGAACAGGTGATCCGCAAGAACGGGATTGTGTATATCGGGCTGGATGCACTGTCTGACAGCGATGTGGCCTCGGCGGTGGGCAACAGTATGTTTGCCGATTTGGTCAGTGTCGCGGGGCAAATCTACAAATATGGTATGAATGCAGGGTTGCCGGTTCGCGATGACGGGAAGCTCGCGATTAACCTGCATTGTGACGAATTCAATGAGCTAATGGGGGATGAGTTTATCCCACTGATCAATAAAGGCGGCGGTGCAGGCATGCAGGTCACCGCCTATACCCAGACCTCCTCCGATATCGAAGCCCGTATCGGCAGCCCGGCTAAAACCGCACAGGTGATCGGTAACTTCAATACCCTGATTATGTTGCGGGTGCGGGATAACCGGACAGCCGAGTTACTGACCAGCCAGTTGCCGGAAGTGGAAATCTACAGCAAAACGCTGGTTTCAGGGCACTCTGATATTGCCGATGTTGAACAGGGGCAGGATTTTACCTCGTCCACGCAGGACCGGGTAGGTACGGTCAAAACGCCGCTGGTGACGCCGGCTGAGATGATTAACCTGCCGAAAGGGCAGGCGTTCGCCTTACTGGAGGGCGGGCAACTGTGGAAAATTCGGATGCCTCTGCCAACCGGCGATAACGATGATGCCCTGATGCCGGCGAGTTTGCAGAACATCGCTGAGTATATGCGCCGACACTACCGCACCCGTGAAAACTGGTGGGAAGAGAAGGGGTAATTTCACGTCATGACACAGTCAGAAAATCAATCCCGCTCGGCTTCACAACCCCCACGCCAGCATGGCCTGCTGTATCGTGTGTTATGGGCATGGCCGTGGCAACTCATTGGGTTTATTGTCATGTCCTGGCTATTCAGTCTGTTACTGGAATATCTCGGGATGACCTTTTTCTGGCCGGAACAGGGTGCCGCTCACAGCCAGACGATGATGAAAACCGAGCTGCAATTTTTATCCACGGAATTGACCCAGAGCCTGTTGTTGTCAGATCCCGCACAAACGGTCTCTGACGGGCTGACGCAGGCATATCAATGGATTTTTGTCGACAGTGGTTTTATGCACTGGATACAGGGACAATGGCAGTATCAACTCAATAGCCGCAATGATTTTATGCGTGAATTCAATGCGGTATTGCATGGCATCTCGGAGCATTTGCGGGAATATTGTCTGGCCACGGTGTTTATCACCATGGTGACGTTAATCCGGTTAGCTATCCTGGTGTTATCCATCCCTTTGTTTGTGATGGTGATTTTAGTCGCACTGGTTGACGGACTGGGACGGCGGGATTTACGCCGTTATGGCGCAGGCTATGAATCCAGTTTTGTTTATCATCATGCCAAACGGGGCATTAGGCCAGCCTGCACCATTCCCTGTGTGCTGTATTTATCCTGGCCGGATACGATGTATCCTGCGGTGATATTGTTGCCAGCGGCATTATTACTGGGTATGGCGGTGATGATAACGGCTGCGATGTTTAAAAAATACATTTAAATTGCTGGACGATGGCATGCAAAACGGGTTTTTGTTTTGTATGCCATCGTCAGCAGACAAGCCGCATCGCGGCGCGTCAGTGATTATTATACGTCTCTGAGATTTCTTTTTTTGTCAGTTTAACTTTATCCTGTGTCATTTGGGTGATATTCTTACACTAAGATATCCCATTAGATAAATGGTTTTTAATATGAAAGAGTTAGAGTTAATCGCACAAAAACTGATTGCACAAAACGAAGAAGAACAATACCGGAAAAAAGAAGAAGACAAAGCGTTAATCAGTAAACTCGTTGAAATCTATGATCAAAAATATGTTGCTGAGGCACTTCGGGCTGTCAGTCATAGCGACTGGACTCGTGAAACACTTAATCGCTGGTTAAATGGTAAAATGGTACAAAAGCAATTAACTGAGCTGGAAGTACAGATGCTCAATAGTTTGTTGCCATCACCGCCTGAACACCATCCGAATTACACTTTTCGTTTTATTGATCTGTTTGCCGGCATTGGTGGGATCAGAAAAGGATTTGAAGAGATTGGTGGGCAATGTGTGTTTACCAGCGAATGGAACAAAGATGCGGTTCGTACTTACAAAGCAAACTGGTATTGCGATCCTGAAGAGCATGTATTTAATTCTGATATCAGGGATATAACTCTGAGCCATGATATTTCTGCCAGTGATAAAGAAGCATACCAGAATATAGATCGTGAAATCCCCAATCATGATGTATTACTGGCGGGTTTCCCTTGTCAGCCTTTTTCTCTTGCGGGGGTATCAAAGAAAAATTCATTAGGCCGTGCTCATGGCTTTGAATGTGACACGCAGGGAACATTGTTTTTTGATGTAGCCCGGATCATTGCTGCCAAAAAACCAGCCATTTTCCTGCTGGAAAATGTGAAGAACCTGAAAAGCCATGATAAAGGGAAAACGTTTCGGGTTATTTTGCAGGCTTTGGATGAATTGGGATATTCTGTTGCTGATGTTGAACATACAGGGAAAGATGATCCAAAGATTATTGATGGACAAAATTTCCTGCCACAACACCGTGAACGTATTGTTTTGGTTGGATTTCGGCGTGATCTTAATATCCACCAGGGATTTACCCTCAGAGATATGAATCAATTTTTTCCTGCGCAAAGACCGACTCTTAAAGAATTACTGGACAGTAATGTAGATAACAAATATATCCTTACTCCTGCTTTATGGAAATATTTATACAACTACGCGAAAAAACATCAGGCAAAAGGAAATGGTTTTGGCTTTGGTCTGGTTTTCCCTGATAACCCGAATAGCGTTGCCCGCACCTTGTCCGCCCGTTACCATAAAGATGGCTCTGAAATACTTATCGACCGGGGTTGGAACCAAGAGCTTGGAGAGATAGATTTTGACAATGAAGAAAACCAGAAAAACAGACCAAGAAGGCTGACACCTCGCGAGTGTGCGCGTTTGATGGGATTTGAATCTCCGGGTGGTACGACTTTTCGTATTCCCGTATCAGATACTCAGGCCTACCGGCAATTCGGCAATTCTGTGATTGTTCCTGCTTTTGCTGCTGTGGCCCAATTATTAGCACCTTATATTGCCAGAGCGGTTGCGTTTAAAACCAGCAAGAAAGTGGCATAAGGTTTGATTATGGCTGATGTTCACCATCCTGCAATTCGCAGCAAGAATATGAAAGCGATCCGAAATTGTGACACAGCCATTGAAATAAAACTGGCAGCGATCCTTGAAGATGCAGGCTTTCAGTTTCGGACACAGATAAAAGAATTACCGGGGAAGCCTGATTTTGTGATCGATGAGTATCGAAAAATCATTTTCACTCATGGGTGTTTCTGGCATCACCATGAGTGCTATCTGTTTAAAGTCCCGATGACCAGAACCGAATTTTGGATGAACAAACTTGGGAAGAATGTATTACGGGATAAAGCTATTAATGAGAAGCTCAGGAGTGATGGCTGGCACGTTATGGTTATCTGGGAATGTGCTGTAAAAGGCAGATTCAGATTACCCGTTCAGGAATTATCTGAAAGAATAGAAGAGTGGATTTGTGCAGGCAGTGATTCTGTAGAAATTGATACTAAAGGGATACATAATAAAAATGTTTGAGCGGTTATCTGATCATTTCGAAGTCGCAGTTGCAAAATATCTTTCGGCTGTTGATGTTGATCCTAAAAAATCAAATCAACATGAAATTGGTGGATTGGTCAAAGCAGGATTTTCAAGATATCTTCCCGTCCCCGAACGAGGGGAAAAAATATTTTTTAAGGCAACGCTGACTTATATTGCTGGAGAAGATAGCGAGCCGGTCATCTGTGAAGATCAATTAACGTGGTACGATACTCGTTATAACCAGCCAAACAGATCGGCTGAATATCGTATGTATTATAAAACGAATCCTGTTTCATCTTTGATGAATGAAGGTGATTTTTTTCTGATTATTAAACGTAATAATGGCGATTTGCTGCTTATTATAACTCCCCCGGGATCTTCAGTTGAATTACAGCTGAATACTTTATTTGGTCTGGGTAATATTGGTCATCATTTTTCCCAATCTTCGATTGAGGAAAAATCACTTATCCTTCCGGTCAGGATGTTATTTGAAGACCTGAGAATAGAACTTGAAGAACCTGAAAGTAAAAATGAAAATTTACTGGAAACATTATTAAGGCATTTTCCGGCTGGTTTTCCTAAGTCAAAAGAATTTTCTTTACTGGCAAGGGAAATGGCCTCAGGTGAACCAATAAATGAACCCGATAATACACTGATGCTATGGATGGAACAGGAAGAAAAATTATTTAAAACGTATGAACGTTATGAGGTAGCGAAAAAATTATCGCAGGGATTTGGAGAAAACGGGAATGATGTTGATGAATTTATTCATTTCTCATTGAGTGTTCAGAACAGGCGAAAATCCCGTGCTGGTTTTGCCTTTGAAAATCACCTGGATCATCTTTTCTCATTGCATAATCTGCGATTTCAACAGGGTTCTGCCAAAAATATAACAGAGAATAAGTCTAAACCCGATTTTCTTTTTCCATGTTTTTCTGCTTATCACGATAAATCTTTTCCTCAGGAAAAGTTGCGATTGCTTGGCGCAAAAACGACATGTAAGGATCGCTGGAGACAAGTATTGGCTGAAGGAGACAGGGTGGCACGTAAGCATCTGATAACGATGCAGCCAGGGATAAGTGAACAACAGCTGGCAGAAATGAAGAGTAAATCGCTACAGTTAGTGGTGCCTGAATCTGTTAAGTCATTCTATCCAACATCCTATGCCAATGATTTACAGAATATTATGGAGTTCATTACTGAGATCAAGGAAATCCAAAGATTAACTTAATGACTTTGCAAACAGAAACTGTACTGCATTTATGTAAGTACCTTTTCTCTGAGGTGACCACTCAGGTGGTCACCATGCTCCGCACCTTTCATTCCACAAGGTGCTATAGCCATATTTTTCTTTTGCCACTCATTCTGCAGCCTATTGAAGATACTTTGACGGCACATTCACCACCGGTGTCATCCATTCAAACCAGTCACAGGCTTTACCGATATGGCTCCCTCCCTTCGGATCAAAATGATAGTGATGATGTGAGATATCTTCACAATACCCGACAAAAGGCTGATCAATACGGTGAAGCTGAATAGCGGCCGCTTGCTCTTTGGTCGCCGGAAAGAATGCCCCACCGGCTTCGGCAAACAGGTCGGTATCATCCTGCGGTGTGCCACAGTGTTCGCAGTGATTTATCCAGTGCTGCCTGCGCAGTCGTTGGCTGACCACTTTGCGCAGGGTGTGGTGAAAACCGGGCAGCACACTACGCACAATAGTGGGAATATCAGCGAGATAAAACAGAAACGCCGGGCTGTCCTGCTCGGTATAGCCCACTTCCGTGCCGGGTTCATCATCGTTATTCGCTTCCAGTCGCTGGTGTCTGGCCGGCAGCATAAATGCCGTCACGGTGGTGGGTTGATGACAGTGTGGGCATGACGTCAGGGTTTGAGCCAGATACCAGAATTCCGCATGGACATTGTAGAACGGCAACCAGTTCATAAACGGGGTCGGGTCAAAACTGTTGTCGATATACCAGGTTTGGGCGGCCGCATCCCAGTGAGCGCCCAGCTTCCGTACTTTCTCGTATTCATCGTCGGGGACGTTTAAATCAATTCGCAGCATGTGTCTTCCTTCATTATTACATCGTTAACTCAATAAATTAGTCAGACTATTTAGCTAATTTTCACCAAAGCATAAAGAGTTTAGTGCTGACTGTCGCGAAAAAACCCCGCATCCTCGGTATGTTGGCATCCATTATAAGGTAATTATCTATGCGCGGTGGCTTTTCCATATCCTGTTTTGCCGGCCTGCTGGGATTGGCTATGTTGTGTATGCCGCTGGCTCAGGCGGCCGAGAAAGATGAGCTGGCCAGTGCAAAGCGTCTGATTGAGCAGGTGCAAATGGCCCTGGAGCGTGCAAGTCTCGCAGAAAAGCAATCTGACACTGCAAAACGCCCTCGTTATGAGTTTGATTACTCCCGTATCAAAGCCGATCTCAACACCATTAAAGCCGGTATCGATCACTACCTGATGCCTTCCCGTGACCAGCCCCATGAATCCGGTTTGTTATCCGGCCATTACCGGCAGGAAAACCCGCAATGACGCCGGCGCAACGCAATGCCTTTGACGTGGCCTCCGGGCACTTTGATATCACTTTTTTGTATCTGGTATGTGTCGGATTTTTCTTAGCCACCTTATTTTTCTGGGCGGCCTGGGCGGCGGTGGATGTCTGGAACGGCTGGGCAAATGAAAAAGTGCGTAATCAGACCCTCAGCCAGTTTGCCCTGCGAACCGCGGTATTGCTGGTCGTGGCTGTCTGGATGTTTGCCAGTTAATGCGACTAACACCATGAAAAGGAATAGGGGACATGAAGCATATTTTAAAATTCTGTTGTCGTATCAGCACAAACCTGTTGACCCGGGTCAGTACGTTCATGTTGTTATTCGGGTTTTCCTGTCAATCCGCCTGGGCTGATTTACCCGCTATTGAGCCACCCAAAAGTGGGGGCGGGGGCGGATTATTGGGGCAGGCGAAAGGGTACGCGCAGGATGGCATTGTGATTGGCGGGTTGATCCTCTCGGCGGTGGCGTTCTTTAAGGTCGCCTCGGCCGCCGTCGAAACCTTTTCTGAAGTGCGGGATGGCAAATCAACCTGGACCCAGTTTGGTGCCATCGTTGTGGTCGGCGTGGTGTTGCTGGTTGCCGTGATTTGGTTGCTGTCGAAATCGGCCAGCATTATCTTTTAAAGGAATCACCATGCAGACGATCGCTTTCTTGCCTGACCGTTTAAACGCCGAACCGGTGGTGTTTCGCGGGTTCACCACGCCTGAGATGGGACTGGCCGCACTGGCCGGGATCGTGCTCGGGCTGGCCGTCAGTCTTCCCCTGATCCCGTTAGCCGGTTGGGTCATGATACCGACCGGCATGCTGGTGATGCCCTTGTTACTGATTAGCTTTGGCGGACGCTGGCTTGCGCAGGTTAAACGTGGCAAGCCGGAGAATTATATTTGGCTGAAGCTGGAAGAGAAAAAACGCCGGCTGGGTCTCGGTGATCCGGCCTGGATTATTGCCGCCCGGGGCTGGTCGTTGCGCCGTAGCAGGAGAATGCGATGAGCCGGTTTCGTCATGCAGTCAAAAACCGGGATCAGCATATTCTGACCCTGCGAGTGGCGTGCGGCATTCTGGTATTGGTATTGCTGCTGAGTCTGACGGGTTGGATGGCGTCACCGCGTAATCTCACCATCCATCATCCACCCGATCTACGCACCGGCAGCACCCGTCCGTGGTGGGAAGTGCCCACACCCAGCGTCTACAGCTTTGCTTTTTATATTTTCCAGCAACTCAATGCCTGGCCGAAAAATGGCGCCCAGGATTATCCGGCCAAAATTTATGCGCTTTCCCCTTATCTGACGCCAGCCTGTCAGGATTTTCTGCGTGCGGATGCCCGAACCCGGGCTGACAGCGGTGAACTGCTCGACCGGGTGCGGGTGGTGTATGAAATCCCCGGCCGGGGCTACGAGACCCGCAGTGTGACGGTACGTGACCGCGATAACTGGGTGGTGCGGCTGGATTTGGTGGCCGATGAATACTATCACGCCGAACCGGTTAAACGGGCACTGGTGCGTTATCCGTTGAAAGTGGTGCGCTGGGCAGGGGATGCGGAACATAATCCCTTCGGGCTGGCACTGGACTGTTATGACGGGATGCCACAGCGGCTGGAAGCCCTGCCGCAATCAGTGGAAGAGAAAAAGGGGGTGTTTCAATGAGAGGATATCTACCTGGCTGCCGTCGTATTGGGTTAGGACTGGTCAGCATCTTGCTGTTCAGCGTGGGCGCAAAAGCTGATGAATTAATGAAATGGGAACGTATTCCCTTATCCCTCTCGCTCAAGGTAGGGCAGGAGCGGATTATTTTTGCGGAGCGAAATGTCCGTATCGGTTTGCCCCCGTCACTCAGTGATAAATTGCGGGTACAAAGTGCCGGCGGGGCGGTGTACCTGAAAGCCAGCCATGCCTTCCCGTCAACCCGCCTGCAATTGCAGGACAGTGAAAACGGCGAAATCATCTTACTGGATGTGACCGCAGGAAAAACCGATGCCACTGAACCGGTACGCATTATTTACCCGAATGAAAAACAACCTGCTTCAACCGAAAAATCACAACACCAGAGTAAACCCCAATTATCTGCGCCCGTTCCGGTGGCCTTAACCCGCTATGCCGCCCAGCAACTGTATGCCCCATTGCGTACCGTCGAGTCGGTGACCGGCATCCAGCCGGTGAATCTGCATTTACCTGAGTTTATCACGACGCTTTACCCGTCAGAGCCGATTGACATTACCCCGCTGGCCGGCTGGAGGCTGCACCATCACACAGTGGTAGCACTGAAACTGCGCAATCCCACCCAACGAAAAATCACCCTCGACCCGCGAGAATTACAGGGGCAGTTTGTCGCGGCCACATTCCAGCATCGTTGGCTGGCTGAAACGGGGACGCCGGAGGATACGACGGTATTGTACCTCATCACAAAAGGGCTGCCGGATAATATCTTTATCCCTGAGCCGGTATCGGTGAAACCGGGAGGCCGCCATGGAAGTTAAGTCCAATGCGTTGGTGAAAATACTGGTGCCGGTGGTATTGCTTATCGGCGGGGTTATTGGCATCAAAAGTTGCCGTTCAACGGAAAGTGCCGCGCCCGGCACGATAGCGAATCATGTGCTGGCCACGCTGTCACCGGAAGAGTTGCAGGCGCTGGGGGTCGGGGGCGATACGCCGGAAGATACCCTGCGTACCCTGATAGGCGCCCTCAATAAAGTGCGCGCAGAGCAGAAACGTTTAAGCCAGCAGAATGCCGATATTTTAAAAGAAAATAACCAGTTAAAAAGTCAGAATCAGGATGTTGCCAGCCAGATAGATACGGCGGTTGCGGCTATTCGTCAGGACGATGAACAGCGTCAGCGCACGTTGCAGGATGAGCAGCAGGGATTACTGGCACAGATTGATTGGCTCACCGAGCGGTTAAATTCAGCGCCGTTGCCGGCTCAGGACAGCCAGATACCCCTTGGGTTGGGACTGGCAGGCCGTCAGTATGCGGCCAACCCTGTCACGGGGCAGGACGAACTTATCTGGGTGACACCGGCCGATGAAAAACCGGTTGATCTCCCAAACGGGGCTGACGGAAAGCAATCTGCGAAATTCCCGACCCCTTTTTTAAGTGAACAACCGGCAACGGGGCAAAATTCCCCACCGATCCCTTTGCTGAAGGAAGAAAACGAAAAACCGGTCTATACCCTGCCGGAAAATGCCACGCTGGCAGGCAGTCAGGCGATGACTGCGTTGCTCGGTCGGGTGCCGGTCAATGGCACCGTGACAGACCCTTATCCGTTCAAGATCCTGATTGGTAAAGATAACCTGACCGCCAATGGTATCGAACTGCCGGAAGTGGAAGGGGCGGTGGTGTCCGGCTCGGCCAGTGGTGACTGGACCCTTTCCTGCGTACGCGGGCAGGTCAATGCCATCACGTTTGTGTTTCAGGATGGTACCGTGCGTACCCTGCCGGGCAAAGGGCAAAACCCGCAGGGTATCGGCTGGTTGTCGGATGAAAACGGCATTCCCTGTATCAGCGGTGAGCGTAAATCCAATGCCAGCACCTATCTGCCAACGTTGTTTGCCCTCTCGGCCATGAATTCAGCCGGGGACGCCTTGAACGAAAGCCAGCGCACCGCCCAAACCAACGGCGCTGGCGGTATCACTTCCGCCTTAACAGGCAACGCCGGACAGGCGGCATTAGGCAAAGCGATATCCGGGGGAATGAAGGAGATGGGCGAATGGCTTAAACAACGTTACAGCCAGACGTTTGATGCGGTTTACGTGCCGCCCGGTGCCGGTGTTGTGGTGCATCTCACCCAGAGTCTGGCGATAGATTACGAAACGAAAGGCCGTAAGGTGCACTACGGCGTGAGTGAACCCACTCAATATGATACTAATCAGGAAGCCTTAGATTAATGGAAAAGCCTGTCTTTCAATGGCTGTTCAGTGCCAGCCAACCCTATTGCCTGCAAATTAACCGCCCCCCACACGCGGAACCTGTGCCGGTTCAGCTCTGCTGGCGGCCTGCCCATAAAAAAACATCCCGGCTCTGTCTTGCCATCGGCAAGGCGTGTCAACTGTTGGGTGACGGTGATTTTACTGTTTTTCGCCTGTCAGACACACAGTGGCAATCCATGGTGGCAGGCAGCAGCGAGGCTGAACCGGAACAGTGGGAGCGCCTGGCGTTTACGGTATCGGAATTGGCTGTCCACCCTGAGTTTGCCACCTTTACCCTTATTAGTCGCACGGAGGCTCAGGGATGCGAAAAATAACCTACGCTATCGTGTTAGGTCTGACGGGGCTGTTGGCAGGCTGTTCAACCTCGAAAGACACGTTGCTTCCGGCCGGAGAACAGACGGTGCTGGCGATGTGGCAGGGAAACAAAGCAGGTCATAGTGCAATCCCAGCAAGGCAAACCTTGCGCCGGGCGTTAACCCCAGCCGAACGGAGTCGGGCACTGAATGAGCCTGACAGCTACAGCCGTTCGGCGGCGCAGGAAATCAGCCAGCAATTTCCCCGTCTCCCCAATCCCGATATGGTGATGTATGTCTATCCGCATCTGGCGGCCGGCAATACACCGATACCGGGCTACAGCACCGTGTTCCCGTTTTATCTGCAGGTGCAGTACGCCCTGCCGGGTGAACGCACGGAGGCCCTGTGATGGAAATCCCCAAACCGCTGCACCGCCCCGGTCAGCTGCGTGAAGCCGATGAAGCCGCGATTTACCGGGCCAACCCTTCCATTATCGATTATCTGCCCTGGGTGGAATATCTGGAAGACGGGCAATGCCTGTTGCTGGATGATGGTGTCTCTGTCGGGGCGGTCTACCGCATCGAGCCTGTTGCCACCGAAGGGCGTCCAATGGAGAGACTGATTGAAATTCGGGATCAGCTGGAAGATGCGATCCAGGACAGTCTGGAAGAGGACGATATCTCACCGTGGGTGGTACAATTTTTTTGTCAGGACGAAGATGATCCTGCGGCCTATCTCAATACATTACGGGATTACGTCAAACCCTGGGCGCAAGGTACGGCTTTTACGGCGGCCTTTCTGGCCGAGTCCGAACGCCATCTGAACAGCATTGCCCGGCCTGAGGGGATATTTCAGGATAGTCTGATCACAGGGCAACCATGGCGGGGACAACAACGCCAGACGCGTATGGTCGTCTATCGCTGGCTGCCTGCTCACCAATCACAGGCAACCAACTCAACGTTATCTTCAGTGGCCGCACTCAACCCGGTCTGCGAGCGTCTGGTGTCGTCACTGGCGGCGGCGGGAATTGTGGCTGTTCGGCAGCATGGCGCGCAGATCCATCGTTGGTTGTTACGTCATTTTAATCCAGCCCCGGACTGGGGTATGGCAAAAGCCGATTTCTACCGCACGGTGAGTGATGAAACGCCCCCGCAGCCCGATCTCCCGCTTCATCATGATTTTGCCGAAAGCCTGTGGTTTACCCCGCCGGTGTCTGATCCTGACAATGGCATCTGGTGGTTTGATGGTCTGCCACATCAAGCGGTGCCGGTTGAACGTCTGCGCCGTCCGCCAGCACCGGGCACGCTGACGGGGGAAGTGAAACGGGGGGATAATATCAATGCCCTGATGGATATGATGCCGGAAGGCACCGTGGTTTCTTTGACCATCATGGCGCAGGCACAGGATACGCTGGAAGCGGATTTTACCCGGCTGGCAAAAAATGCCGTGGGGGAAAATACCGAATCGGCGCGTGTCCGGCAGGATGTGCAGGAAGTCAAAGCTTTACTGGGACGACGCCATAAACTGTACCGCAGTGCGCTGATCTTTCTGGTGCGGGGCAACGATATCACTGACCTGAACCAGCGGGCGCACCAGTTATCATCAACGTTACTGACCGCCGGATTACAGCCGGTGCGACCGGAATTCAGTGTGTCCCCGCTGAATGCCTATTTGCGCGCTTTGCCGATGGGATTTAATCCGCAGAAAGATAAGCAACACTGGTACAGCCGCCTGAGCTGGGTGCAGCATCTGGCCGGACTGATGCCGGTGACTGGCCGTTCAACCGGCACCGGGCACCCGGGGTTCAGCTTCTTTAATCGCGGTGGGGCACCGCTGACCTTCGATCCGATGAATAAACAGGATCGTACCCAGAATGCGCATTTATTATTATTTGGCCCGACCGGGGCAGGCAAATCCGCCACGTTGTGCGCCTCCCTGGTGCAACTGATGGCGATCCACCGACCGCGCCTGTTTATTGTCGAAGCCGGTAACAGCTTTGGTTTATTGGCCGATTACTATGCCAGCCTCGGGCTGACGGTCAATAAAATCGGTATCAAGCCCGGTTGTGGGGTGAGTCTGGCGCTGTTTGCCGATGCGCACCAGCTGCTGCAACTGAGTCCCGGACAACTGTGTATTCATGAAGACGATATTCCGGATACCGATGAATCGCAGGATGACGGGGATGAACAGCGTGATATTCTGGGTGAGATGGAAATCGCGGCCCGGCTGATGATCACCGGCGGGGAGAAAAAAGAGGAAGAGCGTTTAACCCGTTCCGACCGGGGTTTGATCCGCGAAGCCATTATGATGGCAGCACACGCCAGCCATGCTGACAGACGCCAGATGATTGCCTCAGATTTACAGAATGCGCTGTATGCCATCGCCCGCAATCACCAACAGGACGAGCATGGCCAGCCGTTAATCACGGCACATCGACGGGCGCGGGCAGATGAAATGGCCGGTGCCATGTCGATGTTTACCCAGGGCTTTGAAGGGGAGCTGTTTAACCGTCCCGGCACGCCATGGCCGGAAGTGGATGTCACCCTGATTGATTTGGGCACACTGGCACGGGAAAACTACTCGGCGCAGATGGCACTGGCGATGGTCTCACTGATTAATACCGTCAATAACCTGGCCGAACGCGATCAATATCAGGACAGGGAACTGCAACTGGTGATTGATGAAGGGCATATCACCACCACCAACCCGCTACTCTCCCCCTATATGACCAAAGTGGTGAAAATGTGGCGTAAACTGGGCGCCTGGCTGTGGCTTGCCACCCAAAACCTTGCCGATTACCCGGATACGGCTGAGAAAATGCTGAATATGGCCGAATGGTGGCTGTGCCTGACCATGCCCCCGGATGAAGTCGAGCAAATCGCCCGTTTCAAAAAACTTAACGAAGAACAGAAAGCCGTCTTGCTCTCCGCCAGTAAATTACCCCGCTGTTATACCGAAGGCGTGGTGCTGGCGAAAAAAATCGAAGCCCTGTTCAGGGTCGTGCCCCCGAGCCTCTATCTGGCGTTGGGGATGACGGAAAAAGAAGAAAAAGCAGAACGGCGGGCGTTAATGCGTGAGCACCAGTGCAGTGAACTGGAGGCGGCTGTGTTAGTGGCCAGAAAAATGGATGTTGCGCGGGGGTTAAAACTGACATAACGATTTAATCTTATTATCGGGTATATTGACTGACGTTACCTCTCTTGCCTAAAAAATTGAGATGAATATAAGAATGAAAAAACATCAATCCAATCATGGAAAAAAGAAACTTTATCGCCGGGTCAATACGACAACTCATTTCTTTTTTCATCATGGTGGTGAATATCGATGGGAGCGAGCCAGACAAAAATTAATCAGGGAAGATATGCCCTGCTTTCTGTCTATGAAAGGCAAGCAAAGACACGGCTTAGATTACACGCCACTTTTTATGTTCTTATTGAGTAAAGTCGGTGAAAAATGGGATTTGGTTCACAGTGAAGCCGTTCAGCGACTGGACCGTCCAGAACCTCTATTTTGGCTAGTGGCGTTATATGAAAATGAACAAAGAGAGTATATCCGCTGTGGTGAATCCAGTTATTACAACGGGCTGTTCGTCGATGGATCCGGTTTTTTAAGGAAGGTGAATCCAAATCTGTCAGTAAATGATATTCCTGTCCAGTGTCAGTGCTGTACGCATACATTTAACGGGGTTCCTGTTCATCGCTGATCCAGGTAATTTTCACCATGAGAAAAAGAATTAACCGCAGTATTTAACGCCCTTTTTCTGCATGTTACCCCTTTCAGTATGAATGAAAAGGGTCACAATCCGTGGTGCAAAAAAACCAATCCACCTGGCACAATAGAATAAAATGGCTGATTATTAGCGGGTTAAGTCTGTCGCTGAGTTTTCCCGGTCAGGCCAGGCCAGAAGATCAAAACCAAGATCTGCCGGCACAAAAACTGGCCGAAATCACCACCCAATGGGGGCAACTGACTCAATCGCAGTCACCCAGCGAAGCGGCAAAAACACTGGCTGCCCAGCAATTATCGTCTGCGGTGACATCAACACTGACACCGTGGTTGAACCAATACGGCAATGCCCGCCTCACACTGCCTTTCGACAGCCATTTTGCGTTAAAAGACGTTGCATTGGATGGGTTGCTGCCTTTTTATCACTCGGTTTCAGGTACCGCATTCAGCCAGTCAGGGGTAAAAACTCACCACGGCCAGACAACAACCACACTTGGATTCGGCTATCGCTATGTCGCCGATAACTGGCTCTGGGGTGCCAATATCTTCTGGGATGCGTTGTGGCCGGAGCAGCATCACCGTTACAGTCTTGGGTTAGAAGCCTGGCATGATAACGTCAAACTGTCTGCGAATATTTACCGACGTTTATCTCACTGGAAAGCCGCGAGGCTCACGGATTTCGATGCAAGACCGGCAAACGGCTGGGATATTCAGGCCGAAGCGTATTTGCCGGCTTTTCCTCACTGGGGCGGACAGTTGACGTATGAACACTATGACGGGCAGCAGGTTGCCTTATTCGGTGGATCCGAACGCCAGAAAAATCCGTACAGCGTCACCGCTGGGCTGACTTACACGCCAGTCCCCTTAGTCACATTGGGTGCCGTTTTTCGGCAGGGTAAACAAGCGACCAGTGAGAACCGTTTTACCCTGAACCTCAATTATCGGTTGGGTGTCCCGTTCAGCCATCAGCTTGACCCGAACGCGGTCGCTCCCCTGCGCAGCCTGAGATCCAGCCAATTTGATTTTGTGAACCGGCGCAGTGATATGGTACTGGATTATCAGAAGCAAACGCTGCTGACGCTGGCCTTTCCGACTTTGGTTAAAGGCTATGAAGGCAAGGAAGTGACCTTTTTTCCCGTTATCCACACCAAATATCCGTTGGTACGTTTAGCGCTGGACACGGCTGAATTACAGCAGGCAGGCGGGAAAGTACTTGATCAACGGCCGGAAAAAGTGACATTACGGTTGCCGAAAACCACAAAAAACCCCGTTCGGCTTTCGGGAATCGCCATCGACAGCCGGGGTAACCGCTCTAATCGGGCAGAAATCCTGTTGGTGAGTCTGCCGACCGAAAAACAATTACAGGTGACAGCGAATAAAACGCAGGCCAAAGCCGATGGTCATGACAGTGTGATCTATACCGTCCTGGTCACCGATCAGGAGGGAACTCCCATTTCCAATCAGGCCGTTATTTGGTCAAATGATAAAGGCGAATTGTCCCAAATCCGGCAGAACACGGATACGCAGGGGCAGGCATCGATCGTGCTGTACAGCCGTCAGCCGGGGCTGCATGCGGTACGTGTTTCCGTGGATGAAGAGGTTGCTGTTGCCCCTTCAGTCCAGTTTGATGCGGTGCTGATACCCGAAATCACCATTGATAAGCACAGCGTTAAGGCGGATGGACAATCGAGGGCGACCTTGACGGTCACAGTTAAAAACGCCGATGGTCAACCTGTGCCCAATCAGGCTGTTGGCTGGCAGAGCAGTCTTGGACAGCTCTCCTTATTTTCATTAATGACTGATGCGAAAGGGCAGGCCACCGCCTATTTAACCAGCAAAGTATCAGGAAATGCAGAAGTTGAAGTGGCGGTTGGCAGTGAAACGGTGATGGCTTCTCCGATCCGCTTTATTGCCTCGCTAACGCATACGCTTCAGGTGGACAAACAGACCGCGATTGCCGATGGTCAGGACAGCCTCCTTTATACGGTGAACGTGCGCGATGCAGCAGATCACCCCGTTGCCCACAGCAAAGTGCAATGGTCTGCGGATAACGGGCAACTGCTGGACAGGCAGGAACAGACAAACAGTCAGGGAGAAGCGACAGCCCGGTTAATCAGCCACACCGCAGGGCGGGCAACGGTGAAAGCCGAGGTGGCGGGGAAAACCCTTGATGCTGCTCCGGTGACGTTTGAACGCCGGCTGAGACCCGCTATCACGGTGGACAAAGTCAGGGCTAAAGGTGATGGGCAGGATATTGTGGTGTTGACGGCCACGGTGAAAGATTCACTGGGATCACCTGTGGCAAATCAGTCGGTGAGTTGGCAAGCAGATCACGGTGTGCTGTCCTCAGAACGGACACAAACCGACCCTCAGGGACAAGCACAGGTTCAGCTGAGTAGTACGTTTGCAGGGGAGCACCAGGTTCAGATCCAGGTCGGCGATCATAAAGTGGCTGCCCCTATTGTCACCTTTGATGAAGTGCTGTTATCCACCATTCGGGTCAATAAAACCCGTGCTGCGGCGGATGGCGAAGATCGGGTGACTTTTACTGTCACCGTTACCGATATTCATGGGCAGGGGCTTGCGGATAAAGCGGTTGATTGGTCTGGCAACCTTGGCGAGATGATTTTTGCAGAAGACAGGACAGACCGTCAGGGAAATGCAACGGCAACCTTTGTCAGTCGTCATGCTGGACAGGCTTCGGTCACTGCTGAAGTGGGTGCGCAGCAAGTCTCCTCTTCTGTGGAATTTATCCTGCCGTTACGCCTGGTTGATACCGTTGCCGTTGACCGCCAGGGTGGCAATGCCAACCAGAAATCGTTTGGTCTCCGGGGGCCTTCCGTACTCTGGCATGGCGCAAAATTTCGCCTTATCACGGCCGGCAATACAGGCAGGGTAAGCTGGCAGAGTGATTCACCCTCGGTGACGGTATCGGGGGATGGGGTGACGGTGCAACAAAATCCTGACGGGGTCAGGCTCACCGGCACTGATGAGACAGGGCAACAGGTCGCACTGACCTTGACGGTTCACACCTGGTTTGAGCGCTCCGGCCTGACAAAAGATTTTTATTCTCATGCGAAACAGCTTTGCCAATCACTCGGCAGCCGGATTGCCACCAAATATGCCCTGGAACGGCTCTATGAGGAATGGGGGAACTTTTACCTTTATGATGGCTGGGCGCGGGAATTTTACGTGACATCAACGGATTATCTGGCGGCCAGCTCAGGTTCAGCAGAGCATCAGGCGAAATGGGCGTTTTGGGCAGAAACAGACCGGTGGATGCGAAATGGCTGGCCGATGACAGGATTTGCATGCAGTCGTTAATGAATAACAGGGCGGTTTTGCTTTGCTCTTCAGTCCCTTTTTTCATTTTTCGGAAAACTAATTAATGGCTGATTTTTACAATATATTTCTTCAGGCTATCCCGGTGTTTGATAAAACGGGAAATGTGCTATGTGGAAGTCGGCTTTATTGCTTTGGGTGGGATTGCTGGCCTCATTATCGGCTAATGCGAAAGTGGTTATTTATACTGACAGTCAGCATTCTCCCGTCAATCTTTCCCCGGAGACACAAATTGTCTGGCTGGATGTGGCTGAACAACATCAGAGACAAATCTTCGCTCACCTTTCTGCCGATCCGCAGCAAGCCGCTATTCAAGCACAAGCTATTCTGCAATCACCCCAATGGCATCAGCAGGAACAGCAACTGATTCAGTCTTATCGTGCTGTTGTTAAAGCCTGGCAATCAGGCGTGCGTAAATACCCTGCGGTGGTATTTGATGACCGGGATGTGGTGTATGGTACGGCGGATGTGGCAAAAGCAAGTGCCCTCAGGGAGCAGCGCCAGCCATGAAGACACCCCGCCTTGCTTTTCCTGTTGTCATCACGCTGATAGCGGCGTTTGCTCCCTTTGCGCGGGCCTCCCTCAACACCGCCCAGATTGTGGCCAGCAGTCTCTCGCCATCCTGTATCCAGTGGCGGGTCAGCGGTATTTGTTACTGGCTGTTTTGTTCCTGGCAGGGCTGTACGGTAAAAACGTCGGTTAAAGTCACTCACTACCTCCCCGAAGCGGTGGTGTCCACCTATCACGCCCCCGGCGGCAATCCGTGGGCAGACATGGCGCAAGTCAGCCGGTTATCCGGCGGACTGGAAAATGTTGTCACCGGGGCGTTATCCCACCTGACTGCGGGCGGTGGCCACCACAATAGCCAGATGGCAGGCCAGCGGCGGACCAGCCTGCGTTTTAAATATGCCGATGCCATCGGGCATCCTGCCACCCGTCTGATTGGCGAGCAAATTCCCGGGTATTCCTGCCGAAGCGCTGCCACCCCGTTGGTGCCTTATTTTCTCAGCACGCTGGATACGATGGCATGGCGCACCGGTTTGCCGGAAGCGTTCTACCCGGAAGCGCTTATTCCCGGCCAGCGGGAGCTGGGCAGCCAAATGGCTGCCAATCTGTGGGGCACTATTTATCCGCGCTCAGGCTTTGTCAATCAGACCGATGATGACAAAGCGTCTGCTGTGGTGGCGCAGCGGGTGGCGGATATTATCACCCGCGCCGGGCAACCCCATGTTTATCAGACATTAAAAGGTCAACGCGCTGACGGTTATTGGCCACCCGAACCAGTGACAGAAAATACCGGCACCCAAAATCACCAATGGCAGCGATTATCACCCCGGTTAAGTCCGTCCTGTGCGGTGTTTCCTGACGGCGAACATCCGGCTGCGGTCAATGGCAATCAGGCGTATGCCCTGTGGCAACCCTACAGTTGTTGTCAGCGCCGGGGGCAGCGTTTTTTGGGCAGTACCGATATCTGAAATAAGGGAGGAATGATGACGAGAATAAACGGGTTATTGCTGGTATTGAGTGGGCTGGCAACCGCTTCTGTGCAGGGTAATACACCGGTTGTATCCCTCTCATTACCACAGGTAAATAACAGTGTGCTGGGTTATGGTGCCGATGTCTCCGGTGCGGTCTCCGATAAGTTGTTTTATACCTTAGGGGGCGGCTCAGTGATTTCACAGCCGGCCACCCGCCGTTCCCTGACCACGCTGGGTGGGTTGGAGCTGGGCTGGAGTTCCGATTTGATGTGCGGCAATTTTGACTTAAAAACTACCGTCGGTAATCAGTTAAACGGTATTACGGCCGGGTTTAAAAACCTGATGAGTGAAGTGATCCAGGGGGCTACCGGCGCTGTTGCCAGCTTACCCGCCATGATCATTCAGCGTGCCAATCCGGGGCTCTATGACATGCTGACCAACGGTGTGTTGCAGGCCAATGTGGCGTACGACAAGGCTCAGTTTAATTGCCAGAACATGGCCCGACGGATGATGGATTTTGCACAAAACAGTAAATGGACGCAATCGGCTGCCCTACAGGAATATAAGACACAGGTGAACAGCGGGGATGCCGATGCGGTAAGAGTCAATAATGCCGGCAGCAAAGCCACAGGCACCAGCGGGCATCCGTGGATTGGCGGGAATAAGCAGGGGGGCAAGGGACAAAATGCCATCCGGCCCACCCGTGATTTAGCCAGCGCGGGATTTAATATGATGAATCAGTTGCCGGTACTGAGCCAGGCTTCCGTCAGCCATCAACATTGTGATGGCGGTGCCTGTACCCAATTCCAGAATGCCAGAGAAGCGGCAGAGGCGGTGGTAAAAGTGCTGGGCGACCGGGCTATCCGTACCTGTGCCAATGCCGCAGAATGCACCAGCGGTGGGGAAATGCAGCAGCCGGGCGTGACGGTGGCCGGCACCGGCTTTGCGCCGATGCTGGAAGAGGGCACCAAAGCCAATACTGAACAGCTGGTGAAACTGGTCAATGGCACGGAAAAACCGACCGCCGCCAATCTGGCCAAACTGAAAACCGGGAGCCTGGTGGTCACCAAAGGTGTGATCCAGGCATTGCAGCGAGACCCGGACAGTGCGGCGTTGACCGCGCGTCTGGCGGGCGAGCTGGCGATGGCCGAGACCACCGAGACCGCATTGCTGATGCGGCGCATGCTGATTACCGGCATGTCAGAGCCCAATGCGGCCGCCCAGCCGGAAGCGCTGGCCGAAGGGGAACGGCGGATTGAGGCACTGGATCGGGAAATCAATGCGCTGAAAAATGAAATGATGCTGAAACGGGAACTGTCCCGTAACGCCATCCTGACCATTATTGAGCGGGACACGCACCGTATCCAGGCCCATCCGCAAAAGCAGGTGCCGGACAGCACCGATGCCCGTTTTTATCAGCTGGAAATGCCTAACAGTGAACGGAGGTAAGGTAGATCATGGCAGAAACGGTCAAATCGCATTCTATTCTGAAAGTGAAAACAGGGTTCAGGGTATTACTGGTCATCATCGCAGTCATGGTCGTCACACTGCTGATGGGTTGGGCAGGCATGGAGTATCCCGAAAAAATGTCCGCGCTGAATCAGTGGATAATGAAGACAAAAGCGGTTTGGCTGGTTTGGCGGGGATGCCTTTATGTCACGTTAGGTTGGGGCGGATGGAAAATCTGGCAAAGAACAATACAGCAGCCGGAATACCGCGTAACGTTGATACGAGTGATGGTGGTCAGCCTGTTGTTTATCCTGCTGGGTGAATATGCCCTGTCAGGCGCGATTGAGGTAACGCAATGACCACCAACAGCTATCTGGAGTACTTTCTGACCCTGCTTGGCTGGGTGGTCAATAACGGGTTATGGCAAATACTGATTGCCACCGGACTGTTTACAACCCCTTTAGTGATAAAGGTCATCGCGGTCTGGCTGAAAGTGCGGGAGAGTGACGAAGAGGACGGTCATGGCGGGTTGCAGTCGCTTGCCCGTCTCGAAAATACGTTGTATGGCGCCTTTTTCGTCATGGTGGTGTGTTGTGTGCCGCTGGTGAATGTCAACCTCAGTACCCTCCAGTACGATCAGTCCCGCGCCAAAAGTTGCGGTACCTGGACACCGCAAGCGCCGGATAAAAGTGGTTATGCGCCGGTGATCTCCAGCCTGAATAATCAGACGGCGGCGGTGCCCCTCTGGTGGGCCGTGGTGCATCGGTTGTCAAAGGGATTAACGCAAGCGGCGGTAGCGTCCATTCCCTGCCGGCCGGATTTAAGGCAGCTGCGTTTTGAGGTACAGCACACCCGTATCCATAGCCCGGCACTGGCGGCGGAATTGCAGGATTTCACTAATGACTGTTATGCCTTAGCGTTGTATCAGTGGAAACAACGGGATCAGGGGCAAACCCCCGATCCGGCCACCCTGCATGATATTGACTGGCTGGGCAGTCGCACCTTCTTATCCGGCGATTACCGGACGCTGCAATCCCGAATGCCCAGGGTACTATTTCCGTGGAATGAAAGCCGGGACAGTGGCCGGCCCAATACCGGGCAGGGCGGTTATCCCACCTGTCAGGCCTGGTGGTCAACCCCTGAAACCGGGCTGAAGGCCAGGGTATTGGCCGAGGCTGATCCGGGATTGTGGTTGCGTCTGTCGGCAGCCCTCAAAATGCTGGGCAAAGAAACCCGTGAATATCAAGAAGCGGTGATCCGCCGTTTAGTCAGTCCGGTTAACTTGACAATGTCTCAGGACGGCTATGTGTATGCGGGGTATGGCGGCAATGCCGATTTTACGGTCTGGGACAGATCAAATCGAGTGGGGTCTTCTGCGGGGACTCTGCTGGGGGGATTCCTCAGCATGCCGGCGTTTGATGCGGTGCGTCAGGCTTTGCCGATGATACAGGCGGTGATCCTGATGGCGTTGTATATCCTGATCCCGTTGATCCTGCTGTTTGCCGCCTATGAATTTAAGACGGTACTCACACTGACGTTCGCCCTGTTTGCGTTGAATTTCCTGACCTTCTGGTGGGAAACTGCCCGTTGGTTAGACAGCTATTTACTGGACGCCCTGTATGGCTCAGACACCCACAGCCTGTTGAATCTGGCGGGATTTCAGAACACCTCGGATGATTTGATTATGGGGCTGGTGATGGGCACGCTGTTTATTGTGCTGCCGATGGTCTGGCTGGGCGCATTAGCCTGGGCGGGGGTGCGGATGGGCGATATGGCGGGCATGATGAGTCAGGGCGTGGGGCAGGTCAGGCAGTCAGCGGGCCTGTTCGGGCAAATGGTGATGCAGAAAATCCTATCCGGCGGTAAGCGCTAAAACGTTCAACGGGGTGATTACCTTAGGAATACTCTGAATATAACCTATTCATCATATTTTCTCATCATATCCATGATGTTTTTGTTTTGGCTGAACTTAAAACCCAGATGAATCTGCTTAATGTTGCACATAATATGTTGTTATTCTGTTGACTCATTGCCATTTTGTTGCATTTTTAGAGTTAAATCGTCCAAATAATCACCTATATGATGAATATCTCATCTGCCAGCTTGATAATTAAACCCTGCTGACCATAATACCTCATCTTAAAACTCCCTTATTACTATTCAATAATAATTACGTATCCGATGGGTTTATATGGCAACGGTAACTTTCCGCAACATGATAGCCGGGCTGGCCGGATGGACTGTACTCGTATTTTCCCCTGTACAGGCCGATGACCCGCCTTTTATTCAGCAAAAACAGCAATCACAGGTAGCAGAACAACGTGCAGTAACGCTGGATGCTCAGGAGCAACTCCGGCAGCAGGAAAGGCAGCACGCGCTACAGCAGCAACAGACACCGGATAGCGATATCCGGCTTACGCGCCCCGGCGTGCGCCTGTCTGATTATCCGGCGGATGAACATCCTTGTTTTACGATCAATACCTTACGTTTGGAAGGCGATTCCGCTCGTCGTTTTCAGTGGGCACTGGACGCGGCAGGGGATGCCAAAGGGCGTTGCCTGGGTGGGCAGGGGATTTTGCTGGTTAATAACAAGGTGCAAAATGCCATTCTGACCAAAGGTTATGTCACCACCCGTGTCATGGTGCAGGAGCAGGATCTGGCGGGTGGAGTGTTGACGCTGACGCTCCAGCCCGGCCGTATTGCTAATATCCGCTTTGATGAGCCGGTGTCCTGGCGTGGGCGGTTGTGGAATGCCATGCCCGCTACCGCCGGGGATATCCTGAATTTGCGCGATATCGAGCAGGCGCTGGAAAATTTCAAACGGGTGCCCAGTGTTGAGGCCGATATTAAAATCGAACCCGGTCAGCAGGAGGCAACCAGTGACCTGCGGATCAGCTGGAAAGAGGGGCGCCTGTTCCGGCTCAGTCTGGGACTCGATGACAGCGGTGCCCAAAGCACTGGCCGCTATCTGGGGTCGGTGACGCTGGCGATTGATGCGCCTTTTGCCCAGAACGATCTGTTCTATGCCAACATCGGTAAGGATTTGTTTGAGCCCGGCCCCTTTGGTAACCGCGCCCGTACCGTTAACTACGTCTTCCCGCTCGGTTACTGGGCGTTTTCTGCCAACTACAATGACTACACCTATCATCAGAATATCGCCAACGCGAACGAAATCCTGTCTTACAGCGGCAAAAGTGAGAATGCGCAATTCACGGTGTCCCGGTTGTTATTTCGCAATCAGTCGCACAAAACAACCCTTAATCTGCGCGTCTTTCGTCGCCATTCCACCAATGCTGTGGGAAATATCGAAATAGCCCAACAACACCGCCGTACTGCGGGCTGGGAGTTAGGCTTAAGCCAGCGCAGTTACTTCGGTGATATCACGTTGGACGCCGGCATCAACTGGCGGCGGGGAACCGGCGCCTTCGGTGCGCTGCCGGCACCGGAAGAAGCCAATCACAGGGGCAGTGCCCGCACGGGAATGGCGCTGGGGGATATCAGCCTGAATGTACCTTTTAAATGGGGCACACAGCCCTGGCGTTATCACACCAAAGTGCGCTGGCAGTGGAGTGCAAATCCGCTGACACCGCAGGACAGGCTGGCGATTGCCGGGCGTTATACCGTGCGCGGGTTTGACGGCGAGCAGATGCTGTCCGGTGAAAGAGGGCTGCTCTGGCGTAATGAGCTGGCCTGGAATGTGCTGTCGCGCGGTCACGAGCTTTACTGGGCGGTGGATTATGGCCGTGTGGATGGACCGGGCACCCGTCATCTCGTCGGGCATCAATTGGCGGGCGGTGCCCTAGGTGTGCGCGGCACGCTGTGGCGCCGGCTCAGTTATGATCTGTTTGCCGGGGTGCCATTTTACCAGCCCGCCGGTTTTCACACCCCGGGTGTGAGCGGCGGTTTCAGCCTCAATCTGGAAATCTGATAACCACACTCACCCTTAATCACAAACAAATATTGCGTTTATTTATTTGATCTGGACGGACTGATTTATGAACAAACAGTGTTATTGCCTTATCTATAGCCGCACGCACGGTGAATTGCAGGTGGTATCGGAACTGGCCCGCAGTTGCAGCACCGCACCCGGGCAGCGTCGTGGTATCGGTGCATCGCGCTTGTGGGTGACGGTACGCCGTGCGGTATGGCTGCTGGGGGCAGCACTGTTTGCCGGACAGGCGTTGGCGGACGGTATTATCGCTGACAGGCGGGTAGCCCCTGTTCAGCGTCCGGAAGTGATAACAACCCAGAATGGCCTGCCGCAGGTCAATATCAATGCGCCCAATCAGGCCGGCGTATCACATAACCCCTATCAGCAGTTCGATGTCGACCAGCGAGGTGCTATCCTTAATAACTCGGCGTTGATGACTTCTACCCAACTGGCCGGAATAATACAGGGTAATCCCCGCCTCGATCCGAACGCGGCGCCGGCCCGGTTTATTATTAATGAGGTCAACAGCGATAAGCCCAGCCAGCTGCGGGGATTTCTGGAAGTGGCAGGCGGCCGGGCGCAGGTGATTGTGGCCAACCCGTCGGGGATTGTGTGCAACGGTTGTGGCACCATCAATGCCGGACGGATGACCCTGACCACAGGGAAGCCGCAGTTGAACGCCGACGGCAGCTTGGCGGGGTATCAAGTCGAGCGGGGTGTGGTGAGCATTGAGGGCGGCGGGCTCAATGGTGACCCGCGCCACGATGCCGGGTATGTTGATATTCTGGCGCGGGTCGTGAAGCTGAATGCCGGCGTCTGGGCCAAAGAAGAGATCGCCGTGGTGGCAGGGCGTAATCGCATCAGTGTGGACAGCAAAACAGTGACGCAGCTGGCTGCGGAGGGAAAAAAGCCCGAATTGGCGATAGATATGGGGCAGATGGGCGGCATGTACAGCGGTTATATCCGCATGATAGGCACGGAAGCCGGCGTCGGGGTGCGTAATCAGGGCGGACATTTGCAGGCGGGGAAAACGCTGACTGTCAGCAGCGAAGGCCGGCTGAGCTGGCAATCGGGGGAGCAGGAAGCCATCACTCAGGCGGGAGGGGATATCACCCTGACCGCCCGGAATGGGCTTGAACATCACGGTAAACTGCACAGCGGCGGGCAGCTTGCGGTACAGAGCCGCGACGGTGATATTCAGCAGTCCGGCACCCTGGCGGCCGTGGGTGATATCCGGCTGACGTCGGCCCGGGGCATTCAGAGCCGCGGATATTTGCTGGCCGGCAGCGATATTAACAGTACGCTGAAACATAAAGCGAATCTGACACTGAACAGTCAGGGGAATACTCAGGCCAACGGCCATTTGCTCAGTCTGGGTAATATCAAAGTGACTGGCCAGCGGGTGGATATCAGCCAAAGCCAACTGGCGGCCAGCCGTGCTGAGATTGCCGCACAAGCCAGTGGCGTTGCCCTGCAACAGGCAAAAATTGACAGTCAGCAGTTGACCGTAAAAACCCCGGGCGATATTGACGCGCAACAGGCACGGATAGCTGTTGGTCGCTGGGAGATTGATGCCAATAATCTGTTCAACCAGAAGGCGGTCTGGTCTCAGACAGGAGTCGGGGAAAGCCGTTTTGCGCTGGCCGGGGCGCTGGATAACACCGGCGGCCGCATTGAAGCGCCCCAACTCAGCCTGAATGCCGGTTCCCTGAACAACCAGCAGGGGCATTTGGTGGCGTTTGAAAAGACGGTGCAACACTGGCGGGTGACCGGATTGCTGAACAACACCGACGGTCTGTTGGGTAACAACGGCAACCTGCGGCTTGATATCGGTAGCCTGAATAACCAGCGCGGCACGTTAAAGAGTCAATCGGCATTGGACATTACGTCGGGCGCTGATATCAATAACACCAAAGGTCAGTTGTTGTCTGAACAACCGCTGACGGTGAAGGCTTCCGGCAGCATCAATAATCTGTCCGGAGAGATGCGGGGTGAACACCTGTTGTTGACGGCACAGAACCTGACAAATACGGAAGGTAAGGTCGTCAGCAAGGGACGCCTGAAGCTTGACATCCTGCAGACAATTGATAATCAGCGCGGGCTGTTCGATGCGGCTGATGCGCTGGATATTCGTACCCAGGGCCACTGGGATAACCGCGGCGGCACCGCCCAAGGCAGCAAGCAGGTTGATGTCTCCGCTCACCATATCAATAACAGTGACGGCACCCTGTTGGCCGGACAAACGCTGACCGTGAACACGACGGGTAATATCGATAACCAGCGCGGCACACTGCAGAGTCAGTCAGTAATCAACATCACATCAGGGGCCGATATCCAAAACGGCCAAGGCAAACTGCTGGCCGATCAAGCACTGACCCTGAAAGCGACCGGCAGCATCGATAACCGGTCCGGCAACATTCGGGGTAAAGAACTGGCGCTGACGGCACAGAACCTGACGAATACGGAAGGTAAGGTCGTCAGCAAGGGACAGCTGAAGCTTGATACCCAGCAGGCAATTAATAATCAGCACGGACTTTTCGATGCGGCTGACGACCTGGATATTCGCACCCGGGGTCACTGGGATAACCGCAGCGGGATCGCCCAAAGTAGTAAACAGGTGGATGTCACTGCGCACAGCATCGATAACAGCGACGGCACACTGTTGGCCGAACAAACTCTGACCGTGAACACGACGGGCACTGTCGATAACCAGCGCGGCACATTGCAGGGGCTGTCCGCATTGAACGTGACGTCAGGGGGCGATATTCAAAACGGCCAGGGCAAATTGTTGTCCGATCAGGCGCTGACATTGAAAGCGGCCGGCAGCATCGATAACCAGTCCGGCAATATCCAGGGCAAAGCGCTGGAGCTGACAGCACAGATGCTGACGAATATGAAAGGCAAGATCGTCAGTCAGGGGCATCTGCAGCTTGAGATCAATCAGGATATTGATAATCAATACGGACTTATTCAGGCCAATGATGCACTGAAAATCCACACCGACGGCCACTGGGATAACCGCGGCGGCACCGCTCAGGGCAACGAACAGGTTGATGTCTCCGCCCGTAGCATTGATAACAGTAGCGGCACGCTGTCGGCCGAACAAAAGCTGACCCTGAATGCTACCGATAACATCAATAACCAGTCCGGCGACATCCGGGGCGAAGTGCTGCAATTAACGGCGCAGCACCTGAACAATGCACAGGGTAAGATCGTCAGTAAAGGTCATTTTCTGCTTGATAGTCATCAGTCGATTGATAACCAGCACGGATTACTCGATGCGGCTGATGCTTTGGATATTCGCACCCAGGGCCTCTGGGATAACCGCAGCGGAACCGCGCAAAGCGGCAGGCAGGTGGATGTTTCCGCGCAGCGCATCAATAACAGCGCCGGCAAACTGTTGGCGGATCAAGCGCTGACCATAACCACGGGCAACAGCATTGATAACCAGCGCGGCACGTTGCAGGGGCTGTCCGCATTGAACGTGACATCGGGGGGCGATATCCAAAACGACCAGGGCAATCTGTTGTCCGGCCAGGCGCTGACCGTGAAGGCGACCGGCAGTGTCGATAACCAGTTCGGCAATATCCAGGGCGAAGCGCTGGAGCTGACAGCACAGAAGCTGACGAATACGAAAGGCAAAATTGTCAGTCAGGGGTATCTGCAGCTTGATATCAATCAGGATATTGATAGTCAGCACGGACTCATTAAGGCCGATGAGGCCCTGAAGATCCACACTGACGGCCACTGGAATAACCACGGCGGTACCCTACAAGGTGGCAAACAGGTTGACGTCTCCGCCCGTAGCATTGATAACAGTGGCGGCAAACTGTCGGCCAAACAAAAGCTGACTCTGAACGTCGCCGACAACATCAATAACCAGTCCGGCGACATCCGGGGCGAAGTGCTGCAATTGACGGCGCAGCACCTGAACAATGCACAGGGTAAGATCGTCAGTAAAGGCCATTTTCTGCTTGATAGTCATCAGTCGATTGATAACCAGCACGGACTGCTCGATGCGACTGATGCCCTGGATATTCGCACCCAGGGCCTCTGGGATAACCGCAGCGGAACCGTACAAGGTGGCAAACAGGTAGATATTTCCGCGCAGCGCATCGATAACAGCGACGGCAAACTGTTGGCTGAACAAACGCTGACCGTGAACACGACGGGCACTATCGATAACCAGCGCGGCACGTTGCAGGGGCTGTCCGCATTGAGCGTGACGTCGGGAGGTGATATCCAAAACGGCGAGGGCAAACTGTTGTCCGATCAGGCGCTAACGTTGAAAGCGGTCGGCAGCGTCGATAACCAATCCGGCAATATCCAGGGCGAAGCGCTGGAACTGACAGCCCAGACGCTGACGAACACGAAAGGCAAGATTGTCAGTCAGGGGCATCTGCAGCTTGAGATCAATCAGGACATTGATAATCAGCACGGACTTATTCAGGCCGGTGATACTCTGGATATCCATGCTGACGGTCACTGGAATAACCACGGCGGCAGCCTGCAAGGCGGCAAACAGGTTGACGTCTCCGCCCGTAGCATTGATAACAGCGGCGGCACACTGTCGGCCGCTCAGGCACTGACCCTGAACGCTGACGAGAATATCGATAACCAGTCTGGGGACATTCAGGGTGAACACCTGCAACTGACGGCATCACGCCTGGATAATACGAAGGGCAAGGTCATCAGCAAGGGGCGCCTGAAGCTTGACATCCGGCAAGCGATTGATAACCGGCACGGGCTTTTCGAAGCGACTGACGCCCTGGATATTCGCACTCAGGGCAATTGGGATAACCGCAACGGGATAGCCCAGGGCGGCAGACAGGTGGATATCTCTGCCCTCCATATCAATAACAGTGACGGCAAACTGTTAGCAGATCAAGCGCTGACCGTGAACACGACGGGTACTATCGATAACCAGCGCGGCATGTTGCAGGGATTGTCCGCATTGCATGTGACGTCGGGGGGGGATCTCCAAAACGGCGAGGGCAAGCTATTTTCTGAGCAACAGCTGACCGTGAAAGCGGCCGGCAGCATCGACAACCAGTCCGGGTACATGCAGGGCAACTATTTGCAACTGATAGCACAGCACCTGAAGAATACATTGGGTAATCTGGTCAGCCTAGGGAACCTGCGGTTTGATATCCAACAGTCTATAAATAACCAACAGGGATTTATCGAGGCCGGTGACACGCTGGATATCCACACGGATGGCCACTGGGACAACCGCGGTGGCACCGCCCAGGGCGGCAAACAAGTGACCGTCTCCACCCACAGCATGGACAACACCGGCGGTAAACTGCAATCGGTCGGTGATCTGACGCTCAATAGTACCGGCGATATTATTAATCAGGCGGGTAAACTGTCGGCACAACAACATCTGCACTGGCAGGGCGGCACGGACAGTTTACTGAACAATGACGCGGGGACGTTATTTAGCGAAGGCTGGCTGTCACTGTGGGGCGGACAGCTGACCAACCGCGAGAAAGGCGAGATCCGAAGCAAACAGGGAGTGAAGTTGGATCTGGCGGGCCGCTGGGATAACCAGGGGGGAAAACTGACCAGCAGCGGGTACAGCACGGTGAATGCGCTGAGCCTCCTTAATGCACAGGGAAAAATTGAGGTGCTGGACGCGCTGGATATGCGGTTCATCCAGACACTGGATAACAGCAAGGGCCATATATTCAGCAAGCTGGCACAATCCCTGCGTGCGGAAAATATCCTGAATACCCAGGGATGGATAGGCACCCAGAGGGGCTGGTCCGCCACGGCTGAGCGGTTTGACAACCAAGAGGGCAGCGTGTCGAGCCTGCAGGATGCCACACTGGCGGTCAACACACTGGACAATCAGAAAGGCACACTGGGATCAGCGGGGGCGCTGATGCTGCGCTCGGCACAGGTGATTAATAATCAGGGCGGTAAAATCAGTGCCCTGAAGCGGCTGGATGTGCAGGGAGCCACCGAGGGATCGGCGGCTGGTCGTGTGCTGAACGTGGGCGGGAAACTGCTTTCGGACGGCGCCCTCTCGGTGACGGCGCTGAGTCTGGACAACATCAACGGCCTGATTGACAGCCAGCAGCCGGTGCGGTTGCACTTAAGCAGCAGACTGGATAACCGTGGCGGGAAACTGCAAAGCAACGGGGCGATGCAGCTGGATGCCCGGTCTTTGCTGAATGCCGCCGGGTCGATAAACAGCAAACAGCAGCTTGGGCTACGCATTCTGGAACTCCTGGATAATACCGGCGGAACGCTGAAAAGCAACGGCAACCAGCAGATCTCGGCCGATCAGGTCGACAACCGGCAGGGGGTGTTCAACAGCCTGGGCACGCTTGAAGTGACCGCCGGTCAGCTGGATAACCCGGACGGGACGCTGATCAGCGGGGGGAACGGCATTTACCGCATTAATGTGATCAATAACCAGCAGGGAAAAATCCACGGCGGCGGCACCCTGACCTTTAAGGGTGAAACGATAAACAATCAGGTTGGGCAGTTGATCGCCACCGGGGCAATGCGGATCGACAGTCAGACACTCAATAACCACGGGCAGGGAAAAATCACCAGCCAGGACACGCTGGCCGTGCACAGCGACCGGGTGAACAATTATGACGGTGGCCTGTTGCTGGGGACAACGCACACCGAGGTGACAGCCCGTGAGCTGAACAACACAGCAGGCCGCCTGCAAAGTACCCGCACGCTGACCTTGTCAAACCTCGATAAGTTGAACAACCGGCAGGGGATGATCCGCGCCAACGGCACACTTAATCTCAATGCGGGTATCCCGCCTGTGCTGGCGCTGTTCAATCAGGGCGGCCTTGTCCAGAGCGGAGAGCAGCTGACGGTCAATACCCGCACCCTGGATAATACCGGCGGAACCTTGCTCAGCCAGCAAGGCCTGACGTTGGCCGTGCAGCAGGATTACACCCACCGGGCTGGCGATACGATCAGCAGTAACGGTGCGCTGACCTTCTCGGTGGGCGGGCTGCTGACCAACCTGGCCGACTGGTGGTTGCCCGGCAGCCTGACCATTAACAGTGCCCACTTCACCAACCAGGGGACGCTGGCCGGGAAAATACTGCGGCTGACGACCGGCACCCTGCGCAACGAAAAGCGTTTGGAAGCCGACAGCATGACCCTCACCAGCGACACGCTGGATAACACGGACACGGTGATGGGGGATACGGTCACGGTGCGCAGCCGGGTTATCGACAACCACGGGCAGAACGCGGTGATAGCCGCAACGGAACGCCTGGATTTGCAGGCCCGTGAGCGCATGACCAACCGAGACGGCAGCCTGATTTACAGTGCCGGCACCCTGCATCTGGCCAGTGATGACCTGATTGAGAACAAAGCGAGCGGCATAGAGGCCGACGGGGATGTGTCGATTGAAGCCAACCGATTGAATAACCTGCGCGAAGGGCTGGAGATCGTGCGCGGGGCGGAAAAGGGGGAGACCCAATGGCACCGTTACAATTATTACTGGCGTTCTTACGCGTCGGGGGTCAATCGCGACAAAAATACCATGGCACCCACCACCCAGCGCCTGACGTTCCGCGATGACACTGCGGTGGAAAACAACCGTTATGGCACCCTGCTGGCCATTGATGCGGCCGGTAAACGGGCTCAGGTGCGGGTCAAGGATCACCTCGGGCAACCCTATGAGCTGTGGGTCCATTATCTGGCACTGAAGCCGGGTCGCGACGGCAGTTATGATATGACGTTCTATGAGACGCGCGGTCATCGTCAGAATACAGTACCGACGCCTTATCACAATACAGTCTGGCGTGAGCACAACCGGGGACGGCTTGAGCAGTGGGATCCGGAGAAACATCTCGACATTGCCAATGTGCCCTTTGTGGATGATTACAACAACTTCCGTGAACGCTCGGCCACCGGCACGGTGACGCGGGATAAACTGGTGTCTGAAGGCATCGGCGCCCATATTCTGGCAGGGGGAAATATGACGCTGCGGATCACGGGGAAACTGCTCAATGACGCCAGTACCGTCAGTGCCAACGGTGACCTGGTGACGACAGGCGACGGCGAGATCACCAACCGGGCTTATTCCGTGAATGAACGGCGCGAGGAATTCCTGGTCGACCATTACGATCGGGATACCCGGCACTGGTATCCGGAACACCACAGTGATGAAACCGTCGCGCTGGCGACCATTGACGCGATCATGACCGGGCACGGTGATGTCGCCATCCACGGCGCGAAACTGGAAAATACCACGGTCAACCCGGCACAAATCAGCGTGGTGGAGGCGGCTCAAAAGGCGGCGGAAGCCGAGCGGGCGGAATGGGAACGCAATCCGCTGGCGGTGACGGTAGAAGGGGTCGAGTGGCAGGCGCAGGACAGTCAACTGGTGTTGGCCAACCGACTGCTGACGCCGCTCAAGCGGAGACTCACGTCGGTCGATCTCCCCCACTTATCGGATGACCAGCTGCTCACGCTGCTGAAGCGGGAACTGACGCCGATCGATCAGCCCCAACTATCGGACGACCAGTTGCTTACGCTGCTGAAGCGGGAACTGACGCCGGCCGATCAACCCTTTACCTCGGATGAGCAATTGCTCACGCTGCTCAAGCGGGAACTGACACCGGCTGACCCACCCCTCAGGCCGATCGAGCACCCCCTGACGCCGGCTGAACTGGCCCTGACCAGCCAGCAAAAACTGGACCGGGTCGCCACCTTTGTACCCAATAACGGCCTGTTCCGTCAGCATCCGGCAGAAGGCAGCCCTTATCTGGTGGTAACAGATGAACGCTTTACCAGCCGGACCCGGTTTATCAGCAGCGATTACCTGTTGCAGCGGGTGGGGTATGATCCGGCGCAGGTACATAAACGGCTGGGGGACGGTTTCTATGAGCAACGTCTGGTGCGTGAGCAGATACTCAAACTGACCGGCCGCCCTTCTGTGCGCGGTGAAGATGCGATGGCGCAGTACCAGACCCTGATGAACAACGGGATGAAGGTGGCCAATGACTTCCGGCTGGTGCCGGGCGTGGCGCTGACACCGGCCCAGATTGCGGCGTTGCAGCAGGATATCGTCTGGCTGGTGAGCGAGACGGTTGAGACCGCCGGTGGCCCGCAGACGGTATGGGTTCCCAAGGTCTATCTGGCCAACACCACACTGCGGCTGACCGGCCAGGGTGCCCTGATTGGCGGGGGCAACCTGCAACTGTCTGCCAACAGCCTCACTAACGTCGGTAACTTGTTTGCCGAGCGGGCACTGAACATTGACACAGCGCAGTTCCTGCATCAGGGCGGGGATATCCGCGCAGAGCGCATTGATGTGCAGGCGGAGAGCCTGACCTTAAGCACCAATTTGCAGGATGCCCTGCGCCAGGCCTCGATGAGCGCCCAAGAGCTCAGCCTGCGCGGCGGGGATATCCAGCTGCGCGGGGCGAAACTGGAAGCCACCCGTCACCTCAACCTGAGTGCGCGCGATAATCTGGATATTACTGCCGCCAGAAGCACGACGACGGGGAACATTGCGGTCATTGCCGGGGCGATGGGCAACCGTACCAGCGACGGCATGGAAGAGGCCGGGCAACGGATGGCGACCGTCAGCGGCGAGTGGCAACAGGCGCAGGGCAGTACGCTGAATGCCGGGGGCAACCTCAGCCTGCGCGCCGGCCAGGACATCACGTTGCAGGGGAGCCAGGCCAAAGCAGGGGGAACGGTTCAGGTGCAGGCTGGCGGCAATGTGAACCTGCTAGCGGAAACCACCACCCATAGCACGCAGCTGGAAGCCAACAGCCGGACCTCGTCGGTGAGTAACCGGCGTGAGGAAGACCGGCTGTATCTCAGTGGTCTGAGCGGTGACCGGGGGGTGATCCTTCAGGCGGGGGAAAACCTGACGGCCGAAGGGGCGCAGGTTGACAGCCGGTCAGGCCATATTGGCCTGGATGCCCAAACGGTGATTATCAAGGAGGCGCGTCAGCGTGTGGCAGACCAGGACAGTGAACGCAAGCGCGAGGGCAGTACGAACAGCCGGCGGGAGATGGAGAGCGTCAGCGAGCACAGTGTGGGCAGTACTTTCAGCGGGCGTGACGGCGTGTCGGTGATGGCCCGGGAAGGGGATATTACGGTCACCGGCAGCACGCTGCACAGTGAGCAGGGGGCGCTTGAATTGCAGGCGAAACAGGATATTACGCTGAACAGCGCCAGCGAAAGTGACTATCAATTCTCAGCATCCAGTGCGAATAAAAAAGGCGTGCTGTCAAAAAGCAGCAGCCATACAGTACAGGAAGACCGCGTGACCCGTGAGCAAGGCACCCTGCTCAGCGGCGATAGTATCAGTATCACAGCGGGTAACGACCTGAGCGTGAGCGGTTCGGCGGTCGCCGGGGATAAGGACGTGACCCTGCAGGCAGGCAATAACGTGGCGATTACCGCGGCCACAGAAACCGAGTCCCATTATTTACTGGAAGAGAAGAAGAAGAGCGGGCTGCTCAGCAGCGGGGGCATGGGTTTCACCGTGGGCAGTCAGTCCACACGCCATCAAGTTAATGAAGACGGCATCACCCAGAGCCAGAGTGTCAGCACGGTGGGCAGCAGTCAGGGCAATGTGAATATCACGGCAGATAACCGGGTGCAGGTCGGCGGTGCCGATTTGGTGGCCGGGCAGGATATCAGTATTACCGGCGACAGCGTGCAGATTGACCCGGGGCAGGACAAACGCCGCCGGGAAGAGACATTTGAATCGAAACAGTCCGGCCTGACACTGGCGCTGTCCGGCACGGTGGGCAGTGCGCTCAATACCGCAGTCAGTACGGCCCAGCAGGCCAGAACTGAAGGGGACGGGCGGCTGAAAGCGCTGAAAGGCACCCAGTCGGTGCTGTCCGGGGCGCAGGGTTATCAGGCCTGGCAGCTCAGTCAGGCGGAATCCGCCAAAGCAGATGCGATTAATCAGGCGGGCGGCAACGCGGAAAAACCGACAGACACTATCGGTATCCAGCTTTCCTATGGCAGCCAGTCGGCGAAATCCGAAACCCGCACAGAGCAGACACAGTCACAGGGCAGTCAGCTTAATGCCGGGCGGGATATCCGTATTACCGCAAAAGGCGACAACGCTCAGGCAGACAGCGGCAATATTCAGATTGCAGGCAGCAGTCTGAAAGCAGGGCGGGATGTGACCCTGGCCGCGAAACGGGATATCGTCCTGCAATCCGCTGAAAATACCCAGACGACGCGCGGTGAAAACAGCAGCAAAGGCGGTAGTGTCGGTGTGGGATTGACCGCCGGTCAGGGCGGTTACGGCATCAAATTCTCTGCCAGTGTCAATAAGGGCAAGGGGCATGAAACCGGCGACGGCGTCACCCATAGCGAAACACTGATTGATGCGGGCAATCAGGTCAGCCTGAAATCCGGTCAGGACACCACGCTCAAAGGGGCGCAGGTCAGTGGCGAGAAAGTCACCGCCGATATCGGCCGTAATCTGCATTTGCAGAGCGAGCAGGATAAAGACAATTATGATGCCAAACAGGAAAACGCCAGTGCCGGTGCCAGCTTTACTTACGGCTCAATGAGCGGTTCGGCCAGTGTCAATGCCAGCCGTGACAAAATCCACAGCCAGTTCGAGTCCGTCAATGAGCAGACAGGGATTTTTGCCGGCAAGGGCGGCTTTGATATCAAGGTCGGCGAACATACCCAGCTTGACGGCGCAGTGATGGCCAGCGCTGCCGTTAAGGATAAGAACCGTCTGGAGACGGGGACACTGGGCTTCAGTGATATTGAGAACAAGGCGGAATACAAGAGCGAACACCAAAGTGTCGGTATCAGTACCGGCGGCGCGGTGGGCAGCCAACTGGTGTCCAATATGGCCTCGAATAGGCTGGCCGGCACCAACAAGAGTGACAGCAAATCGTCAACGACACATGCGGCAGTGAGTGACGGCACGATTATTGTGCGTGATACGGATAAGCAAAAACAGGCTGTCTCAGACCTGAGCCGCGATACCGATAATGCCGCCAACAGCTTGAGTCCGATTTTCGATAAGGAGAAAGAGCAGCGACGGCTGGCGCAGGCGCAGGCCATTGCCCAAATCGGCACGCAGGTACTGGATATTTACAGTACACACGAAGCGATTAAAGCGACAAAAACCGCGACGGAAAAACTGAAAGACCCGCAAACGCAGCAGGCCCTGAAACAGCAGGCGGAAGCGCAGCTGAAACAGGAAAACGGCTTAATTACCCCGGAATCCATTGCAGACCGGGCGCATAAAATCGCTTACGACGCGGCACTCAAAGCACAGGGTGCGGAAGTTGGCGGCGGTCAGCGTCAGGCCGTGACGGCTGTCGTGACTGCCCTGCAAGGACTGGCCGGCGGGGATATTAAAGCCGCCCTCGCTGGCGGCGCGGCGCCTTATCTGGCCAATGCGGTCAAGGAGTTGACCTATGGCGGTAAGCCGTATGAGCAACTGACGGCAGAAGAAAAAGCGACCAATCTGGTGGCCCATGCGATTTTGGGCGGCGTGATTGCTGAGATGAAAGGGGGCTCTGCTATGGCGGGTGCAACGGGGGCGGTCAGTGGTGAACTGGCAGCGTCGGCGATAGCCAGTGCGCTTTACCCAGCCAAAAATCTGAGTGAATTGTCGCCAGATGAGAAGGAAAAAGTCAGTAACTTGTCTACACTGGCAGGAGGGATAGCGGCAGGACTGGCAACGGATTCCACGGCAGGCGGGGTGAGCGGGGCGTCGGCGGCGAAGAATGCGATTGAGAATAATTATCTCAAAGCAAAACAAGTCACTTCATGGTTGGAAGAGTATAAGTCAGCTTCGAGTGATGAAGAGCGAAGGCGTTTAGTCGAGGTTGCTAGTAAAGCAGATCAAGATCAGCAACAGAAAGCTATAGAGACAAGAATTTCAAAAGATTATTTGGAGAAACAACGAGAAGAGTTGTTTAAGCTGGTTCAATCACCGGGTTGTGATGCGGATTGTAGAAGATTAGCGAAATATAGTCTCAATCAACTTAGCCCAATCATTGATAATTATGATACATGGCAGAAAGTTAATAATATTCCACGGGCAGCAATTGCAACAATTTCTCTAGCCTTACCGGCATTAGCCAAAACGGCTACACCAGCTGTTACTAATTGGATTGGTAGTACGACTATTGCAAACAGAGCTATAGGTGTAGGTACTACAGGTTTAGCCAACCTAGGAATGCAAGGTTACAACATCTACAACAATCCTCAAGAAGACTTTAGCTATACCAGCTTCGTGACATCTTTGGTTACAGGAGGTACAACTGCTGGGATGGGATATTGGGGAACTGCAACAACCAACACCATAGGTGCAGGTGTTTCTAACGTCATTGATGGAAACTCACCGTGGTTACCAATGGGGGGATCATTTATAGGATCATCAATAGGTTATGGAGTAACAAAGGGAACTACTAACTATTTGGATAATAAAATTAATCCTTGGTCAAATGGATTTAAAGAGAGATTCAATTTAATCAATCCTTCAATATCGGCACCACCGTTAATATCCCCTGTTCCTGGCATTGTTGGTAGTACAGTAGGAGCTGTTGGTTCTGAAACTGCAAATAAAGTAATTATGGATGAGCTAAGCTCTAAGGATAAAAAATGAAATTTATAATCTATTTTTTATCTTGGTCTTTAGTTCAAAGCGTAGGTGTGTTCATCACGGTCATGGTGGTAAAACTGTTAGTTAAATTTGTTCTTTATTTTGAAACTGGTTTTTTTTCAATCGGTTATAAAGATATTGTTGAAGCTTTTGGAATAGGTGTCGTTATGGGAATATTTCTGGGTGGTGTCATTTGTTTGATAAATTATCTTCACCATAAAAGATTTTAGGAAAAATTTGATGTTGTCATGATTGAGAATAATGCGCTGGCCTCGCGAAATCTGGATGATTGCCGCACGCTGTCACCGGAAGCGTGCGGCAAGGCTAAGGAGCTGAGCCAGCGTATTCTGGATAAAGGCTTGCCGTCAGTGGAGGACATGCGCGGTAAACTGGCATCGTGTCAGGATGACAGCTGCCGTAAAGGGGTCTGGACAGAATACCGGCAGGCCAGTGATGCGACCATCAACAGCCTGAAACAGATGGCGTTGAGTGGTGAGTTGAGCCGCGAAGAACTGGCATTCATCAACCATGAGTTGGGTAAAGAACTGGCGGTATCGGGATACCGTGCCAATGATAAGATAGGTCGTTCAGAGCAGAGCAGCTGGCTAAATGGCGGCAGCGGACCACTTTCTGGGTTTTTTAACACGGAACTGCGCCAAAAAGAGCTGGAAAACGCCGGGTTATCCAAGGCGGATGCGGCGCAGTACGTGAAGGAAGAGCAGCGTAACCTGATGTTGCTGGAGACCGCGACGGGAATTATTGGGGCAAAAGCCAGTGATAAAATGCAGGAGAAACCATCATCTGTACCGTCAATAAAAGGTTCGATTGTTAACAAAGGCAGTAGCTCTGAACAACATACTAATGAGCATAAAGTTATTGTTGTAGATAAAACAAAATATCCAGAATCAGCGAAGCATATTGAAGATGCTCAGAAAGCAGGGCATCCTAATGTGTTGACGATTGATCGTGAAGGCGCTGCTCAGAGGAGAAGAGAATCCTTGAAAAATACTCCTCCGGTGAAAGGTGCAGATCGTGATGAATATCCTCCTGCTATGTTTAAAGAAGGTGGCTCAGGCGCTTCGGTTCGACCAATTACCCCTTCTGATAATAGAGGAGCTGGATCATGTATTGGTCAACAATGTCGCGGATTACCTAATGGTGCAACTGTAATTATAAAGACAGACAAATCAGGCAAAATAGAAACGGAGAAATAGAAAAATGTGGCCTTTAACTGACAAATTACTCTCAATTTGTAGTCATGATATTTCTTCGGTTAGATCAGAAAAATATATTGCTTCCAATTATGGAAAATCATTGGTGGAGGAATTGAGCTGTTTATTGACTAAAAAAAATGGATTTTATGGCTTTGAGTCTGCATTACGCGTTTTTCCATATGAAACGATAGGTGAAGAGATCGGCTTAATTGATTGGAACAACAATAGGTTATGGATTAACTCGTACGAAGATATGGCTAAGGATGCTCTTTTCTTTGCAGAAGATATCTTTGGAAATCAGTTTTGTTTAAAAGATGATTGTATTCATACATTCGATCCTGAAACGGGATTATTTGATAAATTAGCCAAGAGTATAAATGAATGGAGTGGGATTATCTTGGAAGATTATGAAGTCTTAACTGGATATTCTTTGGCTCATAATTGGCAAAACATTTACGGCCCTATTCAATCTGGCTATCGTTTAGTCCCTAAAATTCCCTTTGTTTTAGGCGGAGAATATGAATTGGAAAATCTTTACTTAGCTCGAACAGGCGAATCAATGAGAGCCAGAGCTGATTTGGCTCTACAAATACGAAATATTCCCGATGGGGCAAGCATTAAAATGGACATAAAAGATTAAAAATCAGTTAGCAAAAGATCCCAGTCCAAGCACTGGGATCTTTTTTGAGTCGTCAGCTGTTCTCAACGAGCCGGATAATCAGCTGCCCCCGTTCAACGGTGATGTTCACCGCCTGTCCAGTAGTAAACCCGGCTTCTTCCAGCCAGTTGCCTTTAAGATGCAGGCTCGGATGCTGACTGTAATAGCGGGTTCTACCCGTGTTGCGATCTTCGTGGCGGGTGCTGGTATACCCCACCTTATAGCTGCGCCGGGCTTTTGAAATCTTCCAATCTGCATTACAATCGCGGTTAGCCATAGTAACTACTCCAATAGTTGCTTACGGTTAGCGGCGGTTCTGTGCTCCAACACGGGATCGCCGCACGTGTTTTACGTCTTACTTCTCGGTGCCCGCTCTGCTGTTGTTACGGGCAAAACGGTTGGCATCGTGTTTTAAAATCAATGACTCCAGTAACACCCTTGCCACTTCTTTCTCTTCCGGCGTGAACTGGCTGATAGCCTCAAACTGCAAACGCAGTTCTTCATCAGGGTTGCGCTCATTCTCGTCAAAAACCAGCGTATCTGCACTGACAGAAAGTGCACGGGAGAGCTTGCGGATAATCTCCAGTGTCGGTTGTACTTCGTCAGCTTCATAACGCCGGATCATTGTCACGTGACAACCGACTTTCTCCGCCAGTGCGGCCTGAGTAAGCTTGCGGTCTTTACGCAGGGTTACCAGACGTTTACCAAAGTCCATAGAAATTACTCGCCAGGGAAACAGAGCCAGCATTTTACCCCCTTGTTTAAACGTGATGCTTGAAACATACCATATATGCATGTATAAAGAAACCATAAAAGCATATTGACAGGTTTTTACAGGAGGTCATTGATGACCCGCATTCCCGATACCGATTTAGCCCGCTTAAAGCAAACTGTCTCATTGCTGGGGCTGGCGCGTAAGCAAGGCCGTACGATGAAAAAACGCGGTGAGGATTATGTGCTGCGCTGTCCGTTCCATCACGAGAAAACGCCCTCAATGGTGATATCGCCTGCTAAGAACCTGTATCACTGCTTTGGCTGTGGCGCCGCGGGGTCGGTGCTGGACTGGGTGATACAAACGGAAGGCGTGACGCTGAAAATCGCTATCCGTCGGCTAAGGGAACTGGCCGGGCTGCCGGACATGGACAATACGGTGGTGGCCGCCTCTTCGTTAGCCGCCCAGCCGAAATCACAGGCTGCCCCCCTGCCGCGCCCGAAACTGGCCGACCTGGACGATGACGGACAGGCGCTGTTGCATCAGGTGATTGATTTTTATCATCAGAACTTACTGGCGTCACCGGAAGCCAAAGCCTGGCTGGAAAAACGCGGGCTGCATCATCCTGAACTGGTGAGTCACTTTAAGCTGGGGTACGCAGGCCATCACGGTATCAGCGGTTCCGCCGGATTGTTGCCGTCCAAAGACAGTCAGGAAGGTCAGCAGTTGCGCGGCAAGCTGTCGGGGCTGGGCGTGTTGCGTACCACCACCCGGCAGGACCACTTCCGGGGCTGCGTCGTGGTGCCGATAATCGGCTGGGCCGAATCGGCCAGTGTGGCCAGCCGCGGGCGGGTGCTGCAACTGTATGGCCGCCGAACCCAGCCGGATTACAAAGTCCTGAAAGACAGCCCAAAGCATTTGTACCTGTCCTCACCCCTGGCCGGAGTCTGGAATGAGGCAGCGATGAAAGCCGCTGCGGAAATTATCCTGTGCGAAGCGCTGATCGATGCCATGACGTTCTGGTGTGCCGGGTTCCGCAACGTGATTGCCGCGTTCGGGGTGAACGGGTTTAACCGTGAGCACCTCGACGCTTTGCAGTATCACGGCGTGAAACGGGTGCTGATTGCCTTTGACCGCGATGAGGCCGGAGACCGTGGCGCGGCTAATGTGGCGGCTGATTTACTGGAAGCCGGTATCGAGGCGTGGCGGGTGCAGTTCCCGCCGGGCATGGATGCCAATGATTATGCGCTGAAAAGCGGCAACGCCGAACATGCGCTGGGGCTGGCGTTGCAACAGGCAGTCTGGCTGGGACAGGGAACGGCACCAGGTGCGGTGTTCAGTCATGAGCGGCCCGTCTCGTCAGATATGACGGAAAAGCCCCAAAGTGCCGGTGTGGCTGAATCCTCTTCTTTAGCCGCCCCGCCAGAGCTGACCGTTGCACAAGTGCCCTGCGAGCGCACGGCGTCCGGTGAACTGCTGATGAAAAGCGGCCCCCGGGTCTGGCGGATACGGGGGATGAAGAAATCGCCGGTGCCCGATGTGATGAAAGTCAATGTGCAGGTGCGGGATGAAACCAGCGGGTTGTTCCATGTGGATACACTGGACATGTATCACGCCCGGCATCGTCAGAACTACATCAGCACGGCGGCGCAAGAGTTGGAATGCGAGCTGTCGGTCATCAAACGCGAAGCCGGACGGGTCTTGCTGATGCTGGAGCAGCAACAGGACGCGCAACAGCAGGCCGACGCCGAAGCCTCAGGAACAACGGCAGTTACGGTCAGCGCGGAAGATGAAGCCGCCGCGCTGGCGTTGCTGACATCGCCAAACCTGACAGAACAGATTATCCACGACATGGCCGCCTGTGGCGTGGTCGGCGAATCGACCAATCTGCTGACCGGGTATCTGGCGGCGGTCTCGCGCAAACTCGATAAACCGCTGGCCGTGTTAATCCAGAGCAGCAGCGCGGCAGGCAAGAGCAGCCTGATGGATGCCGTGCTGAACCTGATGCCGGAAGAGGAGCGTATCCAGTACTCGGCGATGACCGGGCAGAGCCTCTACTATCTGGGAGAAACCAGCCTGCAACACAAAATACTGGCGATAGCCGAAGAGGAAGGCGTACGGCAGGCGGCCTATGCCCTGAAACTGTTGCAGTCCGACGGCGAGCTGAAAATCGCGTCAACGGGCAAGAACGAACAGAGCGGCGAGCTGGTGACGCGGGAATACAAGGTACAGGGCCCGGTGATGCTGATGTTAACGACGACGGCCATTGATGTGGATGAAGAGCTGCTGAACCGCTGTCTGGTGCTGACGGTCAACGAATCGCGCGAGCAGACGCAGGCCATCCACGCCATGCAGCGGCACAGCCAGACGCTGGCCGGGTTGCTGGCTGACTCGGAGAAAAGCTATCTGACGCAGTTACACCAGAACGCCCAGCGCCTGTTAAGGCCGCTGAAAGTGGTCAATCCTTACGCCCATCAACTGACGTTCCTGTCAGACAAAACCCGGATGCGGCGCGACCATATGAAATACCTCACCTTGATACAGGCCATTGCCTTACTGCACCAGTATCAACGTGAAGTGAAGAAAACCACCCATCGCGGGCAGGTGATTGAATATATCGAAGTGACGAAAGACGATATCCAGCTTGCTAACCAACTGGCACATGAAGTTCTGGGGCGCACGCTGGATGAAATGCCGCCGCAGACGCGTAAGCTGTTACTGCTGATACAGGACTGGGTACGGGAAACCGCCGGACAACAGGCGGTCAGGGTCGATGAACTGCATTTTACCCGGCGGGATATTCGGGCCGCTCTGCACTGGGGCGATACGCAACTGAAAGTGCATCTGGCGCGGTTGCTGGAAATGGAATACCTGTTGCTGCACCGCCGCGGGCTGACCTATGAATATACGCTGCTGTGGGATGGTGAAGATACCGGGCAACCACATCTGTGCGGGTTACTGGAGATGACGGAATCCCAGTCAGAAACGACAGGCGATGCGTTCCGGTCGGGGTCAGAGGATATTCAGTCGGGTACAGGTCGGGGCAGGGTCGGCAGTCAGTCGGTCAGTCAAAATCCGGCCTCAGGGCAGGCAACACCAGACTTATCGGCGGAAGTGGCCGGGGTAAAACAAAAAACGGTTATTAAGGCAGAAAAAAAACCGACTTCAATCTCCCTGCCCGAAGAAACAGAAATGACGAATGACGCTGTTGCGGGCAAGGCGTTCCGGTCGGGGTCAGAGGATGTTCAGTCGGGTACAGGTCGGCCCCAGGTCGGTACACAGCCGGACAGACAAAATCCGGCCTCAGCACAGACAGCACAAGGTTTAACAACAGAGCCGGGCGGAGCCGGAAAGAAAACGGTTAACAGACATAAAACGCAAAAGGCCCCACCGCCCGCTGCCTCAGCCGCCCATTCCCAATCCGAAACGGAGGTAAATCATGGCAAACCGTAAACCGCGCAAAGGAAGTCTCCTGACCGTCGATGACGTCTACCGTCAGCCGGTGGGTCCGGCACATGACCCAAAAAGCCTGTATGCGCTGCTGCTGCGCTTCGTGGCATGGCGGCAGGAGCGGAACTGGTCGGAAACCACGCTGAAAGTGCAGACCCATCACACCTATCGCTTTATCCTGTGGGCCACGGACCGGGGCCTGTACTATGCCGCGGATATCACCCGGCCGATACTAGAGCGTTACCAGCGTTATCTGTACCAGTACCGCAAGACCAACGGAGAGCCGCTGAGCATCCGCACCCAGCGCACGCAGTTGCAGCCGTTGCAGGTGTGGTTCAAATGGCTGACGAAACAGAATCTGATACTGGCAAACCCGGCGGCGGACATTGAGCTGCCGCGGGAAGAAAAGCGGCTGCCAAAGTATATCCTGAGCATTGATGAAATCGAGCATATCCTGTCGCTGCCTGACCCAAATACGTTGCAGGGGGTACGTGACCGGGCCCTGATGGAGCTGCTCTGGTCAACGGGGATACGGCGCAGTGAAGCGGCCCGGCTCGATATCTACAGCATTGACGGGTCACGCAAAACCGTGACCGTCCGGCAGGGCAAGGGGAATAAAGACCGGGTATTGCCCCTCGGCGAACGGGCTTTAAGCTGGCTCCAGTTCTATCAGCAACAGGTTCGCCCGCAACTGCTGGTCACCCCGGACCTTCAATCGCTGTTCGTGGCGATGGACGGGCTAGACGGGTTGCAACCGAACGGTATCACCCATGCCGTGAGCGGCTATATCCGGGCTGCCGGCATTGAGAAAAAAGGTGCCTGCCACCTGTTCCGGCACGCGATGGCAACCCAGATGCTGGAGAACGGGGCGGACCTGCGCTGGATACAGGCGATGTTAGGCCATGCGAGCGTGGAATCCACCCAGGTGTATACGCAGGTCTCTATCCGGGCCTTGCAGGCGGTGCACGCCAGCACCCACCCGGCGGAGCAAATGGCTGACGAGAAAGTCAGCGACACCGATGAGGTGGGTTTACTAGCCGACCTGTACGCCGACGATAACGCCGACACGGACACGCCGCCGGACAGTTCAGAGCCGACCTCAACCCCCGATAGCCGCTGACCGCCCGCACGCCCCCGTTGAGTTGGGCGGGTTCGGTGTGGGGGCAGACCGTGGCCGGACTGCCCATCAGCATCGGCGCACGCGGGGGTAAATAGTCGTCAGGCGGCGCAAGCCCCGGCGTCCCCGTTGAGCTGGTACAGGCCACCTAACGCCTATTCAACATAATGCGGGGGAATTATACGCACTGCGCCGGTGAGCCCGGGCAACCGCCTGAGCATTGATGAGCGGCTTAATGCGTATAATTGGCATTATGTCTTGCGCCCCCGCGGGTCGGCATTGCGGGGAGTGGCGCACAAGGCTGCGCCTTCTGCTCTAACCGACTGAGCCGGCCATCGGCAACCCTGAGTTCTTCTTTAGCTGCCGGGTTATCGTCCAGCCAACACCCCTAAAGGCAGGTCGGCCTGCGGCCTCCGTTAATTTACGTCCCCCCGCCCCAACCCTGCTGCACTGGCTGCGCCCGGTTCGCAGTCGCAGGCTCCTTGCTCATTCCCGTGCTCGCCATCGCCGCCCCGTGCAGCCCCCCGAGGGGCTTCCCCTGAACCCGGCGGGGTCATGCAAAGCCGTGCCCGGTCTGAAACGCCCGTGCCCCAGAGCGTCGCAGGAGCGCCGCTTGCGGGCTCTATGCCGCCCGCACCCGCAGAACGGGCGCCCGCCGCCCAAGCGAGTTGGGCGACGTTCGCCCGTTGCCGAAAAAGGCGCTACACTGACAATGGCACGGCGGGAAAAACCGGCGTTCAGGGGTGAAAAGCGCGTCAGGGGGTTTTAGGGTCGGCGGTGAACGGCCATTGGAAAAAACGGGGTGTAACTGACTGAGGGCATTGGGAAAATCGGGGTCCGGCGGTCAACGTCGCAATGGAATGGGTTGTTATTGAGAATAATGCGCTGGCCTCGCGAAATCTGGATGATTGCCGCACGCTGTCACCGGAAGCGTGCGGCAAGGCTAAGGAGCTGAGCCAGCGTATTCTGGATAAAGGCTTGCCGTCAGTGGAGGACATGCGCGGTAAACTGGCATCGTGTCAGGATGACAGCTGCCGTAAAGGGGTCTGGACAGAATACCGGCAGGCCAGTGATGCGACCATCAACAGCCTGAAACAGATGGCGTTGAGTGGTGAGTTGAGCCGCGAAGAACTGGCATTCATCAACCATGAGTTGGGTAAAGAACTGGCGGTATCGGGATACCGTGCCAATGATAAGATAGGTCGTTCAGAGCAGAGCAGCTGGCTAAATGGCGGCAGCGGACCACTTTCTGGGTTTTTTAACACGGAACTGCGCCAAAAAGAGCTGGAAAACGCCGGGTTATCCAAGGCGGATGCGGCGCAGTACGTGAAGGAAGAGCAGCGTAACCTGATGTTGCTGGAGACCGCGACGGGAATTATTGGGGCAAAAGCCAGTGATAAAATGCAGGAGAAACCATCATCTGTACCGTCAATAAAAGGTTCGATTGTTAACAAAGGCAGTAGCTCTGAACAACATACTAATGAGCATAAAGTTATTGTTGTAGATAAAACAAAATATCCAGAATCAGCGAAGCATATTGAAGATGCTCAGAAAGCAGGGCATCCTAATGTGTTGACGATTGATCGTGAAGGCGCTGCTCAGAGGAGAAGAGAATCCTTGAAAAATACTCCTCCGGTGAAAGGTGCAGATCGTGATGAATATCCTCCTGCTATGTTTAAAGAAGGTGGCTCAGGCGCTTCGGTTCGACCAATTACCCCTTCTGATAATAGAGGAGCTGGATCATGTATTGGTCAACAATGTCGCGGATTACCTAATGGTGCAACTGTAATTATAAAGACAGACAAATCAGGCAAAATAGAAACGGAGAAATAGAAAAATGTGGCCTTTAACTGACAAATTACTCTCAATTTGTAGTCATGATATTTCTTCGGTTAGATCAGAAAAATATATTGCTTCCAATTATGGAAAATCATTGGTGGAGGAATTGAGCTGTTTATTGACTAAAAAAAATGGATTTTATGGCTTTGAGTCTGCATTACGCGTTTTTCCATATGAAACGATAGGTGAAGAGATCGGCTTAATTGATTGGAACAACAATAGGTTATGGATTAACTCGTACGAAGATATGGCTAAGGATGCTCTTTTCTTTGCAGAAGATATCTTTGGAAATCAGTTTTGTTTAAAAGATGATTGTATTCATACATTCGATCCTGAAACGGGATTATTTGATAAATTAGCCAAGAGTATAAATGAATGGAGTGGGATTATCTTGGAAGATTATGAAGTCTTAACTGGATATTCTTTGGCTCATAATTGGCAAAACATTTACGGCCCTATTCAATCTGGCTATCGTTTAGTCCCTAAAATTCCCTTTGTTTTAGGCGGAGAATATGAATTGGAAAATCTTTACTTAGCTCGAACAGGCGAATCAATGAGAGCCAGAGCTGATTTGGCTCTACAAATACGAAATATTCCCGATGGGGCAAGCATTAAAATGGACATAAAAGATTAAAAATCAGTTAGCAAAAGATCCCAGTCCAAGCACTGGGATCTTTTTTGAGTCGTCAGCTGTTCTCAACGAGCCGGATAATCAGCTGCCCCCGTTCAACGGTGATGTTCACCGCCTGTCCAGTAGTAAACCCGGCTTCTTCCAGCCAGTTGCCTTTAAGATGCAGGCTCGGATGCTGACTGTAATAGCGGGTTCTACCCGTGTTGCGATCTTCGTGGCGGGTGCTGGTATACCCCACCTTATAGCTGCGCCGGGCTTTTGAAATCTTCCAATCTGCATTACAATCGCGGTTAGCCATAGTAACTACTCCAATAGTTGCTTACGGTTAGCGGCGGTTCTGTGCTCCAACACGGGATCGCCGCACGTGTTTTACGTCTTACTTCTCGGTGCCCGCTCTGCTGTTGTTACGGGCAAAACGGTTGGCATCGTGTTTTAAAATCAATGACTCCAGTAACACCCTTGCCACTTCTTTCTCTTCCGGCGTGAACTGGCTGATAGCCTCAAACTGCAAACGCAGTTCTTCATCAGGGTTGCGCTCATTCTCGTCAAAAACCAGCGTATCTGCACTGACAGAAAGTGCACGGGAGAGCTTGCGGATAATCTCCAGTGTCGGTTGTACTTCGTCAGCTTCATAACGCCGGATCATTGTCACGTGACAACCGACTTTCTCCGCCAGTGCGGCCTGAGTAAGCTTGCGGTCTTTACGCAGGGTTACCAGACGTTTACCAAAGTCCATAGAAATTACTCGCCAGGGAAACAGAGCCAGCATTTTACCCCCTTGTTTAAACGTGATGCTTGAAACATACCATATATGCATGTATAAAGAAACCATAAAAGCATATTGACAGGTTTTTACAGGAGGTCATTGATGACCCGCATTCCCGATACCGATTTAGCCCGCTTAAAGCAAACTGTCTCATTGCTGGGGCTGGCGCGTAAGCAAGGCCGTACGATGAAAAAACGCGGTGAGGATTATGTGCTGCGCTGTCCGTTCCATCACGAGAAAACGCCCTCAATGGTGATATCGCCTGCTAAGAACCTGTATCACTGCTTTGGCTGTGGCGCCGCGGGGTCGGTGCTGGACTGGGTGATACAAACGGAAGGCGTGACGCTGAAAATCGCTATCCGTCGGCTAAGGGAACTGGCCGGGCTGCCGGACATGGACAATACGGTGGTGGCCGCCTCTTCGTTAGCCGCCCAGCCGAAATCACAGGCTGCCCCCCTGCCGCGCCCGAAACTGGCCGACCTGGACGATGACGGACAGGCGCTGTTGCATCAGGTGATTGATTTTTATCATCAGAACTTACTGGCGTCACCGGAAGCCAAAGCCTGGCTGGAAAAACGCGGGCTGCATCATCCTGAACTGGTGAGTCACTTTAAGCTGGGGTACGCAGGCCATCACGGTATCAGCGGTTCCGCCGGATTGTTGCCGTCCAAAGACAGTCAGGAAGGTCAGCAGTTGCGCGGCAAGCTGTCGGGGCTGGGCGTGTTGCGTACCACCACCCGGCAGGACCACTTCCGGGGCTGCGTCGTGGTGCCGATAATCGGCTGGGCCGAATCGGCCAGTGTGGCCAGCCGCGGGCGGGTGCTGCAACTGTATGGCCGCCGAACCCAGCCGGATTACAAAGTCCTGAAAGACAGCCCAAAGCATTTGTACCTGTCCTCACCCCTGGCCGGAGTCTGGAATGAGGCAGCGATGAAAGCCGCTGCGGAAATTATCCTGTGCGAAGCGCTGATCGATGCCATGACGTTCTGGTGTGCCGGGTTCCGCAACGTGATTGCCGCGTTCGGGGTGAACGGGTTTAACCGTGAGCACCTCGACGCTTTGCAGTATCACGGCGTGAAACGGGTGCTGATTGCCTTTGACCGCGATGAGGCCGGAGACCGTGGCGCGGCTAATGTGGCGGCTGATTTACTGGAAGCCGGTATCGAGGCGTGGCGGGTGCAGTTCCCGCCGGGCATGGATGCCAATGATTATGCGCTGAAAAGCGGCAACGCCGAACATGCGCTGGGGCTGGCGTTGCAACAGGCAGTCTGGCTGGGACAGGGAACGGCACCAGGTGCGGTGTTCAGTCATGAGCGGCCCGTCTCGTCAGATATGACGGAAAAGCCCCAAAGTGCCGGTGTGGCTGAATCCTCTTCTTTAGCCGCCCCGCCAGAGCTGACCGTTGCACAAGTGCCCTGCGAGCGCACGGCGTCCGGTGAACTGCTGATGAAAAGCGGCCCCCGGGTCTGGCGGATACGGGGGATGAAGAAATCGCCGGTGCCCGATGTGATGAAAGTCAATGTGCAGGTGCGGGATGAAACCAGCGGGTTGTTCCATGTGGATACACTGGACATGTATCACGCCCGGCATCGTCAGAACTACATCAGCACGGCGGCGCAAGAGTTGGAATGCGAGCTGTCGGTCATCAAACGCGAAGCCGGACGGGTCTTGCTGATGCTGGAGCAGCAACAGGACGCGCAACAGCAGGCCGACGCCGAAGCCTCAGGAACAACGGCAGTTACGGTCAGCGCGGAAGATGAAGCCGCCGCGCTGGCGTTGCTGACATCGCCAAACCTGACAGAACAGATTATCCACGACATGGCCGCCTGTGGCGTGGTCGGCGAATCGACCAATCTGCTGACCGGGTATCTGGCGGCGGTCTCGCGCAAACTCGATAAACCGCTGGCCGTGTTAATCCAGAGCAGCAGCGCGGCAGGCAAGAGCAGCCTGATGGATGCCGTGCTGAACCTGATGCCGGAAGAGGAGCGTATCCAGTACTCGGCGATGACCGGGCAGAGCCTCTACTATCTGGGAGAAACCAGCCTGCAACACAAAATACTGGCGATAGCCGAAGAGGAAGGCGTACGGCAGGCGGCCTATGCCCTGAAACTGTTGCAGTCCGACGGCGAGCTGAAAATCGCGTCAACGGGCAAGAACGAACAGAGCGGCGAGCTGGTGACGCGGGAATACAAGGTACAGGGCCCGGTGATGCTGATGTTAACGACGACGGCCATTGATGTGGATGAAGAGCTGCTGAACCGCTGTCTGGTGCTGACGGTCAACGAATCGCGCGAGCAGACGCAGGCCATCCACGCCATGCAGCGGCACAGCCAGACGCTGGCCGGGTTGCTGGCTGACTCGGAGAAAAGCTATCTGACGCAGTTACACCAGAACGCCCAGCGCCTGTTAAGGCCGCTGAAAGTGGTCAATCCTTACGCCCATCAACTGACGTTCCTGTCAGACAAAACCCGGATGCGGCGCGACCATATGAAATACCTCACCTTGATACAGGCCATTGCCTTACTGCACCAGTATCAACGTGAAGTGAAGAAAACCACCCATCGCGGGCAGGTGATTGAATATATCGAAGTGACGAAAGACGATATCCAGCTTGCTAACCAACTGGCACATGAAGTTCTGGGGCGCACGCTGGATGAAATGCCGCCGCAGACGCGTAAGCTGTTACTGCTGATACAGGACTGGGTACGGGAAACCGCCGGACAACAGGCGGTCAGGGTCGATGAACTGCATTTTACCCGGCGGGATATTCGGGCCGCTCTGCACTGGGGCGATACGCAACTGAAAGTGCATCTGGCGCGGTTGCTGGAAATGGAATACCTGTTGCTGCACCGCCGCGGGCTGACCTATGAATATACGCTGCTGTGGGATGGTGAAGATACCGGGCAACCACATCTGTGCGGGTTACTGGAGATGACGGAATCCCAGTCAGAAACGACAGGCGATGCGTTCCGGTCGGGGTCAGAGGATATTCAGTCGGGTACAGGTCGGGGCAGGGTCGGCAGTCAGTCGGTCAGTCAAAATCCGGCCTCAGGGCAGGCAACACCAGACTTATCGGCGGAAGTGGCCGGGGTAAAACAAAAAACGGTTATTAAGGCAGAAAAAAAACCGACTTCAATCTCCCTGCCCGAAGAAACAGAAATGACGAATGACGCTGTTGCGGGCAAGGCGTTCCGGTCGGGGTCAGAGGATGTTCAGTCGGGTACAGGTCGGCCCCAGGTCGGTACACAGCCGGACAGACAAAATCCGGCCTCAGCACAGACAGCACAAGGTTTAACAACAGAGCCGGGCGGAGCCGGAAAGAAAACGGTTAACAGACATAAAACGCAAAAGGCCCCACCGCCCGCTGCCTCAGCCGCCCATTCCCAATCCGAAACGGAGGTAAATCATGGCAAACCGTAAACCGCGCAAAGGAAGTCTCCTGACCGTCGATGACGTCTACCGTCAGCCGGTGGGTCCGGCACATGACCCAAAAAGCCTGTATGCGCTGCTGCTGCGCTTCGTGGCATGGCGGCAGGAGCGGAACTGGTCGGAAACCACGCTGAAAGTGCAGACCCATCACACCTATCGCTTTATCCTGTGGGCCACGGACCGGGGCCTGTACTATGCCGCGGATATCACCCGGCCGATACTAGAGCGTTACCAGCGTTATCTGTACCAGTACCGCAAGACCAACGGAGAGCCGCTGAGCATCCGCACCCAGCGCACGCAGTTGCAGCCGTTGCAGGTGTGGTTCAAATGGCTGACGAAACAGAATCTGATACTGGCAAACCCGGCGGCGGACATTGAGCTGCCGCGGGAAGAAAAGCGGCTGCCAAAGTATATCCTGAGCATTGATGAAATCGAGCATATCCTGTCGCTGCCTGACCCAAATACGTTGCAGGGGGTACGTGACCGGGCCCTGATGGAGCTGCTCTGGTCAACGGGGATACGGCGCAGTGAAGCGGCCCGGCTCGATATCTACAGCATTGACGGGTCACGCAAAACCGTGACCGTCCGGCAGGGCAAGGGGAATAAAGACCGGGTATTGCCCCTCGGCGAACGGGCTTTAAGCTGGCTCCAGTTCTATCAGCAACAGGTTCGCCCGCAACTGCTGGTCACCCCGGACCTTCAATCGCTGTTCGTGGCGATGGACGGGCTAGACGGGTTGCAACCGAACGGTATCACCCATGCCGTGAGCGGCTATATCCGGGCTGCCGGCATTGAGAAAAAAGGTGCCTGCCACCTGTTCCGGCACGCGATGGCAACCCAGATGCTGGAGAACGGGGCGGACCTGCGCTGGATACAGGCGATGTTAGGCCATGCGAGCGTGGAATCCACCCAGGTGTATACGCAGGTCTCTATCCGGGCCTTGCAGGCGGTGCACGCCAGCACCCACCCGGCGGAGCAAATGGCTGACGAGAAAGTCAGCGACACCGATGAGGTGGGTTTACTAGCCGACCTGTACGCCGACGATAACGCCGACACGGACACGCCGCCGGACAGTTCAGAGCCGACCTCAACCCCCGATAGCCGCTGACCGCCCGCACGCCCCCGTTGAGTTGGGCGGGTTCGGTGTGGGGGCAGACCGTGGCCGGACTGCCCATCAGCATCGGCGCACGCGGGGGTAAATAGTCGTCAGGCGGCGCAAGCCCCGGCGTCCCCGTTGAGCTGGTACAGGCCACCTAACGCCTATTCAACATAATGCGGGGGAATTATACGCACTGCGCCGGTAAGCCCGGGTAATCGCCTGAGCATTGATGAGCGGCTTAATGCGTATAATTGGCATTATGTCTTGCGCCCCCGCGGGTCAGCATTGCGGGGTGTGGCGCACAAGGCTGACGCCTTCTGCTGTCAGCCGCTGAGTCGGCCATCGGCAACCTCCGCGTTCTTCTTTAGCTGCCGGGTTATCGTCCAGCCAACACCCCTAAAGGCAGGTCGGCCTGCGGCCTCCGTTAATTAACTTCCCCCCGCCCCAACCCTGCTGCACTGGCTGCGCCCGGTTCGCAGTCGCAGGCTCCTTGCTCATTCCCGTGCTCGCCATCTCCGCCCCGTGCAGCCCCCAGGGGCTTCCCTGAACAAAACCGCGTGGTCATGCAAGGTCATATGCAAGCCGAAGCCACAGTGCCTCAGAGCGTCGCAGGGGCGCCGCTTGCGGGCTCTCTGCCGCCCGCGCCCGCAGAACGGGCGCCCGCCGCCCAAGCGAGTTGGGCGACGTTCGCCCGTTGCCGAAAAAGGCGCTACACTGACAATGGCACGGCGGGAAAAACCGGCGTTCAGGGGTGAAAAGCGCGTCAGGGGGTTTTAGGGTCGGCGGTGAACGGCCATTGGAAAAAACGGGGTGTAACTGACTGAGGGCATTGGGAAAATCGGGGTCCGGCGGTCAACGTCGCAATGGAATGGGTTGTTGAATAAAATAACTGATAAGAAATATCCGGGGTTAATAGAATATAGTTATCAATTACCTTCAGTAGACAGAGCAGGAAAGCCTACTGGGTACAAAAAAACTCAATCGAAGACAACATATGACCCTCGGGTCTTATCTGACGATAAAGTTCTTAAAATGTCTACTCAAGCAGCAAAACAATCAAAGGATTACTTTATATCCAATCCAGATAAAAGGGAGTATTCAACTAAAGTTGATGGATATTGGTTTAGAGTAACGAAAGATGCTAAAAGTGGAGAAATTAGTAATGCATTCATCACTATGCCATCAAGGAATATTCCATGAGAGATAAAACGAAGTGGTTAGACGAGACGAAAGAGTATTTAATAAATAATGATGGTGAAGATTTATACTATCTCATGTTCACTATGTTGAGTGAAGAAAAAATGAGCTTCATAAAATTTCTCTTGGATGCCTCAAAGGGAATTGGGTGTGTAGTTCATGAAGGATTAGAATATGTTTTAGATCAAGATCTGGATTATCCAGAAGATTTTGATTTAGTTACTTTTTATGTTGGCGAATTTGAAAGTTCAGAAATCACCCCAAATCAGTTTGTTATGCTGATGCAATATGTGTCTGATGCTTATATCAAGGCTTTTCCTGACAGTAAGGATACGGTAGAAAGACATATGAAAGCACTTACAGAACGTTATGCTTAGCACTGTATCGTGCTGGGATCGGCTGAAAATACCCAGACCACCCGGGGCGAAAACAGCAGTCAGGGCGGCAGTGTTGGCGTAGGGTTGACAGCCGGACAGGGCGGTTACGGCATTAAATTCTCGGCCAGCGTCAACAAGGGTAAAGGCCATGAAACCGGCGACGGGGTGACCCATAGCGAAACGTTGATTGATGCGGGTAACTACGACAGCAAGCAGCAGAATGCCAGCGCAGGAGCCAGCTTCACCTACGGCTCGATGAGCGGTTCGGCCAGTGTCAATGCCAGCAGGGACAAGCTGCACAGTACATTTGATTCGGTAAACGAGCAAACGGGCATCTTTGCCGGCAAAGGCGGGTTTGATATCCAGGTGGGGGAACATACCCAGCTTGACGGTGCGGTGATTGCCAGTCACGCGGATAAGGATAAAAACCGGCTAGAAACGGGCACGCTGGGCTTTAGCGATATCCACCAGGCCGAACAACCGATTGAATGAACTTCTGCCCTGGCCTGAAAACCCGTTTAGCTAAATCCCACTTTGTGTTTATCTGGCAATGTAAGGTGAGATCACCGGACGGTTACAGTTATTTAACGAAAATGTATTATTGAATTGATTTATGACTTTTCTTAATCCAGGGGGTATATCCATTTTCTGTCTTTTTATATTTCATGTTGGAATTGCATTAGCTTAATGTTCATGATGTGTATCACAAAAAGCTAAATGACTTAATGCCATTTCACTCAAGGTGACTTACACTAAAAGCGCTATATTTGTCATGTTCTATTATATTAAACTCTCTTGTTTATGGTAGTAGACAATTTATAGAAGCCTCAATGGTCGAAGCCATTGAGGCTTCGCCGTTTATGGTGATGGGAATACACAGCTCCGGTGATCTACCTATTACATTTAGTTTTTTCGCTATTGAATTAATAATAAAAAGAATTAAATTGAAAAAATTTAATCTATTCTCAAATGGATCAGGAAAAGTGATGAGTGATACCGATAAAAATGATAAGAGAAAGAAAATTCAAAAACGCTCCAGTCATTTTATTCCTTACAAAACGACGTATGATTTGCGTTTAAATAAAAGAGAACTCAATTTAATCAACATACTGATGCAGGTCCAGGGTTATGAATATGGCTTTTTTACCGTGTTAGGGGTTCGTCCTTTATCGCAACGGGGTAACCATAAAAACAGTGCCATCTATGTCGTGCGGTGCCGATGTGGTAAATACGCAGTCAGGACACTCAAGGCAATCAAAAATCCGGCGAATGTGGCTGATATGTGTGAGCATTGCCTTCACCTGTACAACCTGAGGCGCAGAAACCTTTTTCTCACGACAGGAAAAGAGGTCGATTTGTCAGAATTAACCGGCATTAAATATAAACATCCTTTAGAGATTAAAGTATAAGGGAATGGTGTTCCTGATAGGTTACGGACTATGAGTTTAAGACCGTATTTACCCTGACGTTGGGACTTTTTCGCTGAATTTCTCACCTTAATATCGAACAAAAGTTTGACCTTGCTCAACCTAATCGATAAGGTACTTAACTGTTACCCATGATCCATTGCCTGTAAGGATCAGCGTTAAGCGGCAAACGAAAACTCCCGTAGCCTGCAAGGGAGTGCATACCATGCGGTACATCTGCGCACTTTTGGAAGCAGATATCCCCGGACACCTAACCCATCGTCTGAGGATGAAAGTTTCCCGGTGTTATTCATCACCGGCTATTCACACAACAGGGCAAAATAGGCCCTGTCTTACGTTAAACGAGACCGTTTTAACCGGTACAACATTCACCCACGTTTTGTATCTATCACGATAAACGTCACGAAAATTACGCGGCGTCACTTGTGTTTGAGCGCAGCGATAACCAAGTGACGCCGCTCGGCGTCAACGTCCAGAGCACGTAGAGCCTGACTTTACGACCGATTTGATCCACGCATTACTCAAAGTCACCCGTTATTTCGGGCATTTTCTGATCCTGAACCCCGTTATTCGTTTGTTTTTTGACCCCATGCCTTGCAACAGGCTGATGCAGTAAAAAAGGAGAAATCACACCACGTCATGATTAATGAGGCGTTCATCCTGAGTAACCTCAGGCACTGAACGGGGAGTACTTCACCGCCGTGCTCAGCACGTAGCGAACTCCTGCAAAAACTCAACGCAATTTTCCTCTGCTACACATTATCTGACGCACCACGGAACGGTGAACCTGAACCGACACGCAGGGACTGGTTTAAAAACGAATGAAAAATAATCAAAGTAAGCAGGAGAGGCGGGGATGACGCAGAAATCAGCACGGTCGAAAATTGAACGGTTCAGAAAAGAATTTATCACCCATGCCCGAAAAGGGCGCGGAAGTTTTGCCACCGTCTCAGATCGTGAACGGATTGCCCGGCAGTTCCTTCACTTTCTGAAAGACAAGGGTATCAGGCTTCGACAAATGGACAGCCTCAAAGCAAAATATATTGAACGCTATATGGCTGAGCGTAAGGCCAACAAAATTAGCCACCGAACCTTGCAAAATGAGATGTCAGCACTACGAACGATTTTGAGGCAGGCGGGCAAACTTAAACTGGCTGCACCGGATAACCCCCGCCTGAGTAACCGGGCACTGGGTATTGCCGGAACGAGTCGAACAGGCACTAAAACGGCATTAACGTCTGCGGAGTTTCAGGCAGTTTTTCAGCAGGTGGAGCAAAAAGACCGGCGCGTGGCAGCGGTGATGCAACTGGCGTATGTGCTGGGACTGCGTACCAAAGAAGCGGTGGAAGCCTACAAATCGTTAGCGACCTGGAAGAAAGCACTGGAAAACGGGCATACGTCTGTGCGGGTGGTGTTCGGTACTAAAGGTGGACGCCCCAGACAGACGGTCATACTGGATCGGGCAGCCCTGCAACACGCGATTGCTTATGCTGAACGCGAGCAGGCCAGGCGCAGTGGTAAACTGATTGATAAGCCGACGATCACGCAGGCCATCGACCGTTACCGCTATATTGTCAGAAGCTCAGGATTGACGGGTAAGAACGCCCCGCACAGTATGCGTTACCATTTTGCTCAGCAATCCGGGGAGCATTATATAGCGCAAGGATTTAACGAGCGGGAAGCGCTGGCACTGGTCTCAATGGATTTAGGGCATGGCGATGGGCGAGGGCGCTATATCAGGCAGGTGTATTATCAAAACAGAAAGGTTGAATAATGCGTTTTTTTTGCTAAAGATATTATTGCTATATTGAAAGGTTACTAATTATTCAAATTATTCAAATCGCCGCTGTAGCCATCCGAAGATTATATAAATTCACTGTCTGTCTCCTATTCGGATTGTAGGGATTGTGTATACAGCCCCTACATGATACTGAAAAATCAAATAGAAAATGCATTTCTTTTTTGATATTTTTCGATTATTTGATTCTTTCTTATTTTATAACCACCAAATTGTTTTTCGGTTCTTTCTTTTATACGCTTAATTCGTAAGTTTATGTGTGCTTCAGATGAAACCTTAGCATTTGATATGGATAGGATGGATTTTGTTGTTAAAAATTCTTCTTCAGAGTCATTACATACATAGATTAGTGCATCTAGATTTTTGGGTTCTAAAAAAAATTTTATTTCGTTTTTATATAAATTACATTCATTTTCATAATTTTCTTTTTCAGATAATATTTCATGAATTCTTTTTAGCCTAGGTGTTTTTATTTCTTCAGGTTTAAGACTACAAACTTCATGGTAAGTATCAATTAGATACTTTATATTATTCATAAGGCTAATTATCTTTTGCATTGTTGGGATTGGTTTTAAATTACATAAGGTTCCAACAACCCACTGGGATTTGTTTTTTTCAATATCGGAGTGTGGTTTTTTTAATATATCTATCTTTATCTCCCAGTTTTTGTTTTTTTGTGCATTGTAAATAAATTGTAGTACTACATTGGGAAAAATTTTATAAAATAAAGCTGCTTTTTCTCGTGTTTCAATAAGATTAAATCTTAGATTTGAAAGTTCTTCATTCCAAATTAAAACCTGAGAGCGATATTCCTGTATTTTATCTAGCGTTTTTTTTCTTTCAATTTCTTTTTTGACACGCTTTCTTTCAAGAATGAAATTTTTATCCGCCTTAAAATAATTTCGTGCACAATGACCGCCAATTAAAGCTTCTTTACCATCTGTAGTGATACCGAGCCACCCACTTTTATGATTTTGATGACAGATTCCTTTATGCCCCTTAACCTGACAAGCAACATCTTCATCAAATTTATATTGGCCAATTAACTCTTTGAAGTTTTCCGGACTAATTTCTTGTTCATTTGAAAATGCAGGGCGGTTTTCAATTTCAATAAAACTTGAAAAAAACTCCGATTTTTCTGACATTTAAGCTCCTGATATAGTATTTCTGGTTTAATATTGTCCGCTTGTTAAATATACAGTTTAAATTATGGGTGGGCAAGAGGGGTTGTACGCTAAAATCCTTGAAAATTCCGTTGAATAGGTATTGTCTGGCATATGGGTGCTCCTATTGTGAGAAAGTCTGTTCCTGAATACGAGGGTTTTAAGAATGGCACTATTTTACTAGTTATTTGGTGGGGCGCCAAAGAAACATAGCAGCGGAGAAAAAGCCATCACACTTTATTTTGGCATTATTTTCTGTCCCGGGAAATGAATTACCCATTGATCTGATGATTTCTGTTGATTAGCGTAGTCAGACTTATCCATGATCCGGTCGCTTGTGAGGATCACCTTCGGGCAGCGACAGCAACACTCCCGTAGCCTGCAAGGGAGTACACTACGGTGTGGTACATCTGCGCCCCTTTGGAAGCAGATATCGTCAGTCTGATGACGATGAAGGTCGCTTAATCTTATCCATGATGGCCAACCGGCCAGTCACCCAACGGGGAACACATTTCCCGTTGGGTCAGGTGTTCTCCGTTGTTTTTATCAGGAGAATACCATGCAACAACATACCCCCCCGGCCACGGTGCACACTGTGCCCCCGGCTGAACGCTCCCCTTTTGCTGACATTTTTCCGCACACCGGTTCACTGGAACTGATGTTGCTGGAGCACACGTTCATTAAAGCGGCTGCCGGGCTGTGTGACGATGAGCGGTGTGACCGATGGCAGTACCGGAAGGTGTCAGACTGTATCGCCTATATCGTGCCGATGCGGCCGGATTCTTCTGGCGTCAAGGTGAGTACGACGGACTTTAAAGGTGAAGTCTCCGCTGATGCCTTTGGACTGATGGTGACCCTGAGTGTATTGGGTTACCTGACTGACCTGATGAAGCTGGATGGATATGCTGAGCGGTTTTGCGCCCTGCGTGAATATGCGCGGCAACATCCTCAGGCTCAGTGTATCCGGACGGCTCTGGGCTTAAAGGGAGAACGTGATGCCGGATAATGAACTGGTGCTGCTGGACAGCCTGGCCCTGTCGGTCGTGTTTCCCGACAAAACCCCGCTGGAACGGTTGTTTCTGGGTTTCCTGCTGGCGAATACCGCCTCACAGTTGTGCGGTGAATATCGTCCTGAGCAATGGCGCAGCCGGAACGTGTCTGATTCCCTCACGTATATGATCCCCACCGCGGCAAAAACCTATTCGGTTTATCTGCCGGAGACGACACTGACGGCCACGTTATCTGCGGATGCGTTTGGTCTGGCCGTCACCGCGATTGTGTTTGCCCGTATCGCTGAGTTGGATGAGCCGAATGCCGATGCGTTCCGGTTCTGCGAACTGCGCGAATACGCACTGCACCATCCGGAAACCGGGCTGCTGCGTGCGGTACTGGCGTTGAAGCCCAAAGAGGACATCATCCGCTCGTCACTTATCCATAATAACCCTCATCACCACTGACGTTATCAGCCCATGAGGTTGTTAACCCTTTTCTTTAGCGCCTGACCGGGGAGCCGACAACACCTTCCCGTTACCGGGCGGGTGTTGTCTTTTATTGACATCCAATCAAGGAGAGCCACACCATGAACCCGATTTTTTTACCTGCGCCGGAGAGCACGACACCGGTCTCGCAGGAAGCGATTTTTACCGTACAGGTCACCGGCCTGATACAGCATCCCCAACGACCCCAATCGTTGCGGGAGGAAACGCTGACCGTGTGTGAGACCGACTCGGTCACCGAAGCGGTACAGCGGCTGAAAGTGATCCATCTTTTGGGTGACTGGCCGGTACCGGAAATGCCCTCAGCTCAGTGCCGGCGGGCTTTTTTCCCACTGACCGTGATGATTTATGACGCCTAGGATAACAAGGTACTCGGTGGCCGCTTTGATGACGAGATTGTCTGGGCACAGCCGGTCACCGTGACATCAGAACGTCTGTCGCTGGTGCAGAAACAACAGCGCTTGTGTCAGTCGGCCACCTTTGAGCTGAGCTGGCAGAATGCCGGGGCGGCGCGTGTCTTGTGGCATGAGGCGAATCTGTTGTCACTGCATATGATTTCGCCCGATTATCAGCACCATCCTGAAGTCCGGGATATTCTCCGGCACAGCACAATCGTCAGCGTGTGAAGGCGAGGTATCACCCTGGCACCTTTACGTTTAACCGTCTGGCAGATGATTGCCGCCGCGTTGCTGAAACGTCATTCTGGTCTGAGTCTGAATGACACGGCATTGTGTGAAACCGAAACGGTAACCGAACTTATCGCTCACGGTGTCAGGTCATCCGAAGCCATTAATGACTGAGTGGATAAATACGATTTAACCCGGCTGGACGCCCCGGCAATGACGCCCGGTACACCGTATCCGGGCGTGCATGATGAACTGACGGTCATTGTCGGCAGTCAGGTTGCCGGTATCTTCAGACGGGATTTCAACTGACACTTTTCTTCAATCACCCATCGGGGGAACTGACTCCCGTGGGGGAACAGTTTCTCCGGTTTTTAAACTTAAAAATCAAAGGAACTTAACCATGGCAGAATGGGTCACTAATCAACTGGAAATTACGGGAAAATCCGTTTGTCTCGATGTGATGCAGCAATGGGTCTGCGGGGAAGAAGTCCCCCGTTACCGTCAGGCGGTATTACAGAGCCTGCGCCTGTTTCTGGCCGGCTGTGCGGGGATATTAAAACCCACCAAACCCCTCACTTACACACCGTATCCGGAACTGATTCGGGGAACGGCAGCGCCGACCGCGCAGAATCTGGCGTTTGAACAGTGGCTGGCGCTGTTGCAGGACAATGTGTTGTTGAGCACCGAAAATATGAAGCGGATTGACAGTATCTACCGTCAGTCAGGCTTAAGCCTGCTGCGCTGGGAGACTATACCGGCATCAGCGCGTGACATGATTGCCCGCCTGCTGACCCGTCAGTATACCGACTGGTTTGGTGTGGTGGGCTGGTCTGACAATCTTGATATCGGCGCGTGCTGGGAGAAGCTGGCGGTTTACCCGACCTCGGCCCAGCCCTGCGATATGCTGATGATACGACCGACCCGGCTGGCTCCGGAGATTAACGGCAACAGTGGCTTATTAAAAGGAATGACCACCACAGCGCAGTGCTACGATGAGCACTATGGGCTGGAATGGCCGTTCGGTCATCATGTCCGCTGGGAACGGCGCCATCTCAGCAGCTTAACCGTGCGTTTTGACACGCCGTGGGTCCCCCCTTCGGCAGAACTGATGGGCGGGTTGTCATCGGTGTTTGACTGTGAAATCCGCCACTGGTACAGCGAACCGTCAGGCAGCCTCAAAGGCTATGATTGTTATGACCAGGGCGAGCATGTGGACAGTCATAACGGGCAGGCAGGACACGAAAACCGTCCGGCCCTGTATCTGGTTAACGGAGACAAAACCGAACCGGCACTGGCGTTACCGGCGATGGCCGTCGGGCAGTAACCCGCTGTTTAACGTTGTATCAGCTTATTTTCACTTCAACCGAAAGGGGAAACACGTTCCCCTTCCGGGGCGTGTTTACCTTTTTTGTTTTATAGGAAAACACGCCATGGCTTCTCGCCCTGACTATCAGAAAGAGTTTATTTTGCTGTTTAAACAAACCGCCCGTTCCCGTCACCGTTATCGGGTTTTTCAGGATTTTTGCAACTGTGCGATGGCGGCCATTCACAATAAATACTGTTTCAGTGAGGAACTCGAGCAGTTCTATCTGAAAACCATCAACAAATACGAACGGGAAGATATTGACCGGATTGTGGAACTTTTTTCGATGACCGTGCTGGCATTGTCGGAAGCACCCGGTGATTTTCTCGGCAGTGTGTTTATGCAGCTGGAGCTGGGCAATAAGGAACTTCAGCAGTTCTTTACGCCCTGGAGTGTGGCCAGAGTCATGGCACAATTGCAGTTGCATGAGGTGTCTGACTTGTTGCAGACCCGACCCTTTGTCACTTTCCACGAACCTTGCTGTGGTGCAGCCTGTATGATGCTGGCCGCCGCAGAGGTATTAAGAGAGCAGGGACATGATCCGTTGTCCAGTATGTGGGTGTCTGCGATTGATATCGATCCGCTGGCAGCGGTGATGGCCTATATCCAGCTTTCCCTGGCCGGTATTCCGGCGGCGGTCACGATTGGTGATGCTCTGCATGATGGTGGCAGCCAACGAACCCGCTACACACCGGCCCATTATCTGGGCAACTGGTCACAGCGTTTGCAGGCCTATGAACACGCGGCCTGATTTCTGTTTTCATCCTCTTTGTTTCACGACTGCGCCTTTCGGGGCGCTTTTTTACGTTTAAGGGTAAGTCATACAAACAATTTTCATTTTCGCAAAAAGAGTTTCGCCTTGTTTCCGAGTGGGATTGACCGACACTGAGCCAAATTTGACAAGGAGAAAAGTGATGTTTACACGTTTTAAATCGCATTTTACCCGCTCGCCAGCATTACAGAAAAAATCATCAGGGCAAAAAACGAGCGGGGCTTGTGATAACGGGGACTATTTCCGGCCACAATCAGTGGAGGCGTTGCTGGCAACCCCCTTGCGCCATCAGTGCCTGCAACAATTATGGCAAAACAGTACGCTCCCTGAAGGGTTGTACCAGCGTTTTTATCTCGCCCCGATTAAACAATTATTGGGCAGTGTTCAGCAGATACCCGCCTCTCCGGAAGGGAAGTGGTCAGGCCGTGGCGGATTTGCTGACCTGACACTGCAATTTACCACCTGTGCCGTGCGGCTGGCGAAGGGGCATTTACTGCCGCCCGGTGTGACACCGGAAACGCAGGCAGCACAGGGTGTCTTATGGCAGGCGGTGGTATTCTGGGCCGCGTTGTTTTACCACCTGCCATTGTTGCGGCAACTCGAAGGGGAACTGGAAGACGGGCAGGTCTGGCAACCGGGCATCGGTATTCCCGACAAACCGTTTCGTTTCCGTTTCCGCGCCCCGGAGAACATACCGTCGGCTCCGCAGGAAGTGTTGCTGGCCGCCTGTCTGTTACCGGAAAAAGCCATGATGTGGCTGGTGACGGTACCGGAGGTCTGGCACTGTCTGATGCAGCATCTTAACGGACGACCCTCCACTGTCCCATTGATAGAGACATTGCTTCAGGATGCGGCCGGACAGGTTCAATCCCCTTTGCAGGTGAAACCGGTGACGGAGACCGTGTTCTCTACTGAAGACAACCCTGTGCCGGAAACGATATCCACGCCTCCTGTCAGTGAAATCACAACCCCATCGCCCTCTGTGTCTGACGATACGCTGACATTATTATCCTTATTTCAGTCACCGGATGCATCTTCACCACAAAATCAGGGAAAAAATCATCATCACGGTCCGAAACTGACCAAACAGCCGGGACGGGAGAAAGAAAGTATTGCCACTGACAGTCACCCACATTCATCATTTAAAGGTAAATAATTTAAAGGGTTATTTGTATTTTATTGCCGTGAATTGTTTTTGGACAGGACACGGCAGGATGAACCGAGGAAAAAATAACATGTTGAATACAGCAGAAACGCTCAGTTGGGAAGAGCTATTAGAAGAGTACTTTTTTTCACATATCCTGCGACCGGATACCGAATGGAGTTATCGCAAGGTCACACGGGGTTTTATCCGGTTTATGGGAGAAGCCGCATCACCGGCACAGGTTATTCACCGGGATGTGCTGCGGTGGCGGCGTCATCTTCTGGTAGAAAAAAAGCAGTCGAGTTATACCTGGAATAATAAGGTAGCTCATCTGCGGGCGATTTTTAATTTCGGCATAGAGCGAAAACTGCTGCCTCACACCGAAAATCCGTTTAACAACGCCGTGGCTAAAAAAGAGAAGAAAAAGAAGAAGATTTTGAGCCAATCGCAGATAACCCGCATTAATCTGCTGATGGGCAAGTTTGCTGAGGAAGAAAGCATCGAGATAACTCCACGGGGAGGGCGGTGTGCCCTGTATCCGACCTGGTATTGGTCAACGGTGCTGGCGACATTGCGCTTTACGGGTATGCGTCAGAACCAGTTACTGCACCTGCGGCTGCGGGATATTAATCTGGACAGCAATTATATTGAACTGGGGCTGGAAGGCAGTAAAAACCACAGTGAATGGGAAATACCGATTATTCCGCCGCTTAAACGCCGGCTGGTAAAATTAGTGGAACGGGCCATCGCTGCCGGTGCGAAAGCCCACGATCCGATTTTCGATCTCAGCCGGTTGAGTGTCCCGCACCCAAGCCGGCTTTCCCGTTACCAATACGATATCAACCGGGAAAAACAACAGCTCCGTTCTTTCTTTCGCCGGCTGTCCAAAGAGTGTGATTTTGCAGTCTCGCCTCACCGTTTTCGTCATACGTTGGCGACGACCCTGATGAAATCGCCGGATCGTAATCTGCCGCTGGTGAAACGCTTACTGGGGCACCGTAATGTGGCGACCACGATGGAATACATTGATCTTGATATGGAAGTGACGGGCAAAGCGCTGGAACGGGAACTGGGGTTGTATACTGATTTTGTTGATGAGCATGCCGATGAGAATGAATAAAACGGCGTAAAAAAGACAGGGCAGGTCTCAGACAGGATTGAGGTGGAGGTGTGAGTGAACTGCCCTGCATCAATATCGATGGTATGAAAAAATGGCTAATTCCGATCCCGTGTCACGTGAAGTTTTCACCTTACTTGACATCAGAATCAATTACTGAAATCATTACCTTAAACGAGAAAAGGGTAACTGTTAAAACAGCTACCCTGTTATCTTGTCTTAAGTGTTCTTTTCAACTAAACAGTACAAATTGAGCTGATTAGGATTTAACATTTAATTAACGATTGATTCTTTTTTGCGCTTTTGTCAGGAAATTTAACAACCTAGGACAAACCCGCATGGAAATTTGGTGCCGGAGGCGGAATCGAAAAAAATTATAACCTGTTGAATTTATAAAATCTATTATCTCTAATTTTGTTTATGCCCCTTTTAATGCCCCTAGATTTTTTTCCTTGTTTTCTCTTTACTATCTGACTGATTTTAATTATTTATCTTACTTATTGCGTGCTTTTTAATCATCTTAAAGCAAAAAAGCCGTGAGGGTTAAAAATGGTCAAATTGGGCTGCCATTTTACGCTCAGGGCTTAAGATAAAAAATTATCATTTTTACGACATCGATCACAAATTACAGCGAGTTATTCCTGTGGTTTATTGCGAACTTTACGCTTAATCAGTTGACCACGTTTATCAAAATAGCGGCTGGGCCAGATCTCTGAGGGATGGATGCCGAGATAATTCGCGATAATCCACTCGCCTTTAGGCCACTGCCTGCTGAGTGCGTTTGCTAATGTTGATGAACTGAGTCCCGTCTCACGGGAGAGCGCCGCTAAGGTTGTACCACGTTTACGTAATGCTGCAATGATATCGGCCTGATGCCAGTCATTTTGAACATTGTTATTATTCATTCCTGCTACCCCTTCCATTAATTAATATTGATGGTGGTGATTCAAAGCAGGGTTAGCAGACCGGCGCTTACTCCGGCGAGACGTGAGTCTCCCCTGCCTGAACCACCATAGAAAAGGCGTATGCAGGCACACTGGTAAAGATTCTTACCAGTGTATAAGCGCACAAGGCTGCTAAACCTTGACCACTAGATTTTGCTAATGGCGGGAATACTTTAACTGATTGTTTTATCTGACTCAATAACCGAACAACTAAGTTTAACGGCTATAAACCCGTTCAACATAACGCCCGCGGCCGTCACCATGCCCCAAATCCATTGATACCAGTGCCCTTGCTTCCTGACGGCTAAAACCATTCTGTTGGTAAAAAGCCAATGCATCCTGTGCCCACGCATAACGCAAACTATGGGGAGAATAACAGCCTGTTAAACCAATCCTTGTGGTCTGTGTCCGCCAGTAGTTCATGGCTTGCTTGAGGTCTGGTTTATCAATCAACCTGCCACCTCGTTGCTCTGCAATAACAATGGCCTGTTCGACAGCTTCTTTCACCGCTGCAACATCCAGTACGCGGGTTTGCCTTGGCCGACCACCTTTTGTACCGAAAACAACATGCAGTTTTGGCTCTGGTTGCTCTAACTGTTTGCGCCAGCTTTTCAATGAAGCACTGCATTGCACCGCTTCCTGAGAACGTAACCCCAACAATCGGGCAAGTGTCAGTGTGACGGCAAATCCGGCATCACGTTCACGTGCCTTCTGATAAACAACCTGAAACGTGGCATCAGGGATCGCTTGTTTTGTTCCGGCGCGGCTGGTGCCACTTAATCCCAATGCCTGATTGCTTAAACGCGGCGAGGTTTCCAGCTTCTCCCGACCTGCCATGCGAAAGATATTACGCAGTGCGGACATTTCATTTTGCACCGTTCGCTTGGCGATCCCCTGAGACAAACGGGCATCAACATACTGTTCCACATGCTTGGCTTTCAAATTCTTAAGGCTTTTGACCTGAATATTCAGGCTCAATAACAACACGCCTAAACGTTCGGCGATCTGAATGCGATCATGGCAAGTTTTATGACTGCCGCCGCCTTGTCGGGCAAAAAATTTTAATTCCTTAATCAATCGACTCATTAGCTTCTCCCGCGACCTATACCTGACAACATGCAATCTCTGGCGCGCGACCATTCTGGCAAAACAGAAAAACCTGCTTTGCCCTTGATCGATATCTGTGCGCCAGAGTGAACGCAGGTTGAGGTATTGCGGGGTATCGGTTGAGTACGCGGTACTGCCGCCTGTATAAACAGGTCATCCCCACCGGCTAAAAGCCAGCCTCGATATCGTCAAGTTCTCCTTTTTTAATCTAAAAATGCAGTGTCAGATTCACTGCGTGGTGAAGCAGGCGTGAGCCTGTCAGGGTTGTGGTACTCTTTGGCTGCGGCGTCACTTTCAGCGGTAACCCGCAAAAAGTGACGCCTTGAGTTTTCGAACAATCAGCAAAGACTATTAAAGCGTTGAAATACCAACGGGTACAGCAAAACGCCGCCAGATTCAATGTCAAACGGTAGTCATGCGTTAATGGTTTAGCGGTAAAAAATTGTCTGTTGAATAATTCAGACAGGGATAGATAAAAGTATGAACGGATGCACAAAAGCCATCCTGTTGTTCATTGAAGATAAACAGGATTTATGTTGATTTGAAAAGTCAGTGTATGAACCCATGTTCAACACCCTTCGGCGACAAGATAAAAACACCTTTTGGGCGTATTTTTAGTTTAATAAACCTTCATTACCAGACAAGGGGTTTATGTCTGACAATATCTGCTTCCAAAGGTGGGCAGATGTACCGCAATGCTTGCTCTCCCTTGCAGGCTACGGGAGTTTTCATTCGCCGCTTAACGCTGATCCTTGCAGACGATAGGATCGTTTTAGTTACAGCTCCATACATTATCTATTGGATTGAAGCGAGTCAAATGTTTGTTTAAGGTAGAACAACACAATTTTTACCAGCCAGTAAGATGCCCGCGATGATTATCGCGGGCGCTATTACCCATTACATTTAATGCCAGTTGGCAGCCAGTACAGGTTGCAGCCGTTGTTGCTCAACATCGCTGAACATTGTGGTTGCAGGAGCTGATGGTGCAAATGCAGCCATGGCCTGAACAAGGTGCTCAACCTCACTATCCATCAAACGGTGGCCATCACCGACCATAATGCTTGCTGGTCGTTCAGGAGAACTGGCATACCAATTATGCAGTGTTACTTCCTGTTTGCTACCAATGACCGAAATCTGTAAATCTTGCCCAGCATGCTGGAATCTCAGATTATCAAGACTAATATCCTTTCCTAACACCAACTTGCCCATATCACCGTTAAATTCTAACTTATTGGATCCATGTCCGACTTCTACAGTCGACATAGTACCACTGGTCAAAATATTGTTATTACCATCACCAACTTTTACCCTCGACATAGTACCGTTAGCAACGATATGGTTATTACCACTTCCTACTTCTATTTTAGCCATAGTACTACTGGACTCGATATTGTTATCGCCATTACCGACTATTAGTTTATTAACATTGCCGGTAATGATGTTATTACCATCACCTAGCGTGATATCGGCATCTCGTCCTGTTACATTGATTTTATTATCACCACCCCCGGCGACTAGTTCGTCGACATTACCAATAATAATGTTATTACCATCACCTAGCGTGATATCAGCTCTATGCCCTGTCACATTGATCTTATTATCACCATGTCCAGCAGCTAGTTTATCGACATTGCCAGTAATGGTGTTGTTACCATCACCTACTTTTATCGTCGGCATAGTACTGCTGGATTCAATATTGTTATCGCCATTTCCGACGATTAGCTTTTTAACACCACCAATAACGGTATTGTTACCATTACCTAGAGTGATATCGGAACTACTTCCCGTCACATTAACCTTATTATCACCATTTCCAGCGACAACTTTATTAAGGTCAGCTTCCACAATGATTGTTTTACTCTCATCTCCCAACGTAACCTCGGCAAAAGTATTTTTAACTATAACAGTATTGGGATCAGTGGTTATTGGTGTCGGTTCTACTACTGGATCAATTTTCGGAATAGTAATTGGTTCCCGATCAACAAGAGGAATCATAATTGCTTCCCAGTCAATAGGTGGAATAGTAATCGGTTTCCAATCAGGAATAGTAATTGGCTTCCGATCAATATCAATAGAAGGTATGTTAGGTGTCAATGAGTCCGGCACTGTAATAGTTGATGTATCAGGAGATTGCGGTACGACTGGTTTGACCGTGGGTACCAAGTCTGGTGCATGTTCCGCAAAAATGAAATCGGCTGCATCGAGCTGTGAAACATCCAGAGTATCGAGATAAAGCAGTTCCACTTTTGAATCAGCGGCGTTTGCCCCATTAAATGTGACGTTAACGCCATGAATTTGTGACAACCCATTGATCGTACCACGATTGCTTTTAGTGATAGAAAGTTGACTAAAGTCAGTGACGCCAACTTGACGCAGATCGATCTTATCGATACCGTGGCGGAATCCACGTAATGCGTTTCTGTAATTACTAGCACCGGGTTGAGCTGCTATAACAAAAGTATCTGATGTTGCACTATCATGGCTATAAATAGTTCCATCCAGGCTAAATTTCATCTGACCCTGAGCATCGGTACTGAGCGAAACCCAATTGCCTCCGCCATTAAGGATCACTGTTCCCAGGCCTTCTTGTGGTTGGTGCGTAGAGGTGTCACTACTGGTGTAGGTCATTGGCGCGATAAAGGAATCTTGGAACTTGAAATTCTCAGCACTGATTCCAGTCACTTGCTGATTTTTTAGGGTAATACTCTGATTATTACCCAGATCAACCTTAACATCGTCCCCTTGTTGAGTCAGTAGCAAGTCAGCAAAGGTTTTTCCACGAAATCCGACCAGATCGATGATTTCGCCACGGGCGGCCTCGAAATTACTGATAATATCGCTGCCAGCTTCACGGCGGTGAACCACAAAGAAGTCCTTACCCGCACCGCCAATCAGCGTGTTGTTTCCACGCCCGCCATCTAGCAAGGCATTAGTATTACCTGCAACCAGTGTATCGTTGCCATCACCGGTGACAATGTTATGAATGCCCGACGGCTCCTTGATAGTTAACGCGGCACCGCCAATGCTGGCAACACCGGTCTGCAAGTTGACCGAGGTATCGCGTGAAACCGCCGCCGCATTGAGGGTATTACGCCCACCCGCCACGCCATTAACTGCATCATCCAGTACCGTACGGTTGGCTTGCCCGACCACCGACTGGATATATTCGTCGGTGTAAAAGTAAGTATTATCCGGTGTACTCTTGCTGCCGTACAAACGGAGTGACCAGGCATTTAGTGTGGTTGGCAGGCCCGAATTTGCACTGGTGACTTGCAGCGTCCAGTTACCCGCCGAGTTTTCACCAAAATCATGGGTCGACATAAAGCTGTACTTGAACGTTCCCGACTGGCTGCTACCCATATCGGTATCACTCGCGCCCGACACACCATCTGGAACCTTGCCCTGACGATTGAGTAATATACTTTGAGTGCCATCAGGAGAGATCAGTTTGAGCGTCAAATCGCCAAGACGACCCACTTCGGCGTCAAAATCAATTTCAATATGTTCGATATTCAGACCGGCATTCATCGCAATGGAGGATGTCAGCGTTTCACCCGCAGCCAGGGTTTTGCCAAGAGCACCGCTGGATGCGCTATAAACATACTCGTTGGCTGCTGTGCTTTGCGTCATCCAGGACTCGGCCAAGCGAACAGCGGCTCGTGCATCAACGGCGCCAAATCCATAATCATTACTGGTGTGCATGCCGCCGCCATTCCAGTGATGGGCGCTATTGTCGCTCCATTCGGTGGATGGGTCATTGACCTTGAGAGCAGATAGTGCAAGGATCTGCTGCACGTCACGATAGCCCAGGTTAGGGTTGGCCTCAAGCATCAGTGCAACAATGCCAGAGACGATCGGTGCGGCAAAGCTGGTGCCTTGCATACTGGTGTAGTCATTGCCGAAGGTCGAACCACGGTCAGTTTTCAGCATATGGCTGGTCGATACCACATTACTGCCCGGTGCAGAAACCAGCAGGCTGGCACCCGGGTTCGAGAAGGGTGAAGAACCAATCTGCAAAGTCGATAAGTCGCTTTGTGCGTTGATCGCACCGACTTGTACAGAAAAACGGTTGTTACTGGTCAGTGACCCCTGGGCATTGCCGCCGGCTTCTCGATTGTTACCACCCGCCGCCACGATGACGGTACCCAATCCGCCACGGCCATTAGCCGCTGCGTACTGCGCATTCAGGCTCAGCGATGCGGCAGTATTAATGGAACCATCCTGAAGATTGCTGAGCGCGAAATCATTGGTGAATCCCCAGCTATTGTTGGCAATGTCAAAGCTGACCATATGCCCAAGTCCCGCAAGGTCGGCTCCGTCATTAGCCAGATAATAGCCACCCAATGTAGCGCCATGGGCAACCCCTACGCCACCAATATTATTCTTCGTGGCAACCATCACACCCGCCACCATCGTCGCATGGTTGGAAACCACGTTTGGCAAGGTACTATTGGCTTGTTGAGTTTGCAGCCAGGCTTTATCAACATTTGCTGCAAGATCGGGATGAGCGATATCAAAGATTTCTGGCCCGGTGGCGAACTTGCCGCCCGGTTCGAACTGACCGATACGCACGCCTTTGCCGGTATAGTCTTTCCAAACCGGCAGGATGTTGGCATCGCTCAGATACCATTGCTGAGCAGCCAGTGGATCGAGCGGGACTTCGGGGGTCAGTAAGGTAGCAACGGCACGCATTGGTGCGGTTTCCCCGCTGCTCAGATCCACTACTGAGGCTGAAGGATTACCGGCTGCATCAGTTACACCATATTTGAAGCTAATGACACCAGTGTAATCTGCATCCGGCGTAAACAAGACATCGCCCTGGGCGGTGAGACTGACCGTACCGCCTATCGCATCTCCAACATTGGCAATACGCAGTGCCCCCTGGCTGTTGAGGTGTTGATCATTGGCCAACAGGCTCTCTGCGGAAATCAGATGAGGTTGGGTACGAGAAAAGACTTTGCCATCCTTGTCGTGGGTGAGGACATCCTCAACAGGCATCGCATTGGGTATTTGTAAATCCACCGCTGAAATATCCGCAAAATTGAGTTTCTGGATATTTTTCAGCGTCACTGTGCCATCACGCCCGGCAACCTTGTCGGTCACGATATATCCACTGTCGGTACGGGTGATTTGGTAGTCGCCGTGGTTACCGTGCAGGCTAACGATGTTAACGCCCCCATCGCCATCAATGGTGGCATTACCGTGTCCTACCTCAATAATGTCATCACCTACACCGCCGAAAATCTTATCGTCTCCGCCACCGGCATGAATGATGCTGCCTCCCTCAGAAGCGTAAATTATATCGCCTTGAGAACCTGCATAGATGACTGACTTTCCACTACCACCAATAATGGTGTTATGCCCACTACCACCGACTAAAACGTCGTTACCCATCCCACCAACCAGAACAGAATCACCGGAGCCTCCCTTGATAAAGACACCATTGGCTCCTCCGCTCCTGATAACATCACTACCACTTCCACCTTGAGCGACGGTTAAACCAGCCTCAGCCATGTTCAGCTCGACGCCTTTGTTACCAACAATGAGCGCTGTATCGTATCCGCCATTGCCATGAATGTTTTTTGTATCGTCAGAAGCGCTGATAACAAAAACGTCATCGCCGGCACCACCCACATAGGTATTGCTCCCCGCACCTCCGACCAGCCAGCTGCCGGTTTTTGCTGCAATCAGGGTATCATTACCGCTACCACCATACAGATGACTCACACCTAGCTGTTCTGCATCCAGAGTTTCACCTGTTTCACTCTGGCTGGCGTAAGCCGTGGTCGTGATATCGTTGTACGTAGAAGTCACCCGCGTACCCGTCCCCTGAGTGCTCAGTATGTTGCTGACAGGGTCACCGAGAAAATCAACCGCCAGCATTTCCCGGGTTTCGCCATTGATGGTGAAAGATCCACTGGCAACAACTTTGTTCCCATCACGCACCTCGGCTTTATCTGAGGAGAGAACGTTAATCTGAGTAATACCCAGTTCAGCCAATGTCTTTAGCTCGCCTGCATCGACTTTCGCATCATGTGAACCATCAATCCAAACCCGTAACTGGCTCCAGATCGGATCGTGTTCATCAATCACTCCATCTTTATTGGCATCTTCACTGGCTAAAGCCCCGAAGCCATCCTTGAATTTCTTCTCGCCAGCGGCACCATTAATTCCGGTTTTGCCACTGTAGTATTCGGAGAACATTTGACTGGCATTTTTTATTTGCCCACTACCATCATTAATCACCAGTATTCCGGTATTGCTACCTGTCCAGCCGGTACGCTTGAGCGTGCCACTGTTATCCATGTCGAACAATACGCCATCACGGATATCAGTCATGTGTACACCATTACCGCTCAGATCCAATAATAGCGGGTCAACATACGTGTTGAACGTTGTCATCGCTGATAAACCGTTCAACGTCACGGCGTTGCGTAGGCCAAAGTCCAGTTTGCTCGTGTCTCCGGGCTGGTAGAAGGGTTTGTAGAACTCCGACAGATAGGTGTTGGGCCGCACATTGGGGTCAAGCTGCATTTCACCAGGACGAATGCCTCCGGTGGCAAGGCCGGCCATCTGGGTAGAGGTAAAGTCTGTTTTGTTGAGAATATCTCCGATGACAGATATTTTGTGTGTCGCCGCATTTTGGATATAACCGTTGGCAACATCCTGCTGCGCCTTATTTTCGCCCTGAATATGTTTTTGGGGCTGTGGGGAGGAATTAATATCAATGTTAATCAAGTTTGTTGACGGTCCAGGGACACGCTTACTTTCATCCGGGGTTAACCATAAAGTTTTAGTGACATCTCTTGCATCATGATACTCATAATATTGACCATCACGAACCAGATGGTTACTAATGATTTCAGCCCCATTAAATTTTAACATATTATTCAAAGGAATAATGTTATTCACGGGAACCAGATTTCCTTGCATGCCATGCGTATTGTATCCAATAGATGTTAATGAAAAAAACACGAAATCGACGCAACTGTTGGTCACAACATGGTATTCTGCTTTCCTGAATCCCCCAACTTTATCCGGATTTTCTGAAAAGTCGATTAACCTCTTGCCCTGAGTCTCAGTCAACGCGACGGAAACTTCATACACCGTTTGTTTATAGGCGACATTATCATGCCGCGTGACCCGCCCTTTGCCCCACGGTTCACCAAGCTCTGACTCAAAACCGTAACTTTGTTCATTTCCGTTCCCGTCATTTATCACATACCACATATGACCGGCGGATGAAGGATGTACATCTCCCGCTTTGTTCTTTCCCTTATTTTCCTGATAAACATACTCAGCCCCCCTCGGAGCAACTTTATAGGTTACAGAGTATTTCTTTTCCATACTTATTATTTCCTCTAGTTGTTATTTCTCTTTGTTTTTTTCCTGCATAAATCAAATCTTCGGATCGTAATAAGTGAACAGTACAAAACTCTCAATGCCATCAAATGCAGGGACATTTTCCAGAGTAGTAATAACCGCAAAGTAATGTCCTGGGGGTAATGAAAATGACTTAATATTCCGTATGGCCGCATTTACAGATTTTTCTTCATAATAGAAACCCAGCCCTCCATCATTTCCTCCTGCATTTATTTTCTCGTCAAAAAAAATCTTTTCATCTTTAACGAGATGGAGTGAAACTGGAGTTATTACGCCGTCATCATCAATACTTCCGTAAAATTTACTCCCAAATAATCGAAGTCGTCTTAACATTTCGTCATAGTCATTCCCTTTATCAAACAGCAAAGCAAACTGATACCCCCCCTCCTGAGGAATTTCAAAATCAAAAGTCACTGACTGACCGGCCTTGGTGACATCAATGGGTTTGTGTATTGCTTCTGCATACTGATGGCAACCGCTTAACCCCGAGACGAACCCGTTACAACGCACCAGTCCGGTAAAGCCTAAAAAAAAGAGGATTAACCAGCCACAAACTAAAAAGATAAGGAGATAGCCCCAGTGCCGAGGTAATACCTTCATTTTGTTGCTCCCAATAAAGTAAGATGACAAAAAGTCTCAATAATCACTTATCCCCCCGGAAAAACGGTAAAAAATAACGCGTTAAATCCAACAGAAAGCCTCTCACTCGCCTTAATACTGCTCGCTTAAGAGAAATAAAAGTACCAACTATCATTTTCTCAATTTGAAGAAACCAGTAATGACGGGCTATTCAAATTTTCTTATTAAGCATTTTTGTGAATAACTATGCAAAAAAGTGCTTAAGCGAGCGGTATTACTCACTCGCCTTCGGTTTTTTATCGCTCCCGCAAACTTTCATCAATATGCTGCCGCAGCGGACTCAGGAAGTAATCGATCACCCGTCGCTGGTCGGTTTTTATTTCTGCTGTTATCGACATGCCCGGAGATAGTGCGACTCGCTGACCATTGACCAGCAAGTGATCTGACTTCAGACGAATACGGGTGCTATAGATGAGTCCCCGCTTTTCGTCTTCAATGGCATCGTTCGACACGCTCAGCACTTCACCGTCAACGGTGCCATACTTGGTGAAATTAAAGGTTTCCACCTTAACAGTGACCGATTGACCAATATGTACGAACCCCACATCCTTGTTTTCCAGCATGGCTTCCACTTCTATCGGTTGGTTTGCGGGGACGATGACCATTAGCGGCTGAGCCGGTGTCACCACACCACCGACGGTATGGATAGCCAGTTGTTGAACGGTGCCGGCCACCGGTGCCTTGAGGCTGGTCAGGTTTTCCTGATGGCGGGCTTTTGCCAGTTCCTGATTCAGGATCGCCGCTTTCTGGTTGGCTTCCTGCTGTAAGTCGAGCATGGCGCGGCGATTTTGCGCAACCACCGCTTCACGCCGGCGCCGCGCCTCCTCCTGGGCAGCGGTGTTCTGTAAGACACTGGCTTGCTGCACGCTTAACTGACGTTGCAGATCCAGCCGGGCTTGCTCTTTTTCCAGATACGCATGCCGCGACACATACTGTTTCGCCAATAACTGTTGGTAGTCCTCGGCCAATCGTGTAGCGATCGGCAGCGTTTTTTGCAGGCTGGCCACCTGAGCCTGGGCAGACTGGATTTCGGCGCTGCGTTGACGGATCTCTGCATCGACCAACTCCAGATTGCTACGGTATTCCTGATATTGTCCTTGAAGCCAATTCTGGGCACTGAGCATTTGCTCTGGGTTAGCGTTGGTAATCGTTCCTGCCAGCGACGTTGGCGGCTGTTGCTGATTGATCGCATCAAGCATGGCTGTGCTGCGCGCACTGTCTATACGGGCGGCCAGTAATTCGCTCTGGATCCGGCTGACATCGGCATTCGCTGCCGTTGGGTCGAGTTCGATCAACAACTCGCCCACTTTCACCGCCTGACCGTCATTGACATGGATCGCTCTGACTACCGCCGTTTCGCTGGGTTGAATCAGCTTGGTTTTGCCATTGGGAACGACCTTGCCCGGCGCGACCGCTACCACCTCGATTTTACCGATGCAGGCCCAGAGCAATGCCAATAAAGCGAAGCCCATGATGCTCCAGATGAAAATTCTTGGTGCAGGGTGAACCGGTGTCTCCTGCAACTCCAACGCCGTCGGTAAAAACTGCAATTCATGAGGGAGACGCGGCGGCGTATCCATGTTTTTGCGCTGGTGCCAGGCCTGACGCCATATGCTGCGATAGCGCTGCAATAAAGAAAGAGTGGCGCTCATACGAAATTATTTTCCTTGAGTCGGGGTGTATTTGTCTTGATCACGTCTGCCCCTGGTGACGTTATTAGCCAGTATCATCGACGAAATCTTCAGCCTTGCTGCATTTGGTACAGCCGTGAATAGTGGCCGTCCTGACGCACCAGTAATTCGGCATGGGCGCCCTGTTCAACGATCTGCCCACGCTCCATCACAATGATACGATGGGCGTCGCGCACCGCTGACAATCGATGGGCGATAATGATGACTGTACGTCCCTTGCAAATGCTCTGCATGTTCTGCTGAACCACTCGTTCAGATTCGTAATCCAATGCACTGGTCGCTTCGTCGAAAATCAAAATACGGGGATCACCGATCAAAGCGCGGGCAATAGCCACCCGTTGCCGTTGACCGCCCGAAAGTGACGCACCGTGTTCACCCACTATCGTGTCGTAACCTTCCGGCAGCTCAAGGATGAACTCATGGGCTCCTGCCATTTTTGCAGCATGCATAACCACTTCGAGTGGCGTCCCCGGGTCGCTCAAGGCAATATTTTCACGAATGCTGCGGTTAAATAGCATATTGTCCTGCAACACGACGCCAATCTGCCGGCGCAACGAGGAAACATCAGCCAATGCCAAATCCATGCCATCGACCAGTACCCGCCCGCGCTCCGGTACATAGAGCCGCTGCAACAGGCGAGTCAGGGTACTTTTGCCTGAGCCTGAACGGCCAACCACACCAATAATTTCTCCGGCACCCATGCTCAGGTTGACGCCACTCAGCACCTCAGAGCCATCGGGACGATAGCGAAAATGCACCTGTTCGAATGTAACCTGCCCTTTAAGCGGCGGTACTGTACTGCGTGTAGACTGAGACAATTCAGTATGGGAATTGAGGATGTCTCCCAGACGCTGCACCGAGACGCCGGTTTGCTGGAAGCTGGTCCATAGCTGAGCCAGACGCATAATAGGACCGCTGACACGGCCAGCCAGCATATTAAATGCGATCAGTTCTCCCACCGATAGTTGCCCTTCTATCACAAGGCGGGCACCCAGCCAGAGGGTAGCAACCGTGACAAGTTTGCCGATAAGCGAAACACTTTCGTTAGCGAGCGTCGATAAAGTCTGGGTTTTGAAACCCGCTGCCACATAAGCCGCCATCTGGTTATCCCATTTACGGATGATTTGCGGTTCAACCGACATTGATTTCAGGGTATCAATGCCGTTTACTGTTTCAACAAGAAATGCCTGATTTTCAGCGTTGCGTGTGAAGCTGTCCTGTAACCGCTTACGCAAAAGCGGGGTTATTAAAGCCGAAACCAGGGCATAGAGCGGCAAGGACACCAACACAATGAGGGTCAGCCAGCCACTGTAAAAGAGCATGACCAAAATAAAGACTAAGGAAAAAAAGACATCAATCATCAGCGTAATGGCATTGCCGGTGAGGAAACTACGAATGTTTTCCAGTTCGCGTACACGTGCAACAGAGTCACCGACGCGCCTGGCTTGAAAGTACGCCAGTGGTAAATTGATTAAATGCCGAAACAGACCCGACCCCAACTCTACATCAATCCGGCTGGTCGTATGCGCAAACACATAGCTACGCAGACCACTCAAGGCCGACTCAAACAGC